>NZ_JBELOI010000009.1:0-191361 GCF_040276065.1 Castellaniella sp. GW247-6E4 | reverse complement strand
ATCTGTGAAAGTAGGTCATCGTCAGGCTCTGATGCAAAACCCCCGCAAAATAAACCTTGCGGGGGTTTTTTTATGGGCGGCGCGTGCGCCCTTGTTCCGAAGCGCTTGCTCAGAAGAGCTTGCCGAACTGCGTGATGATCAGATAGATCGAGAATCCGCCGTAGAAAACCACGGCCCACATCACCGCCACGTAGCGCACCCCGCCCAAGCCGATGGCCTTGGGCAGCATGCCGCGGTTCAGCTTGATCAACAGCACCGAGTACACGAACATCACCAGGCCATTGAGTGCCGAGGCGATGACCAGCAGCACAAGCGGCTGGCTGACACCGGCCAGCAGGATGACCGAGCCGAAGATCACCATCAGCCAGACCACAAGGAAGTACAGGCGGCTTTCGGTCCAGGCATGGCTGTCGCGCAGCCAATTGGCTTTGACGATATCGGCCACGATCCGGCCGATCATGTCGACCACGGTGAGGTTGGTGGACAGCAGCACGGCCACGCCGGTGAACCAGAAGGCGGGGCCCGCCCAGGTACCGACCTTCGCGTTCAGGCTCTCGCCCAACAGCCGTACAAAGTCGAAGTTCTGGGCGGTGCCGCCGACGCCCACGTAGGTGAAGGCCAGCATCATGAAGAGCAGGATGGCGATCAGGCCGAGCACGAAGAAGGTGATGAATTGTTCGCGGTCGGCGACGCGCCACCAGCCCTGCCAGCGCCGCATGTTGGCCTCATCCTGCGGGAAGAAATACCCGATCGAGGCGCTGGTGGTTTCCTGCCCCGTGATTGGGGAGACGATCTTGGGCAGGTGCGCGCCCATCCCCAGGCCCTTGTCGCGGACCCAGTTTGACTGGGCCAGGTTCATCACCCCGCCGGCGCCGGCGAAGGCGATGGCGCCCAGCAGCAGCGCGGTGGGAATCGAGCCGATCGCACTCGGGATCTTGGGGATCTCGGTGGTGAAGCCCGCCAGCAACGCCGTCCAGCTCGATCCATTCAGCAGGCCGAAGATCATGTAGAGCATGAACACCAGGATCAGGGCCACCAGGAAGAACTGGATTTTTTCCACGGTCTTGTAGACCACCGGGGAGACGGTCAGCACGATGCCGATCAGGACCAGCGAAGCGATCGTGATCGGTATCACGGCACCGTTTGAGAGCCCGAAGGCGTAGGTCAAGGCCGTCGAACTGCCGGTGGCCCACCCCGGCCACATCCATGGGATGACCGCCATGATGATGAACAGCCAGCTCCAGGGTTTCCATAGCCGCGTGAACCCGGTGACCGCCGTTTCCCCCGTCGCCAGGGTGTAGCGGGTGATCTCCATGTTCAGGTAGTACTGTGTGAGAATCCCGATGGTTGCGAGCCACACCAGCGCGAGCCCGGTCTGGGTCGAAATGTATGGCCATAGGACGAATTCACCTGACCCGATCGAGCCCGCCAGCAACAGCACACTGGGCCCGATGACTTTCTTGAGCGGGAGAGGCTCCGGGAGGTCACGATAGGTGGCCGGAGGTAAGTTCAGGCTCGAGATCTCAGGCGCGATCTGTGGCGACGTGCCGTCGCCGGCTTGATTGACCATTTGCAATACCTTTTTTGAGAGTGAAGATACTTGCAACGGTGGCCATGCCATGCCGCCATGGCCATCACCCCAACCTTACAGGAATATGTAAGGGGTACCGCGATCCTAATGCGCTGGGCGAATACTGGTCAAGCGAATGCGAATGATTCAAGGGTTATCCCTTGCCTGTTTCAGGAGTTCGGCGATTTCGTATGCCGGCAGGCCCATCACCCCTGTGTAGCTGCCCGACAAATGCTGCACGAAGCGGCCCGCGCGCCCTTGGATGCCATAGGCGCCCGCCTTTCCCAGGGGCTCTCCGGTCGCGCAATACGCCTGGATATCGTGGGGCGAGAGCCGCGTGAATTGGACTTCGCTCACACTCAGACTTTCCAGGATGCGGCCGTGAGCAGCCAGGGCGACGGCGGTGTGGACGTGGTGGGGCCGGCCCGAGAGGCGTGCGAGCATCGACGCGGCGTCGGCCAGGTCGCGCGGCTTGCCCAGGACCTCACCGTCGAGGATGACGGTCGTATCCGCGGCGAGGATGAGCGCCTCGCCGGGCGATGGGAGGCCCTCGGGCCGATCCGGGTCCGCCAGCCACCGGACGGCGCGCTCGGCCTTTTCCCGGGCCGTGCGGCGCACGTAGTCGGCGGCTGCCTCTCCCGGCCATTGCGGCTCGTCCTCGCCCTCTGGCGCCGGAACGTGCAAGACCTGGTGGGGAATCCCGAGCTGGTCGAGGATTTCCCGACGCCTCGGGCTGGCCGAGGCAAGATACAGTGGTGGAGAGGTCATGGGATAAATCTACAAAAGATATCCGTGCCGGGTCAAGGAACGCGCAGAATCTTGAGGCCGTTGGTGCCGCCGCTGTCGCTGTAGAAGTCGCCCTTGGTGAGGATGATCCAGTCGCCGGTCTGGAGCAGGCCGCGGGCGCGCAGGATGCCGATGGCGGCCTCGCTGACCTCGGCGGGCGGCAGGGCGGCGGCATCGAAGGCCTCGGGGTAGACGCCGCGGAACAGAGCGGCGCGCCGCTGGGTGGCGACGTGGCGCGTGTAGCAGTGGATGGGCACGCCCGAGCGGATGCGCGACATGATGAGCGGCGTGTGTCCGCTTTCGGTGAGGCTGATGATGGCCTTGATGCCGGGAAAGTGGTTGGCGGCGTACATGGTCGCCAGGGCGATGGTTTCGTCGCAGCGACTGAAGGTCTCGCCGAGCCGGTGGTGCGAGCGCGTGCTGGTGGGTTCTTTTTCGGCGCCGAGGCAGACTCTGGCCATGGCCTCGACGGCCTCGACCGGATATTGGCCCGAGGCGCTTTCGGCCGAGAGCATGACGGCGTCGGTGTAGTCCAGCACGGCATTGGCCACGTCGGACACCTCTGCGCGCGTGGGCAGGGGGCTGGCGATCATGGATTCCATCATCTGGGTGGCGGTGATCACGAGTTTGTTCAAGGTCCGCGCGTGCTGGATGATGCGTTTCTGGATACCGGCGAGGCGCGCGTCGCCGATTTCCACCCCGAGGTCTCCGCGGGCGACCATCACCCCATCGCTGGCGCGGATCAGGCCATCGAGCGCCTCGTCATCGTCGACGGCCTCGGCCCGTTCGATCTTGGCGATGATCCAAGCCTGGCTGCCAGCGGCCCGGACCAGGCTGCGCGCCTGGTCGATATCGGTGCCGGCGCGCGGAAATGAAACGGCCACATAATCCAGGTCGAGCTCGGCGGCCAGGCGGATGTCTTCGCGGTCCTTGTCCGTCAGGCTGGGGGCCGAGATGCCGCCGCCGCGGCGGTTGATGCCCTTGTTGTCGGACAGCGGTCCACCGACCGTGATCGTGGTGTGGACGCGGTCGTCCTCGACCCGGTCGACCCGCAGGATCACGCGTCCGTCATCGAGCAGCAATTCGTCGCCGGGCGCGCAGTCGCTCACCAGCGGGGGATAGTCGATGCCGACGATGCGCGGGGTCCCGGCGGCGGGGTCATGGCGCGTGGACAGTGTGAACGGATCGCCGGCGCGCAAGGTGATCATGCCTCCCGTGAAACGGGCGATGCGGATCTTGGGGCCTTGCAGGTCGCCCATGATGGCGATATGTCGCCCGAGGCGTTCGGCGATCTCGCGCACCAGGCGGACGCGTTCGCGGTGGTCGGCAGCGGAGCCATGGGAAAAATTCAGGCGGGCCACATCCATTCCGGCGAGGATCAGGGCCTCGATGCGCTGTGCGGACGAACTGGCGGGGCCGAGAGTGGCGACGATTTTGGTACGGCGGCGGGCGTTCATGGCGGGCCTCTGTTCAGGCGCGGTGGTAGGGGTGCCCGGCCAGTATGGCCCAGGCGCGGTAGATCTGCTCGGCCAGCAGGACCCGCACCATCGGATGCGGCAGAGTCAGCGAAGAGAGCCGGATCGTCTGGTGCCCGCGTTGCTTCAGGGCGGGGTCCAGCCCGTCCGGCCCGCCGATCAGGAAGGCCACGTCCCTGCCGGCGCCTCGCCAGGATTCGAGGTGCCGCGCAAGCGTCATGGTGTCGAGGTCGCGGCCATGCTCGTCGAGCACGACGCGCCAGGCCTGGGCGGGCGCGGCGGCCTCGATGCGCAGGGCCTCGGCCTGCATGAGCTGGGCCGGCGTTTTGCCGGAGATCCGGGGTTCGGGCTTGATTTCGATGAGTTCGAGTGCGCAGTCGTGGGGCAGGCGCTTTGCGTAGTCCTTCCAGGCCTCCTGCACCCATGCCGGCATGCGCACGCCCACGGCCAGCACCTGGATTCGCATCCCTAGTCCTCGAGCATCGCCTGAGCGGGCCCCTGGGGCAGGAGCTTGACCCGGACGGGCTTGGCGCCCCAGATTTCCTCGAGGTTGTAGTACGCGCGGATCGCCGGCTGCATGCAATGCACGACGATATCGCCCAGGTCGATCAGCACCCACTCGCCGGACTCCTCGCCCTCGCAGGCGATCACCTCGATGCCGTGGCGCCGTGCCTGGTCGGCGACATGACTGGCGATGGCGCGCGTCTGGCGATTGGACGAACCGCTGGCGATGACGACCCGGTCGAACAGGCTCGTGAGCTCGGTGGTGTTGTAGACCTTGATGTCCTGGGCCTTGATGTCCTCGAGGGCGTCGATGACGATGCGTTGCTGTTTTTGGATATTCATAGGGAGTGCTTGGGATCCAGGGAAGCCGCCGGATCGGAGTAGAGGTGGTGCGTCCGAATGTATTCGAGCACGTTCGGGTCCAGCATATCATCGACGGGCAGGCCGGTGCGCAGCGCGTGCCGGATATCGGTCGCGCTGATCGCCAGGCGGACGAAGGGAATACGCAGAAGCTCGCCCTGGCCCTCGGCCAGCGCCTCGGCAAGCTCGGGCGGCGGCGTGTCGTCCGCTCCCGGGCGTTGCGCGACGGCGAGATGGACGCGTTCGATGATGTCTTGCCAACGGTGCCAGGTGCAGAAATTCGTCAACTGGTCGGCACCCAGGATCCAGGTGTATTGGGCTTGTGGCGGCAGGCCTTCGAGGGTATCGATGGTATAGGTCGGGCCCGAGCGCTGCAGCTCGACCGGATTGGCCGACAGGCGTGGATCGCCTTGGCAGGCGATTTCGAGCATGCGCAGGCGATGGGCGGGCTCGGCGCCGAGCGTGCCGCGTTGCCAGGGTCGATGGGCGGGGATCAGCTCGACGCGGTCCAGAGCCAGTGCATCGAGGGCCGCGCGCGCCAGCGCGACGTGCGCGCGATGGACGGGGTCGAAGCTGCCGCCCAAGAGCCCGATCCGCGGCACTACACCCATTCCCGGGGCTTGAGATAATCGGCGAGGGCGGCCTCGGGGCTGCCGGGCTCCGGTGTCCAGTCGTAGCGCCATTGGGCAATGGGCGGCATCGACAGCAGGATCGACTCGGTGCGCCCCCCGGACTGCAGGCCAAACAGCGTGCCTCGGTCGTAGACCAGGTTGAATTCGACGTAGCGGCCCCGGCGGTAGGCCTGGAAGTCCCGCTGCGCCTGGGTGTAGTGGGTGTCCTTGCGGCGTTCGACGATGGGGACGTAGGCCGGTACGAAGCATTCGCCCACGGCCCGCGTCAGGGCGAAGCAGGTCTCGAAGTCGGGGGCATCGAGGTCGTCGAAGAACAGCCCCCCCACGCCTCGGGTCTCGCGGCGGTGGCGCAACAGAAAATAATCGTCGCACCAGGCCTTGTACGCTGGATACTTGTCCTCGCCGAAGGGCGCCACCGCGTCGCGGCAGACCCGGTGAAAGTGGCGGGCATCGGCCTCGACGGGATAGTAGGGGGTCAGGTCCAGGCCGCCGCCGAACCAGAAGACGTCGTCGGCGCCATCGGCGCCGTGGGCGACGAACAGGCGCACGTTCATGTGCGTGGTGGGCACGTGCGGGTTGCGTGGATGGAGCACCATCGAGACGCCCATGGCCTCCCAGGCGCGGCCGGCCAGGCCGGGGCGGTGGGCGCTGGCCGAGGGCGGCAGTGTCTTGCCCCGGACGTGGCTGAAGAGCACGGCGGCGCGCTCGAAGACCTGCCCGCCCTCGAGGTAGCGCGTCAGGCCCCCGCCTCCCTCGGGCCGGGTCCAGGCATCGTGCCCGAAAGGCCCGCCCTCCAGGGTCTCGAGCGATTGGACGATATGGGCCTGCAGGCTGGTGAAGGCGTCGTGGACGCGGTTCGTCGGTATGAGCATGGCTTTCCCCGGGTGCTCAGGGTTTGGCGGCCGGTAGGGCGCGCCAACCGATGTCGCCACGGAACTGGCGACCCTCGAAGACGGTTTCGGATACCGCATCATAGGCGGCCTGCTGGGCGCGCCGGATCGAATCCGCGAGGACGGTCACACACAGCACCCGTCCGCCGCTGGTGACCAGCGTGCCATCGCGCCGCTCGGTGCCGGCGTGGAAGGTCATGCGCGCCTCGGTGTCGGGGGCGAGGCGAGTGATGGGGGTGCCCCTGCTCGGGGCCTCCGGATAGCCTCGGGCCGCGAGCACCACGCCCAGCGCCGTGCGGCGGTCCCAGTCGATCGAGGCCTGGTCCAGGGTGCCCGATAGCGCGTGCTCGAAGACGGCCGTGAGGTCGTTCTTGATGCGCATCATGATGGGTTGGGCTTCGGGATCGCCCAGTCGGCAGTTGTATTCCAGGACGCGCAGGCTGCGCGAGGCGTCGGCGCCGGGCCCGATCATCAGGCCGGCGTATAGAAAGCCGGTGTAGGGGATGCCGTCGCGCGCCATGCCTTGTGTCGTTGGCAGGATGACCTCGCGCATGATGCGATTGTGCAGCGCGGGCGTGACGATGGGGGCGGGCGAATAAGCGCCCATGCCGCCCGTGTTAGGCCCCTGGTCGCCGTCGCGCAGGCGTTTGTGGTCCTGGCTGGTGGCCAGTGCGAGGACGTGATGCCCGTCGCACATGACGATGAAGCTGGCCTCCTCGCCCTCGAGGAAGTCCTCGACGACCACGCGCGCGCCGGCCGCACCGAGGCTGCCGTCGCCCAGCATGTGGTCCACCGCCGTGGTCGCCTCGTCGAGCGTGGTGGCGACGACGACACCCTTGCCCGCCGCCAGGCCATCGGCCTTGACGACGATCGGCGCCCCTCGGCCGAGGATGTAGGCTTTGGCGGCGGCGGGGTCGGTGAAGGTTTCGTAGGCGGCGGTGGGGATTCCGTGGCGCTGCATGAAGGCCTTGGCGTAGTCCTTGGAGCTCTCGAGCTGGGCCGCCTCGCGGGTCGGACCGAAGATGCGCAGGCCCGCCGTCCGGAAGGCGTCGACGATGCCCGTGGCCAAGGGCGCCTCGGGCCCCACGACGGTGAAGGCGATCTTTTCGCGGCGGGCGAACTCGATCAAGTCCGCGGTGTCTCGGAGGTCGACGTTCTGGAGCTGTGAGGCGCCGCCGGTGCCGCCGTTGCCCGGCGCCACGTAGACCGTCTGGATGCGCGGCGATTGAGCCAGGCGCCAGGCGAGGGCGTGTTCGCGGCCCCCCGCGCCGATGACCAGGAGCTTCATTCGGCTTCGTCCAGAATGGCGGTGGTGAAGACCTCCTGGACGTCGTCCAGGCCCTCGAGGGTGTCGATCAGCCTTTGCATGCGCTCGGAGTCCTCGGGCGCGAGCTCGACCTCGCTGAGGGCTTTCATCACGACGCCCTGGACCTCGGGCGTCAGGCCCGCGGCCTCGAAGGCGGTCTTGACCGCCGCATACAGGCCAGGCTCGCAGATCACCTCGATCACGCCCTCGTCGTCCGCCTGGACGTCCTCGGCACCGGCCTCGAGGGCGACTTCCATGACCTGCTCTTCGGAGGTGCCGGGCGCGAACAGGAATTGCCCGCAGTGCTTGAACATGAACGAGACGCAGCCATCCTGGCCCAGGTTGCCGCCGTGCTTGGTCAGCGTGTGGCGCACCTCGGATACAGTGCGTTGGCGGTTGTCGGTCATGCAGTCGATCAGCACGGCCGCGCCGCCCGCGCCGTAGCCCTCGTAGCGGATTTCCTCGTAGTTGGCGTCGTCGGCACCCCCTGCACCGCGCTGGATGGCGCGCAGGATGTTGTCTTTGGGCATGTTCGCCGCCGTGGCCTTGTCCCAGGCCAGCCGCAGACGCGGATTGGTGTCCGGGTCCGCGCCGCCCGCGCGGGCGGCGACGGTGACCTCACGGATGATTTTGGTCCAGAGTTTGCCGCGTTTGGCGTCCTGGCGCCCCTTGCGATGCTGGATGTTTGCCCACTTACTGTGTCCGGCCATAGCGTCAGTCTTTCAATCGGTTCATCAGGTGTAGGCTTGATTTTAACCGTTGCGCCCGCTTCTGGCAGCGCGCGCGCCGTGAGGCTGCGTGGTTTCAGCCGCGGGCGCTGTTCCGAACGCGGTTTCGGGTGGCGGCCGGGGCGGTGTCGCGCATGGCGAAAATGGCGCACCAGGTCTGGCGGGGCTTCGTGATAGTCTAATGCGGTCTATGGAAGCAATGGTTCGGCGCATGATCGCGCATCGAGGAGATCGAGATGCAGTACAGCAGAAAGATCCTGGTTCGGGCGCATGGCGGCCCCGAGGTCATGGAAATTGTGAGCGAGCCGGTCCCGGAGCCCGCCAGCCATGAGGTCAGGATACGGCAGAAGGCGATCGGGCTGAATTTCATCGACCTCTACTGTCGCACCGGCCTATATCCCAACCCCCTGCCGCATGGCCTGGGCTACGAGGCCGCCGGGGTGGTCGAGGCCGTGGGCGCCGAGGTGCGCCATCTGCGCGTGGGCCATCGGGTCGCCTATGGCCAGAGCCCGATCGGGGCGTATGCCGAGCTGCGCAACGTGCCGGCGGACCGTGTGGTGGCGATTCCGGACTCGGTCGGATTTGAGCAGGCGGCGGCGCTGATGCTCAAGGGCCTGACCGTCCAGTACCTCTTTCGCCAGACCTTTCGCCTGCAGGGCGGCGAGACCATCGTCTTTCATGCCGCGGCTGGAGGGGTCGGCCTGATCGCCTGCCAGTGGGCCCGAGCCTTGGGCGTGCGTCTGATCGGCACGGCCTCCACCCCCGAGAAGGCGGCCCTGGCCCGCGCGAACGGCGCCTGGGAGGTCATCGACTATACGCGCGAGGATGTCGCCGCACGCGTGCTGGAACTCACTGAGGGGCGCAAGGTGCCGGTGGTCTACGATGGCGTGGGCAAGAGCACCTGGGCGGTGTCCCTCGATTGTTTGCAGCCGCGGGGCCTGCTGGTCAGTTTCGGCAATGCCTCGGGGCCGGTCGAGGGCGTCAATCTCGGGGTGCTGGCGGCCAAGGGCTCGCTGTTTGTGACGCGGCCCATATTGGGCACCCATGTCGCGACCGCCCAGGCCATGCAGGACGCCGCCGCGGACCTGTTCGAGCAGGTCGCGGGCGGCCACATCCAGGTGACCATCGGCCAGCGCTTCGCCCTCGAGGACGTCGCCCAGGCGCATCGCGCTCTGGCCGAGCGGCGCACGACCGGGGCGACCGTCCTCACGCTCGAGTGATGGGCTCTATGGCTCCTGGTGGTAGCGCCGCAGGCGCTCGACCTCGTTGCGCGACCCCAGGATCACGCCGGTGCGCTGGTGCAGCTGCTCGGGCTGCAGCTCGAGGATGCGCATATCGCCGTCGGTGGCGGCGCCGCCCGCCTGCTCGACGATATAGCTCATAGGGTTGGCCTCGTACATCAGGCGCAGCTTGCCCTTGCGGCCCGAGGATCGGGCATCGCGCGGATACATGAAGACCCCGCCGCGCGTGAGGATGCGGTGCACGTCGGCCACCATCGAGGCGATCCAGCGCATGTTGTAGTTCTTGGCCAGCGGGCCGTTTTCGCCCTGCAGGCACTCGTCGATGTAGCGGCGCACCGGCGCCTCCCAGTGGCGCATGTTCGACATATTGATGGCGAATTCGGCCGTGTCCTCGGGGATGCGGATATCGTCGTGCGTCAGCAGCCACGATCCCATCTCGCGGTCCAGCGTGAAACCCACGACACCGGCGCCCACGGTCAGCACCAGCATGGTTTGCGGGCCGTAGACCGCATAGCCCGCCGCCACCTGGCGTGTCCCGGATTGCAGGAAGTCCTCCTCGGAGATCTCGCGGCCCGCAGCCTCGTGCGGAGCCTGGAGGACCGAGAAGATCGTGCCGATGGAGACGTTCACGTCGATGTTCGAGGAGCCGTCCAGCGGATCGAACAGCAGCAGGTTCTGGCCCTTGGGGTAGTGGTTGGGGATGCGGTGGATGGTCTGCATTTCCTCCGAGGCCATGGCGGCCAGGTTGCCGCCCCATTCATTGGCTTCGAGCAGGATCTCGTTGGAGAGCACGTCGAGTTTCTTTTGGACCTCACCCTGGACGTTCTCGGTGCCCAGGCTGCCGAGCACGCCGCCCAGCGCGCCCTTGCTGACGGCATGGCTGATGGCCTTGCAGGCGCGCGACACGGTTTCGATGAGCAGGCGGACCTCGGCGGAGACGGCCTGGTGCTCACGCTGCTGTTCGACCAGGTACTGGGTCAGGGATTTGAATTTCAAGGTGCTTCCCCCATTGATAGGTGTGGATGATAAGCCGGTATGGTTGCCGTCAGACGTTCAGGGCCTTGGAGACGATTTCCTCGACATTGCGTGACAGGCCCGGCGCGCCGTGGACCCGGCGCAGTGCCTCGCGCATGGCCTCGCGGGCATACGGTGCGTAGCGGGCCCAGTTGTCGAGCCCGCGCGCGAGGCGGGCGGCGATTTCAGGGTTGATCTGGTCGAGCGCGAGGACCTGCTCGGCCCAAAATGCGTAGCCGGCGGGCGTGTGCAGGCCCTTGAGATTATCCATGCAATAGCGAAAGAGCAGCGATCGGGCCCGGTTCGGGTTGCGCAGAGAGAAGTCTGGATGGGCCATCAGCGCGCGCACCCGCGCGACGTCGCAGGAGGGTGCGGTTGCCTGGACCGCGAACCAGCGGTCGACGACCAGGGGGTCGTGCCGCCAGCGCATATGGAAGTCATCGAGGATGGCCTTGGCCGCGGAATCCTCGTCGTCCTGGCTCAGCAGGGCGGTCAGTGCGCCCATGCGCTCGGTCATGTTGCGCGCGTCCCGATATTGCGCGAGTGCTCTTTCGCGTCCGTCCCCGGCTCGTGCGGCCACCAGGTAGGCGAGAGCCAGGTTGCGCAGCGACCGGCGCCCGGCGGAGGCGGGATCGGGTCGATAGGGGCCGTCGTCGTCGGCATTGCGGTCGTGGACTGCGCGCCAAGTCTGCGCCAGTCCGGCACCCAGCGCCCGCTGCATGTGTGTCCAGGCCCGGACGGTGGCCTGGGGGTCCATGGGCTGGGTGAGTTCGAGGATTTCCTTGGGCGAGGGCAGGGCGAGCAGCCGCGCCTGGTAGGCCGGGGTCAGCTCCGTGTCGGCCAAGGCCGCGCGCCAGGTCTCGAGCAGAGGGTCAGTTGCGGGGGGCGGATGGCCGCCCTGGAAAGCGGCGACGCAGGCGAGCAGGTGGCGCCGGGCGAGTTCCTGGCCCGCCTCCCAGCGGGCGAATGGATCCGTGTCCTGGCGTGCCAACAGCGCGAGCTCGGCGTCGGGACGTTCGGCCTCGATGATCACCGGCGCCGAGAAATTGCGCAGCAGCGAGACCACGGGCCGCCGCGCGATGCCGGGCAGCACCCAGGTCCGGGAGGCTTCGCGCAGCTCCAGCAGGAGGGTGTCGCGCAGTTCGCCTTCCCATTCGATCCGGATGGGCTCGCCGTCCGGGTCGAGCAAGCCGATCGCAAAGGGGATGTGCAGGGGCGGCTTGGACGCGGCCGGGGCCTGGCGCGCCTCGAGCCCCACGGGGTCGCAGCGCTGGCTCAGCGTGATGCGGCAAGTCTGCGCCGTCGCGTCGTGGTCGATCCGTACCTGTACGCGGGGCGTGCCTGCTTGTGAATACCAGCGGCGGAATACCGAGAAATCCTCTCGGGGATGTAGCCGGCGGTAGACCGATTCCATGGCATCGACAAAGTCGTCGCAGGTGACGGCCTGGCCATCGTGGCGCCGGAAATATTCGTCCAGCCCCGCGCGAAAGCCGGCCTCGCCCAGCAGGGTGTGCTGCATGCGGATGACCTCCGCGCCCTTTTCGTAGACCGTGGCCGTGTAGAAGTTGGCGATCTCCTGATAACTGTCGGGGCGGATGGGGTGTGCCATCGGGCCGGCGTCCTCCGGGAACTGGGCGATGCGCAAGGTCGTGACGTCGTCGATACGCTTGACTGCGCGAGCGCTGGCCGCCTCGCGGTCCGGCAGGCCAAGGGCCATCATGTCGGCGGAGAATTCCTGGTCGCGGAAGACGGTCAGGCCCTCTTTGAGGGAAAGCTGGAACCAGTCGCGGCAAGTGACGCGGTTGCCGGTCCAGTTGTGGAAGTATTCATGGCCGATCACCGCTTCGATGCCGCGGTAGGCCGCATCGGTGGCGGTGTCCGGGTCGGCCATGACGTAGGCGGCGTTGAAAATGTTCAGCCCCTTGTTTTCCATGGCTCCCATGTTGAAATCGCGGGCCGCGACGACCATGAACCGGTCCAGGTCGAGTTCGAGGCCGAAGCGCTGCTCGTCCCAGCGCATGGCGTGCGCCAGGCAGTCCAGCGCCCAGCGGGTCTGTTCGCCGCAGCCGCGGTCGCTATAGACCTGCAAGGTGGCGGGCTTGCCACTGCGCGTGGTCTCGATGCGCTCGAGGCAGTCGAAGTCGCCCGCCACCAGGGCGAACAGATAGGACGGCTTGGGGTGGGGATCCTCCCAGATGGC
Source organism: Castellaniella sp. GW247-6E4 (assembly GCF_040276065.1). Classification (NCBI taxonomy): domain Bacteria; kingdom Pseudomonadati; phylum Pseudomonadota; class Betaproteobacteria; order Burkholderiales; family Alcaligenaceae; genus Castellaniella; species Castellaniella sp. GW247-6E4. The sequence goes on along the minus strand of NZ_JBELOI010000009.1, from coordinate 178,655 downwards.
CTGGTGGCGGCCATCGCCCAGGGTGCGCTGGGCGATCAGATTGCCGTTTGATAGCAGCAGTGGAAAGGGGCCGGGCTGCGCGCGCAGCGTGACGTGATAGCGGGCCATGACGTCCGGGCGGTCCGGAAACCAGGTGATGCGCCGAAAGCCCTGCGCCTCGCACTGGGTGAATAGTTTCCCGCCCGAGACATACAGGCCCATCAGGCTGGTATTGGCAGCGGGCCGGCAGGCGCTGGTCACGACCAACGTGAAGGAGCGGCCCGCGGGTGGTCGCAGCGTCAGGGTGTGGTCATTGAGGGTGTAGTCGCCGGCCGAGAGCGCACGGCCATCGAGCATGATGGAGACGAGTTCCAGATCCTCGCCGTAGAGCTCCAGTGCGTGCCCCTCGAGGCCCTCGGCCGGCTCGAATCGCAGTGTCGAGCGCACCAGAGTGCGTTCGGGGTCCAGGTCGAACTCGAGGCTCACCTCGGGCAGGCGGTAGGGGTATGGTGTGTAGTCGAGGCGATGGATGGTCTGGATGGAGTCGGTACGCATGGCGGAGGCTTGGGGGCGGTGTGCGGCAGGGCCTCCATTGTAGTGCGCACGCGCCGTCGTCGTCGCCGGTGTATCGGTGTGCAACCACGGGGTTCCGCGCAGTCGCCGCAAGCTCTATGATGAAGGCCTGTGGCCCGCGGCGCCGGGCGGTCGTGGATGAGGTGCGGTATATGGTCCAGGCAGGCATGTCCCGCTGTGCGCGGTTCCTGCGTGCGGGCGTGGCGGTGTTGGGAATGATTGCGCTGGGCGGATGCGCGTCCACGTTCTCGGCCGAGGTCACGCGCTATCAGCAATGGCCGGCCGATGCCGCCGGTGCGCATTACCGCGTCCTGACCGGGGATGACGAGAAAAACGATCTGCAATTCCAAGCCTATGCGGACATGATACGCGCGGCCATCGGTGTGACCGGCCTCGTCGAGGCCCGCCAGGAGGCGGATGCGCGCTTTGATCTGCGGATGGATTATGGCAGCCCGATGACGCGCGCCTGGATTTCGCGGCCGGTCGATCCTTTTTATTATCCGGGCGGTCCTTACGGATTTCACGGACCTTATGCCGGCATGTACCGCCCCTGGGGCGGATGGGCGTTCGGCCCGCCGGTCGAGAGCGTGCCCGTGGACTTGTATCGCCATACTCTGACAGTGACGATCAAGGATCGTCGACAGCAAGGCCGGGAGGTCTATCGCGCCACCGCAGTCAGTCTCGGACAGTCCGACAACCTGACGGTGGTCATGCCGTATTTGGCGCGCGCGATATTCGACCGTTTCCCCGGGCATAATGCCCAGGTGATCGAGGTCGAATATCCAATGGACGGCTGAGGCGCCTCGGGCAGACCGTCGTCTTGGCATCCTCTGGACAGTCGGGCGGCGAGCCGGCGCGCCGACGTGTCCCGGGGAATCCTTACTGCTGGATCAGGAAGGTGTCGCGGGATTGGCCCTGTGCTTCGGCATCGGTGATCCAGCGCGGCGCCTTGCCCCGACCGGTCCAGGTTGCCTGGGTTTCCGGGTGGCGGTATTTCGGGGCGATGACGCGCTTGGTGGTTTTCGCCGCAGCCTTGCGGGTGCCGCCCTGGGCCGCTGGCCGGCCACCGGATCGGCGGCCCAGGGCAGCGGTGATTTCCTCGAGACTGATATCGTATTCGCGCATCGAGCGGACGATGGAGGCGATCACGGGAGCCCGTTGTTTGCTTTGCAGGTTTTGCATCTGCTTTTGGAGTTTGGTGATTTCTTTTTCGAGTTTGAGCTTTTGTGTGGAATAGCTAGCACGGGCCATTATGTTTTCCGTATTGGTTGTGGTTGAAAGCGGATAATAGAATGCGAAAGCGGATTTTAATTCATTATTAATGGATTGTGGCATTCTTGTAATGTATTTGGAAGTTTCAACGGGTTTTTTTGTGTGGTCGGTTTTGATGGAAAATGGCATGAACGAGGAAGATCGGCGTTTTGCGGTGGCCGCGGTTCAAATGGTGTCGGGGTTTGCCGTAGAGGCCAATCTCGAGCGCGCGGACGCCCTGATTGCACGCGCGGCCGCCGGCGGCGCGCGGCTGGTGGCCTTGCCTGAATATTTTTGTCTGATGGGCAGGCGCGATACGGACAAGATCGACGCCGCCGAGCGGCCAGGCCGGGGGCCGATTCAGGAGTTCCTGGCGGCGCAGGCGCGCCGCCACGGCATTTGGCTGCTTGGAGGGACGTTGCCCTTGCAAAGTCCCGATGCCGGCCGCATCTACAATGCGTGCCTGGTGTTTGGGCCCGATGGCGAGGTTTGCATGCGCTACGACAAGATTCATTTATTCGGTTTTCGGCGGGAGGCCGAGTCCTATGATGAATCGGCGACCATCCGGCCCGGTGAGAATGCACCGCCGGTCTTTGAGTCGCCGTTCGGCCGCGTGGGCCTGGGGATTTGCTACGACCTGCGTTTCCCCGAGTTTTTTCGTGCCCAGGGGGATGTGCGGCTGATGGTTTTGCCGGCGGCTTTTACCTATACCACGGGTTCTGTACACTGGGAGGTATTGCTGCGCGCGCGGGCGATCGAGAATCAGTGCTACGTGCTGGCCAGCGCCCAGGGCGGCAAACACGAAAGCGGCCGCAGGACCTGGGGCCATTCCATGTTGATCGACCCCTGGGGCGAGATTCTCGAATGCTTGCCCGAGGGCGAGGGCGTCGTCGCCGGTGTACTCGAGGCCCGCCGCCTCGAGCAGGTGCGCGAGTCCCTGCCGGCCCTGCGCCACCGCGTGATGTGATTGCCACGAACAAAGGAAGAATATGAAGCTGATAGAACCGGACATGGAATCGCTGGCCACCGCGCGATCGCTGCTCCTTGAGCCTTGGGGGCTGGACGAGTCGCATCTGGCGCGGGCCTTGTCCGAGATCCATGCGCACAGGGTCGATTATGCCGACCTGTATTTTCAATATAGCTGCAGCGAAGGCTGGAGCCTCGAGGAAGGCATCGTCAAGACCGGCAGTTTTTCGATCGACCAGGGCGTGGGGGTACGTGCGGTCAGCGGCGAGAAAACGGCGTTTGCCTATTCGGACAGCCTGTCCGAAGCCGCATTGATGTCCTCGGCCCGCGCGGTGCGCACCATCGCGCGCCAGGGGGCCGGGCGCCGGCGCATCGAAGGCGTCCCCGATGGCCGCCAGCGTCTGTACGCGCCGGTCAATCCGGTCGATTCGCTCTCGGCGCCCGACAAGGTCGCCTTGCTCGAGCGCGTCGAACGCATGGCGCGCGCCGCCGATCCCGAGGTGATTCAGGTGATGGCGGGCCTGGCCGCCGAATACGACGTGATTCTGGTGGCGGGCAGCGACGGCCGCCTGGTCGCCGATGTGCGTCCGCTGGTGCGCCTGTCGGTCACGGTGATCGCCGAGCGCCAGGGCCGCCGCGAGATGGGCAGCGGCGGCGGCGGCGGGCGCACCGGCCTGGCCTACTTTACGGACGAGATCCTCAAGGAGTATGTGCGTCGCGCCGTCCACGAGGCCAGGGTGAATCTGGAGGCGAGGCCCGCACCCGCCGGGCAGATGACGGTCGTCCTGGGGTCGGGCTGGCCGGGCATTCTGCTGCACGAGGCCGTTGGCCACGGTCTCGAGGGGGACTTCAATCGCAAGGGCTCCAGCGTGTTTTCGGGGCGGATCGGCGAGCGCGTGGCCTCGCGCGGGGTCACGGTGGTGGACGACGGCACGCTGGCGGACCGGCGTGGTTCGCTGAACGTGGACGACGAGGGCCATCCGACACAGCGCAACGTGCTGATCGAGGATGGGATTCTCAAGGGCTATATGCAGGATTCGCTCAACGCGCGCCTGATGGGGCAGGCCCCCACCGGCAACGGACGCCGCGAGTCCTATGCCCACCTGCCGATGCCGCGCATGACCAATACCTATATGCTGGCTGGAAATACCTCGCCACAGGACATCATCGCCTCGGTTGAGCGCGGCTTGTACGCCGTCAATTTCGGTGGTGGACAGGTCGACATCACGAGCGGCAAGTTCGTGTTTTCGGCCTCCGAGGCCTACATGATCGAGAACGGCAAGATCGCGTATCCGGTCAAGGGCGCCACGCTGATCGGCAGCGGGCCCGCGGCGATGAGCCGGATCTCGCTCATCGGCGACGACCTGCAACTCGACAGCGGGGTGGGGACCTGCGGCAAAGAGGGGCAGAGCGTGCCGGTCGGTGTGGGGATGCCGACCCTGCGCATGGACGGCCTGACGGTCGGCGGCACGGCCTGAGGGACCCCGCCTCGTGGCGCTTTCGGGCCCGCCTGTTGGCGGGCCCGGTGTTTTTGTCGTGTCGCTTACTTGCTTGACCCACATGATTCGTAGGCTTATCATTTCAATAGAAATTGATTCTTTCGCGACTACCCATTAACGATGGGGCCCGACTTCCTTCGAGGGATGCTCGGGCTTCGGTCGAGATTTTCGGGCCAACGCGCATTGGCGTCTCTTTTGATCATGGATATTTCGGCGGGCAGGATATGAGTACAGAGGTCGATACGCAGCAGGATTACGATTTGCGCATTTTGCGGGCCTTGCGCCGCATCACCCGTTCCGTGGCGCTGCATTCCCGCCAGCTTGCGGCGTGCAGCCACATCACCGGACCCCAGCTCGTGTGCCTGCGCACCATCATCCAGCATGGCCCGTTGACCGCCACGGCGATCAGTCGCGAGGTCCATGTCAGCGCCAGCACGGTGGTCGGTATTCTCGACCGCCTCGAGGACAAGGGTTTGATCGTGCGGGAACGCGGCCGCGAGGATCGGCGGATCGTGTTCATCACCGCCACCGAGGCCGGCCACAAGCTCGCGCGCGACACGCCGTCGCCGCTCCAGCAAAAGCTCTCTGAATCGCTCAAGGCTCTGCCCGAGCTCGAGCAGGCGACGATTACGCTCTCACTCGAGCGCGTGGTGGCTTTGATGGAGTCCGACGCCGGCATCCGGCAACCCGCCGACCCTCAATCCCCCATGCTCGATGTGCCGGTCGGGGGCGGCGTGGCGCCCGAATCGGGACTGGTGGTTTGAGGCTGCGCGAGCCCCATCCCCCCGATGGCCCTTCCATGTCCGGGCTGGTGCGCGATTGCCCACCGCTGGACGCGAATTCCACATATATCTACCTGCTGCTCGCAGAACATTTTCCCGAGACCTGCATCCTCGCCGAGGACGCCGAGGGCCTGTCCGGCCTGGTGACCGGCTATCTGCCGCCCGGCCGGCCGGACACGCTGTTCGTCTGGCAGGTGGCGGTGGCCGCGCGCGTCCGCGGCCAAGGGCTCGGACGGCGGATGCTGCATGCCTTGCTCGGGCGTGCGGCGCTGTCGCGGGTCCGCTACATCGAGACCACGGTCGGCCCGGGCAATCGGGCATCTCGGCGGATGTTCGCCGGGCTGGCGCGGGGCCTGGGCGCGGCGGCGACCGAGACGTCATTGTTCGACGCTGGATTGTTCGAGGCGACGGACCATGGCGCGGAGCCGCTGCTGCGCATTGGCCCGTTCGAGAGGCCCGTCGTTCACGCGGCGGCGAGCCATGTTTGCTAGACAATGAAAGGAGATACGCATGGACTTAAAAATCTTTGACCGGATGGAGTCCGAGGTCAGGGGCTACGTCCGGTCTTTCCCGGTGATTTTCAGCAAGGCCAGCGGGTCGGAGCTGTTCGACGAATCCGGCAGGCGCTACATCGATTTCTTCAGTGGCGCGGGTACGCTCAATTATGGCCACAACAATGCGATCCTGAAGGACCGCATGATCGAGTACCTGAATGCCGATGGCGTGGTGCATGGCCTGGATATGGCCACCAGCGCAAAGAAATACTTCCTCCAGACCATCGACCGGCTGATCCTCCAGCCGCGCGGCCTGCGCTATACCTTGCAGTTCACCGGCCCGACAGGCACCAATGCCGTCGAGGCCGCGCTCAAGCTGGCCCGCCAGGTCAAGGGCCGGCACAACGTGATCTCATTCACACATGGGTTTCATGGCGTGTCGAGCGGCTCGTTGGCGGCGACCGCCAACCGCAAATTCCGCAAGGCCGCCGGCATGGCGCTGAGCAACACCACGTTCATGCCCTACGACGGCTACTTCGGGCCGGACGTCAACACCATCGTCTACCTCGAGCGCATGCTGGCCGACACCAGCAGCGGCCTGGATCTGCCGGCCGGCGTGATCGTCGAGACCGTGCAGGGTGAAGGCGGCGTCAATGTGGCGTCGCAACGTTGGCTGCGCGAACTCGAGCGGCTGTGCCGCCAGTACGACATGTTGCTGATCGTCGACGACATCCAAGTCGGTTGTGGCCGCACCGGCGGGTTCTTCAGTTTCGAGGCGGCGGGGATTTCGCCCGACATCCTGACCTTGTCCAAGTCGTTGTCGGGCTTCGGGTTGCCGATGTCGCTGGCGCTGTTCAAGCCCGAGCTGGACATCTGGGAGCCAGGCGCGCACAGCGGCACCTTCCGGGGCAACAATCTGGCCTTTGTGACGGCCGCCCAAGCCCTCGAGACCTACTGGAGCGATCCCCTGTTCCAGGAGCGGATCTTTGCCAAAGAGGTGATCGTGCGCGACTGGCTCGAGAACCTCGTCCACAGCTACCGGGATGCGGGCCTGAGCGTGCGCGGCCGGGGCCTCATCCAGGGGCTGGTCACGCCGGCAGGCGGCGATCTGGCGTCCCGGATCGCCCGCAGGGCCTTCGAACTCGGGGTGGTGGTCGAGACCTCGGGCGCGAACGACGAGGTGCTCAAGGTCCTGCCGGCGCTGACGATACCAGGCCGGCAGCTCGAGCATGGGCTGGAGGTCATCGAGCGCGCAACCGCCGAGATCCTGGCCGAGCAGGGCCGTCGCGCCCGTTCGCTGAAGGTCGCCGGAGGGGTGCGATGATCGTCCGGAACGTCAACGAGATCGAGGGTACCGTCGACGAGATCATCACCGCCAACTGGACCAGCCGCCGTGTGCTGCTCGCGCGCGACGGCATGGGGTTCTCGTTTCACGAGACCGTGATCCTCCCGGGGACCGAGACCCATATCCACTACCGCAATCATCTTGAGGCGGTCTGGTGCATCGAGGGCGATGGCGAGGTCGAGACCATTGCCGATGGCCGCAAGTACACCCTGGGCCCGGGGGTGGTCTATGCATTGGATGACCATGACGAGCATTGGCTGCGGGGCGGGCGCGAGCCCCTGCGGGTCATCTGCGTCTTCAATCCCCCGTTGACCGGGCGCGAAGTCCACGACGCCCGGGGCGTCTATCCTCTGCCAGCCGGGGCGGAACACGGATGAGGAGCTCATCATGAAAGACTATTACGAGTCGCGCCGCGGGCGCGGCGCCGGGCTGCTCTCGCGGCGGGAGCCAGTGGTCTATGGCGGCGGCGCCTACGCCCGAGGCCTGGATCCCGAGCGGCTGCAGGCCTACGAGCGTGACGGTTTTGTCGTGCTGCCCGGGGTCCTCGCGGCCGACGAGGTCGAGGCCTTGTGCAACGAGGTGGAGGCGCTTGGCCGCGACCCGGTCATCGGAGCGGGCGAGGAGGTCGTCCGCGAGCCCGACGGGCAAGCCTTGCGCTCGATCTTTCGGATCCACGAGACTGGCCGGCTGCTGGCCGATCTGCCGCGCGATCCGCGCCTGCTGGATGTCGCGCGTCAGATTCTGGGCTCCGAGGTCTATATCCACCAGTCGCGCGCCAATATGAAGCCGGGCTTCGAGGGCCGTGAGTTCTATTGGCACTCGGATTTCGAAACCTGGCACGTCGAGGACGGCATGCCGGCGATGCGCGCGCTCAGTTGCTCCGTCTTGCTGAGCGACAACGAGGCGGCCAATGGCCCGCTAATGCTCATCCCCGGATCGCATCGGCAGTTCGTGTCGTGCGTGGGCGAAACGCCCGAGGATAACTATCGCCGGTCCCTGCGCCGCCAGGATCTTGGCGTGCCCGATCCGGTCAGCCTGCGCCTGCTGGCCGATGGCGGCGGGATTCATGCGGTGGTGGCGCCCGCGGGCTCGGTTGTGTTCTTCGACTGCAACGTCTTGCACGGTTCGGCGGGAAATATCTCGCCGTGGCCGCGCAACAATGTATTCATGGTCTACAACAGCGTGGACAATGCGCTGGTCGAGCCGTTCCACGGGATGCCGCCCCGGCCGCGGCACATCGCCGCGCGCGGCGCCCCCGAGGCGCTGACGCCAAGGCCCTTTCGCGTGCGCGAGGCCTGTAGCCACGTGGCTTGAGCACTCCTCCGGGGACCGGCCCCGCGCGGCGGGGCGGGGCGCTCAACCAGACTGGCGCGCCTCCATGAAGCCCTTGAGGAATTCGCGCGTGCGCGCCTCGCGTGGCGTACTGAAGATTTCTTCGGGCGGGGCCTGCTCGACGATCGTGCCCTTGTCGAAGAAACAGACTCGATCCGAGATTCGCCGGGCGAAGTCCATTTCATGGGTCACCAGCAGCATGGTCAGGTCGTGCTCCTCGGCCAGCCGCTGGATCACTGTCAGCACTTCGCCCACCAATTCCGGGTCGAGGGCCGAGGTCGGTTCGTCAAACAGCATGATATGGGGCCGCATGGCCAGCGCACGGGCGATGGCGACACGCTGCTGCTGGCCGCCCGATAGCTGGCTGGGAAATTTCTCCGCATGGTCCGACAGGCCCACCAGTTCGAGGTATTCGCGGGCACGCTCGCGGGCCTCGGCCTTGCTCAGGCCAAGGACGTGGATGGGGGATTCGGTGATGTTGCGCAGCACCGTCATGTGGGGGAACAAGTTGAATTGCTGAAAGACCATGCCCATTTCCTTGCGCATGGCGCGCAGGTGCGGTTCGCCAGCGGGCACCAGCCGCCCGCCCCGGTACTCGTGCCACAGGGGCTTGCCGGCCACGTGGATCATGCCCTCGTCGATGGTCTCGAGCGTCATCAGGATGCGCAGCACGGTGGACTTGCCCGATCCCGAGGGGCCGATGATCGTGACTTTCTCGCCCTTGCGGACCTCGAAGTCCAGGTGGTCCAGCACGATGGCTTCGCCAAAGCGCTTGACGATTTTTTCCATGGTGATGATGGCTTCGTTCATCGCAGGGGAATTCCTTGTTTGGGCAGGCGCTCGTCCAGATAGCGCACGCCGGCCGACGCGACCAGAGTCAGAATCAGGTAGAGCGCGCCGACCATGGTCAACGGCACCATATAGTTGAAGCTGCGGTCTCCGATGATGCGGGCGACGTTGAGCATTTCCAGGATGGACACCACCGACAGCACCGGCACATCCTTCATGATCGATACCAGGTAGTTGCCCAGAGCCGGGATGATGCGCGGCAGGGCCTGGGGCAGGACAATGACGCCGAACGTGCGCAGCGGCGAGATGTCCAGGGCCCGGGCGGCCTCGGTCTGTCCGTGCGTGATGGACTCCAGGCCGGCACGGTAGACCTCCGAGGTATAGGCGCTATATTGCGCGCCAAGGGCCAGAGCTCCAGTCATGAAGGCCGGCAGGACCAGTCCGTATTCCGGCAGCACGTAATAGAGAAAGAACAGCTGGACCAGCAGCGGCGTGTCCCGCAGGAACTCCGTGAACACTCGGGCCGGCCAGGCGATCCACCGGGCGCGGACGCTCTTGAGGCCGGCCAGGATCAGGCCCAGGACGGCCGCCACGGCGAATCCCAGCAGCGTCGCCTGGATGGTCACCACCATGCCGCGCAGCAGGATGGGCAGGATCGACCAGGCGAAGGTCCAGTTATCGGCGGTGTTCCATTCGATGCCGAACAGCATGGCTCAGGTCCCCCGTGGGCGCCAGCGCCCCGCGTGGCGCTCGAGCATGCGCATGAATGCGGCCAGGACGAGCGCCATGCCGAAGTACATGAGCAGCAGCACGGTGTAGAGCGAGACGCTGTCCTGCGTGAAATTGCGGATGCGCTCGGCCTGGAACGCCAGATCGCCCAGGCCAATCAGCGAGACCAGGGCGGTGTCTTTCAGGTTCTGGATCGTGAGGTTGCAGAAGCTCGGCATCATTTCAGGGATCGCCTGTGGAATGGCGATGCGCCAGAGGATCTGGCGCGGTGTGAAGTCCAGCGCCTTGGCCGCTTCGTGCTGGGCCGCCGGCACGGCCTGAATGGCGCCGCGCACCACTTCGGCCCCGTAGGCCCCGATGTTCAGCGAAAGCGCGAGGGTTCCGGCAACGACCGGCGACAGGCGCAGATCCAGTCCCAGCAAATCACCAGCCACCGGCAACGCAAAGAAGAGCCAGAACAATTGCACCAGCAGGGAGGTGCCCCGGAAGACCTCGATCAGGGCGATCGAACCCCAGCGCAGCAGTCGGCGCGTCGACAGCCTGCCGATGCCGAAGGCAAACGAAAACACCCCACCCAGCAGCGTGGAATATAACGTCAGCTCGATCGTGACGCGCGCGCCCTGCAGCAGCGGGCGGGCATAATCCATCCAGTCCATGCGGTTTGGACGGTCATTGTGCGCAGAGCTGGGCGGTGGTCTTGGTGAAGGAGCCTTTGGCGTCCTCGGCCGAGAAGCCGTAGCCGCTGAGGATTTTTCCCCAGGCCGGGGTTTTCTTGAACTGTGCCAGCTCGGCGTTCACGGCATCGCGCAGCGCGGTCGAGCTCTGGTCGAACGTGAAACCGCCCCAGCTGCGCACCGGCGCGCCGTCGACCACCGGGTCCTTGAAATCCTTGGCGGCCTCGACCTTGTCGCTCTTGGCCGCAAGCTGGCCCACGGTAAGGCTGGTGGCGGCATAGCCGTCGGCGCGCCCGGTCGATACGGTCGAGATGGCATCGGCGTTGTTGGCGATCGTGACGATTTGGGCATCGGGGACCTTCAGCGCCTGCAGCATCTCGAGCTGATCGGCACCCGCCATGATGGCGATCTTGTGGCCGGATTGGGCGAAGCTTTCGTAGTTGTGGATGTTCTCGGGATTGCCCTTGGCGACCAGCAGGCCCTCGCCATACGAACTGTTGGGCTCCGAGAACAGCACCTGCTCGCAGCGCTGCGGCAGGATCGCCATCTCGGCGGCCACCATATCGTAGCGCTTGGCCTTCAGCCCGGGGATGAGCGAGCCGAAATTGGTGGTCGTCCATTCGATCTTCTTGATGCCCAGCGCCTTGGCGATGTGCTTGGCGACGTCCGGGCCGACGCCTTTGGCCTCGCCGCTCACATCCATGTACCCATAGGGGATTTCGTTGGCGACCGCGACGCGCAGCACGCCATTTTTCTGGATTTCAGCCAGATCGGCCGAGACCGCCGACGTGCCGGCCAGGCTCATGACGCAGGCGCCGGCCAGGCCCAGGACGAGTTGTTTGCGTTTATTGTTCATGCGGGTCTCCTGTGTTCACATCAAATGATACTTCTTCGAATGATCAATTATAGAATGATTTCTATACGAATCAATTTCATGGAAATCATTCACCAGGAAACGATGGCGGGCTGAATATCGGCGGCGCCTCGTGAGGCACCGTTTGGCATCCGGGCGCGAATGTGCTAGGATGATTCCATGTACGCCGTTCCCTATTTTTTTTACTTTTTTATGTTTCCAAAGCCGCTGGTGGAGGAAGGGGATCGTTGTACAAAAAAGTAGTCGAACAAAATTCCCAAAAAAGCCGCCGGCGCAGCCAGGCGGCTTTTTTTGTGCCGCCTCGGAATCCGGCAACCGATGGAGCATGACCGTGTCACACAATACCGACGATTTACGTATCCGCGAGATCAAGGAACTCGCCCCTCCGGCCCACATCATGCGCGAGTTTCCCTGCACGCCCGCGATCTCCAAGGGGGTCTACGATGCGCGGCGGGTCATCCACGAGGTGTTGCAGGGCCGGGACGACCGGCTGGTGGTGGTGATCGGGCCGTGTTCGATCCACAATCCGACGAGCGGGCTCGAATATGCGCGGCGCCTGGCCGAGCAGCGCGAGCGCTTCAGGGGCGAGTTGGAAATCATCATGCGTGTCTACTTCGAAAAGCCGCGCACCACGGTGGGTTGGAAGGGGTTGATCAACGACCCGGGCCTGGACGGCAGTTTCAACATCAACCAGGGCCTGCGCACGGCGCGCGAACTGCTGATCGACATCAACGGCCTGGGCTTGCCGGCGGGCAGCGAATTCCTGGACATGATCACGCCCCAGTACATTGCCGACCTGGTGTCCTGGGGGGCGATCGGCGCGCGGACGACCGAGAGCCAAGTGCACCGCGAGCTCGCCTCGGGCCTGTCCTGCCCGGTGGGCTTCAAGAACGGAACGGATGGCAACATCCGTATCGCCCAGGATGCCATCAAGGCGGCCTCACAGCCGCATTACTTCCTGTCGGTGACCAAGGGCGGCCATTCCGCCATCGTGTCCACCGTGGGCAACGAGGACTGCCACATGATTCTGCGCGGCGGCAAGAGCCCCAACTATGATGCCGAGAGCATCGAGGCGGCTTCGCAGGCGCTGGAAAAGGCGGGCATGCGGCCGCGGCTGATGATCGACGCCAGCCATGCCAACAGCAACAAGGACTACACCCGTCAGCCGCTGGTGATCGAGGACATCTCGCGCCAGATCGAAGGGGGGGACGAGCGGATCTTCGGCGTCATGGTCGAGAGCCATCTGGTCGGCGGGCGTCAGGATCTGGTGCCGGGGCAACCGCTGGTCTATGGTCAGAGCATCACCGATGGCTGCATCGATTGGGATGCGTCAGTGACGGTGCTCGAGCGCCTGGCCGCGGCGGTGGTGGGCCGGCGCACCGCCCTGGCCGCCGCCTCGGTGGGCGACGCCGCCTGACCCATTCCGCCGGCATCCGATAGGACAAACACATGGATACCCTGATTTTCGAACAGCGGTCCCGGCCTGTGCCGGAGGGATTCCTGGCCGCCTTGCAGACGCATTTCGGCGAGCGCTGTTCGCTCGCCTATTCGGTGCGCGAGCAACACGGACGCGACGAATCGCCGTATCCGCCGATGCCGCCCGAGGCCGTGGTGTTCGCCCGGACGATCGACGACGTGGTCTGGACGGCACGGCACTGCCATGCGCATGGCGTGCCCCTGATTCCCTACGGCGCGGGCACTTCCCTCGAAGGCCACTTGCTGGCGGTGCAGGGCGGCGTCAGCCTCGATCTGTCCGGCATGGACGGGATCCTCGAGGTCCATGCCGAGGATTTCACGGCGGCGGTCCAGGCCGGCGTGACGCGCAAGCAGCTCAATGAGGCTTTGCGCGATACTGGCCTGTTCTTCCCGATCGATCCAGGCGCCGACGCCAGCCTGGGGGGCATGTCGGCCACCCGGGCTTCGGGCACCAACGCGGTGCGCTACGGCACCATGCGCGAGAACGTCATGTCGCTGAAGGTCGTGACCGCCGACGGCCGGGTCATCCAGACCGCGAACCGGGCGCGCAAATCCTCTGCGGGCTACGACCTGACCCGCTTGTTCGTGGGCAGCGAGGGGACACTGGGGATCATCGTCGAGGTCACGGTGCGCCTGTACCCTCTGCCCGAGGCCGTCTCGGCCGCCATCTGCAATTTCCCCAGCCTGGACGCGGCCGTGCGCAGCGTCATCGAGATCATCCAGCTCGGCGTGCCGGTGGCGCGCGTCGAGTTCATGGACGCCGGCGCCGTGCGCGCGACCAATCGGTACAGCCATCTGAGTCTGCGCGAGACGCCCCTGCTGTTGTTCGAGTTCCACGGCAGCCCCGCTTCGGTGCGCGAGCAGGCGGCCCAGGTTCAGGACGTCACCCGCGGGAACGGTGGCATGGATTTCGAGTGGGCCGAGCGGCCCGAGGATCGCAACCGCCTGTGGACGGCGCGGCACAACGCCTATTTCGCGGGTCTGCAGTTACGTCCGGGCTGCCGCGCCAGCACCACCGACGTGTGCGTGCCGATTTCGCGCCTGGCCGAGTGCGTCGGCCAGACCGCCGCCGAACTGGACCAGGCGAGTTTTCCTTATACAATCGTGGGGCACGTCGGGGACGGGAATTTCCACGTCCTGATGCTCCTGGATCCAGACGATCCGGGGGAATGGGCCGAATCCGAACAATTGAACCATCGGCTCGTCGAGCGCGCCATCGCCATGCAAGGGACCTGCACTGGCGAGCATGGCGTGGGTTTGCACAAACAGGTGTTCATGCGTGCAGAACACGGCCAGGATGCGTTGGATGTGATGGCGGCCCTCAAGGCCGCCCTCGACCCGCGCGATATTCTCAATCCGGGGAAGGTGCTGCCACGGCCGCCAGCCCCATGAACGAGTCATCAATGACCATGGATACATCCCGTCGAGAACAAGCACCAGGTGGCGCGCCGGACTTCGCCGGCCTGCTGTCGAGTCTTGCGCACGACGTTCCGGCGCACTGCATATTGACCCGGGTGGAGCAGACCACGGCCTACGAGTGCGATGGGCTGACGCTGTATCGGGAGCGCCCGCCGGTGGTGATCTTGCCCGAGAACGAGGATCAGGTGGTGGCGGTGCTGCGGGCCTGCCGGGCGTTCAACGTGCCGCTGGTGGCGCGCGGCGCGGGCACCGGGCTCTCGGGCGGGGCCACACCCCATGCCCAGGGGGTGCTGGTGGGCCTGGCCAAGCTCAACACCATTCACCGGCTCGATGATCAGGCTTGCGTGGCGGTGGTGGGTCCGGGGGTGCGCAACCTGGCGATCTCCGAGGCGGCTGCCGCGCACGGGCTGTACTATGCCCCCGATCCGTCCAGCCAGATCGCCTGTTCGATCGGCGGCAACGTGGCCGAGAACTCAGGCGGCGTGCACTGCCTGAAGTACGGACTGACCGTGCACAACGTGCTGCGGGTGCGGGTCGTGACCATCGAGGGCGAGATCATCGAGCTGGGGGGCGAGGCGCCGGATGCGCCGGGCCTGAACCTGCTGTCGGCCTTCATCGGCTCCGAGGGCATGCTGGGGCTGGTCACTGAGGTGACCGTCAAGCTGATTCCCCGACCGCAGCTCGCGCAGGTGGTCATGGCGAGCTTTGCCAGCGTCGAGGCGGCCGGCCAGGCGGTGGCGCGCGTCATCGCCGACGGGATCATCCCCGCAGGGCTCGAGTTCATGGACAAGCGCTCGGTGCACATGGTCGAACCCTTTGTGCAGGCGGGCTACGATCTGGAGGCCGAGGCGATTTTGCTGTGCGAGTCCGACGGCACGATCGAGGAGGTGGCCGATGAGGTGGCGCGCGTCGAGGCGCTGTTGCGCGAGGCTGGGGCCACGCGGCTGCAGGCGTCCGCCTCGGAGGCAGAGCGCCTGCGGTTCTGGGCGGGGCGCAAGAACGCCTTTCCGGCGGCCGGACGCATCTCGCCCGACTACTATTGCATGGACGGCACGATTCCACGGCGCCATCTGGGCCGGGTGCTCTCGGAGATCGCGGCAATGGAAGAGCGCTTTGGGCTGCGCTGCGCGAACGTGTTTCACGCGGGCGATGGCAATCTGCATCCCTTGATCCTGTTCGATGCCAACCAGCCCGGCGAGGTGGCGCGTGCCGAGGCCTTCGGCGCGGCCATCCTCGAACTATGCGTCGAGGTGGGCGGTACCATCACCGGCGAGCACGGCGTGGGGATCGAGAAAATCGACCAGATGTGCAGCCAGTTCACGCGCGAGGAGCTCGACGCGTTCTCGGCCTTGAAGCGCGCCTTCGATCCCTACGGCCTGCTCAACCCGAACAAGCTCATCCCGACGCTGGTGCGCTGCGCCGAGTACGGCAAGATGCATGTCCACAACGGCGAGCTGCGCTTTGCCGATCTTCCACGTTTCTAGTGCCGTACGCACACGGCAAGGCGTTCATGATGGATTTCGTGCTGACCGAGTTTTGCGATCAAGTGGCCACCGCGCGCGCTGCCCAGCGGCCCGTGCTCATCCGTGGCGGGGCGACCCGGATGTTCTATGGCGAGCCCCGAGGATTCGAGCCGGCGGCCGATCGCCTGTGGCTGGATATCGCACCCTATCACGGCATCATCGGCTACGAGCCCTCCGAGCTCGTGATCACCGCGCGCGCGGGCACGCGGCTGGCCGAGATTGAGGACGCGCTGGCCGAGCGTGGCCAAATGCTGGCCTTCGAGCCGCCGCGCTTTGGGCCCGAGGGCACGTTGGGCGGTTGCGTGGCCACGGGGCTGTCGGGGCCGCGCCGGATGGCGGCCGGCCCCTTGTCCGACTTCGTGTTGGGCGTGCGGCTGCTCGATGCCAATGGCAATGTGCTGCGCTTTGGCGGCGAAGTCATGAAAAACGTTGCGGGCTACGACGTCTCGCGCCTGCTGGCGGGGTCGCTGGGCGTGCTGGGCGCGATCGTCGAGGTGTCCCTGAAGGTGATGCCGCTACCCCGGCGCGAGCTGACGCGCGTGCTCGAGGTCGACCAGGCGCAGGCGCTGGCCTCGTGCGTGCGCTGGCGCGCGCAGCCCCTGCCGGTGTCGGCCACCGCCTGGATCGACGGTCCCGAGGGCGGGCGGCTGTACGTGCGCCTCTCGGGCAATGAACCGGCCGTCAACCAGGCGAGCGCCGCAATCGGGGGCGAGGTGCTCGAAGCGGCCGATGCGGCGTTCTGGCAGGCCTTGCGCGACCAGACGCACCCGTTCTTTGCGCAGCGCCCCTTGTGGCGCCTCGCGGTACCGCCGACGACCGAGCCGCTGGCGCTGGGTGAGACGCTCATCGAGTGGCAGGGCGGCTTGCGCTGGGTGTCCGCGCCGCTGGAGGCCGGCGCCCAGGTGCGCGCACGCGCCCAGGCGGTCGGTGGCTCGGCCTGTCTGTACCACCATGACGGCCAAACCGGCGGGCACGCGGTCTTTCACCCGCTGGCCGCCAGCGTGCTGCAGATCCATCGGCGCCTGAAGCACGAATTCGACCCCGCGGGCCTGTTCAACCCCCATCGCTTATATCCGGAATTCTGAGGCCAGACTATGCAAACCAATCTTGCGGATTGGGCACGTGACACCGATTTGGGCCGTGAGGCCGATGAGATTCTGCGCCGCTGCGTGCACTGCGGCTTTTGCCTGGCGACCTGTCCGACCTACCAACTCCTGGGTGATGAACTCGACAGTCCGCGCGGGCGCATCTACCAGATAAAGGAGGTGCTCGAGGGGGCCGAGCCGACAATGGTCACCCAGCAGCACCTCGATCGCTGCCTGACCTGCCGCAATTGCGAGACGACCTGTCCTTCGGGGGTACAGTATGGCGCGCTCGTGGACATCGGCCGCCAGATCGTCAGCGAGCGAGTGCGCCGGCCGCTGGGCGAGCGGCTGCTGCGTGAGACGCTGCGCCGGGTGCTGGGCTCGCCCTGGTTTGCGCCACTCTACCGGATCGGGCGCCTGGCGCGGCCCGTGCTGCCGGCCGTCCTCCAATCCAAGATTGCCGCCGCGCGCCCGGCGGGCGCCTTGCCCGTCGATGCGCGCCGCCATACGCGCCAGGTCCTGATGCTGTCCAATTGCGTACAGCCCGCCATGATGCCCTCGATCGATGCCGCCACCATGCGGGTGCTCGATGCGATCGGGGTGGGGGCCCGATTTGCCACCGGCTCGGGGTGTTGCGGGGCCATCAATTTTCACCTCGATGCCCAGGAGGCGGCGCTAGCGCAGATGCGCCGAAATGTGGATGCGTGGCTGCCGCTGCTGGAGTCAGGTGAGGTCGAGGCGGTGGTGATCAACGCCTCGGGCTGCGGGGCAATGGTGCGCGAGTACGCGCATCATCTGCGCCACGATCCAGCGTATGCCGAAAAAGCGGCGCGCTTGGTCGAACACGTCCGGGACGTGGCCGAGTTCCTCGCACCCATGGCCGCTGAGGTGCGCGCGCGCATGCGCGTCGCGCCGGGACGCACGGCGTTTCATCCGCCGTGCACGCTGCAGCACTGGCAGGGCCTGCGCGCGGTGACCGAGCGGCTGCTCGGCGAGCTGGGCTTCGATCTGCAGACCTTTGCCGACTCGCATCTGTGCTGCGGCTCGGCGGGCACGTACTCGATTACCCAGCCGGCGCTGTCCAAGGCGCTGCGCGAGCGCAAGCTCGAGGCGATTCAGGAGACCCTGCCCGAGCACATTGTCTCGGCCAACATCGGTTGCATCACGCATTTGCAAAGCGGCACCCAGGCGCCGGTGCGCCACTGGATCGAGATCGTCGACGAGGCCATCACCCATGGGTGAACGCTCCACGACGCGCGCGCGCGTCGTCGTCGGCATGTCGGGCGGTGTGGATTCCTCGGTCTCGGCCTGGTTGTTGAAGCAGCAGGGCTTCGAGGTCGTCGGCCTGTTCATGAAGAACTGGGAGGACGACGACGATACCGAGTACTGCTCCGCGCGCCAGGATTGGCTGGACGCGGCCAGTGTGGCCGATGTCGTCGGCGTCGACCTCGAGGCTGTGAACTTTGCGGCCGAATACAAGGATCGGGTGTTCGCCGAGTTTCTGCGTGAGTATTCCGCGGGCCGCACGCCCAATCCCGATGTGCTCTGCAATGCCGAGATCAAGTTCAAGGCCTTCCTCGACCATGCCATGAGTCTCGGGGCCGACTACATCGCCACGGGCCACTATGCCCGGGTGCGCCGCATCGAGTCGCCCGCGGGCGTCCGCAGCCAATTGCTCAAGGCCGTGGATGCCAGCAAGGATCAGAGCTATTTTCTGCATCGTCTCAGGCAGGATCAGTTGGCCCGCACGCTGTTCCCGCTGGGCGAGATCCGCAAGACCGAGGTGCGCCGCATCGCCCGCGAGCTGGGCCTGCCCAACGCGGGCAAGAAGGACTCCACGGGAATCTGCTTCATCGGCGAGCGGCCCTTTCGCGAGTTCCTGAACCGCTACCTGCCGACCAAGCCCGGGCCGCTCCTGACGGCGGACGGGCGCGAGCTGGGCCGTCATCAGGGGCTGGCGTTCTACACGCTGGGCCAGCGCAAGGGCCTGGGGATCGGCGGCGTGCGCGGCCGGCAGCGCGAGGACGGCACGGCCGATGCCTGGTACGTCGCACGCAAAGACTTGCGGACAAATTCGCTGTATGTCGTCCAGGGGCATGACCATCCCTGGTTGTTGACGCGGACCCTGCAGGCCGGGGATGCGAGCTGGATCGCCGGCGAAGCGCCCACGCCCGGACGTTACGGAGCCAAGACGCGTTACCGGCAGTCCGATGCGCTCTGTGTGTTGCGCCCCGAAGCCGATGACGGATTCAGCCTGGCCTTCGACGAGCATCAATGGGCCGTGACCCCCGGTCAGTCAGCCGTGCTGTACGACGGCGAGGTGTGCCTGGGCGGGGGCGTCATCGACGCCTGATGGCCCACGCGAATCCGGGTTTTATTTGGGCGCCGCGAATTGGGTGCCCGTGAACGACGGGCGCGTCATGAGTTTTTGCATCAGGCGATCAAGGTTGTCGTGCCCGGCGCGCCAGTTCATGTCTGGAAAACGGAAATCCAGGTAGCTCAGCGCCGCACCCACAGCGATATCGGCCAGGCACAGGTTCACGCCCGTACAGAAGGCCTGTTCACCCAGCAACTCATCCATGTGGTCGACCGTGGCGGCGACCTTGTTCAACTGGCGATCGATCCAGTCCTGGCTGCGTTGAGCGGGCAGTCGCATGGTCTGCTCGAGGCGGGCGGTGACGGCCGCGTCCATGGCCCCATCGGCGAGGGCTTCCCAGAGCTTTGTCTGGGTGCGCTCGCGACCGGATGGCGGGACCAGCCGGCCAACTGGCGAGAGCGTGTCCAGATATTCGACGATGACGCGCGAATCGAACAGCGCGCCGTTTTCGTCCATGATCAGACAGGGTACCTTGCCTAGCGGATTATGTGCCGGCACCTGGGAATCAGGGCCCCAGACGTCGTCGAGGACCAACTCGTAGTCCAGTTTTTTCTCTGCCATCACGATACGTACCTTACGGACGTACGGACTGGTCAGCGTACCGATCAATTTCATGGCAAAACGAGGGAGTCACGGGCCTGGAAAGTATAGCAGGAGCAGGGGGGGGCGATCGGCTGGGCGGGGCTGTTTGGCCACGTTTGACGTGGTTCGTGGCGTCTCGACGGGGATTCTGTGGTATATCCGCGCCAGAGGAGACGGGGCTCGTGCGAATGTTAGAATTCAGCCTGCATTTTCAACTGGTGATTTCCCCATGCAGATCGACACCTCGCTCAGTACGCTCAATGCTCTGTCGCCGCTGGACGGCCGCTATGCCGCCAAGGCCGACGCCCTTAGGCCGCTCTTGTCCGAGGCGGGCTTCATGGCACACCGGGTCGAGGTCGAAATCGCGTGGTTGATCGGCCTGTCGGATGCCGGCCTGCCCGAGCTGCCCGCGTTCAGTGCCGACGCGCGTGCGCGGTTGGCGGCGCTGGTCGCGGATTTTTCCGAGGCCGACGCGGCGTGGATCAAGGCGATCGAGCGCACCACCAACCATGACGTCAAGGCCGTGGAGTACTGGCTGAAGGAGCGCGTGGCCGATCACGAGGAGCTGGCGCGCGCGGCGGAGTTCATCCACTTTGCCTGCACCTCGGAGGACATCAACAATACCTCGCATGCGCTCATGCTGGGCCGCGCGCGGGATCGGGCCATCGTGCCGCAACTCGAGGCCGTGCTGGCGCGCCTGCGCGAGCTCGCCTGCGCGTATGCCACCCAGCCCCTGCTGTCGCGCACGCACGGGCAGCCGGCCACGCCCAGCACCATGGGCAAGGAGTTCGCCAACGTCGCCGCGCGGCTCGAGCGCGCGCTCGCCGCGGTGCGCGCCGTCGAACCGCTGGCCAAGATGAACGGGGCCACGGGCAACTACAACGCGCATCTGGCGGCCTATCCCGACATGGATTGGCCGGCCTTCAGCGCCGATGTTCTGGGCGGCCTGGGCCTGACGCAGAATCCCTATTCGATCCAGATCGAGCCGCACGACTGGATGGCGGCCCTGTTCGATGCCATCGGTCGCGCCAACACCATTTTGCTCGATCTCGACCGCGATGTCTGGGGCTACATTGCCCTCGGCTATTTCAAGCAGCGCCTGAAAGAGGGCGAGGTCGGGTCCTCAACGATGCCGCACAAGGTCAATCCCATCGATTTCGAGAATTCCGAGGGCAACCTGGGCCTGGCCAACGCGGTGCTGCGCCACTTGTCAGAGAAGTTGCCGGTTTCGCGCTGGCAGCGCGACCTGACCGACTCGACGGTGCTGCGCAACCTCGGGGTGGCGCTGGGGTATTGCCTGGTCGCCTACGATGCGTGCCTGCGCGGCCTGAGCAAGCTCGAACTGAACGCCGCCGCGATCGACGAGGACATCGATCGGTGCTGGGAGATTCTCGCCGAGCCAGTGCAGACGGTCATGCGGCGCTATGGCCTGCCGCAGCCCTACGAGCAGCTAAAGGCGCTGACGCGTGGCAAGGGCATCACCGAGGAGGCCTTGCGCGAGTTCATCCAGGGCCTGGACCTGCCGGCCGAACCCAAGGCACGGCTGCTTGCGCTGACACCGCGCAGTTACATCGGCCTGGCGGCCGAGCTGGCGGCCCGCATCTGAGAGCCCCCGCGACGGCTGAAAGACGCCGGAAAAGAAAAAACGCCAGTCCGAAAGACTGGCGTTTTTGCGTATATCCCTGGTGGGCTGTGGGCGGCTCGAACGCCCGACCGACGGATTAAGAGTCCGCTGCTCTACCAACTGAGCTAACAGCCCATCGCGTTTTTGCGAAGAACGAAATCATACACCAACTCAGGGGCCATGCGCAAAAACCGGTCCTCCCTTATAAACGGAGGACCGTGATCACCATGGGCGCCCAGGTGTGGATTGTCGGTAGGTTGTATTCATCCAGGTTGGGCCTGGAGATGGCTACAGCCTGCCCAATGCCTTGTTGGGGGGGGGGGGGCGCGACGAGGCGTCGGCCAGACCCGCTTGGCCTTGAGCGAGGAAGCGGCCCAGCCCCTTGCGGACAGTGTGGCGGGCCTGATCCGTTAGTGGCCACGGTCCGCTGGGTGGGCAGTGGGCTCAATGCGGAGTTGAGACCGCAGGCGAAGATCCCCCGGGAAGCACCACATACCGGTTCCGCCCCGCAGACCATCCCGACAGTGCCGTGCCCAGGGTCACGAACACGAGCAGCCACAGCACGCCGGTGAAGCTGCCGGTCCAGTGGTGGATCAGGCCGATGAGCAAAGGGACGAGAGCGCCGATCGTGTAGCCGGCGCTCTGGGTCATGCCCGAAAGCAGCGTGGCGGTCTCGGTATTGGGCGAGCGCAACACGATGATCGTCAACACGGTCGAGAACGTCGCGCCCTGAGCAAGCCCCTGGACCAGCGAGAGCGGGAACGCCCAGGCCACCGGGGCTATCAGCAGGCCGGTCAGCGGCAAGCCGCAAGCCAGTGCGAGGGCCAGGCTCAACAGCCGCTGGTCAGGCGCCCGCTTGATCACGGCGGGCGCCAATAGATTGCCCGCCAGGTTCGCGACGATGCAAGCCGAGGTCACCAGGCCCGCGGTGGCCGGATCCATGCCGCGCTCACGCAGGATCGGCGCCATCCAGCCCAGGACCGTATAGGCCATCGATGATTGGAGGCCCATGTAGATGGTGACTTGCCAGGCCAGCCGGTTTCTCCAGACATCGCCGGAGGCATACGTTCCGCCGCGGCGATCTGGCCGCCTCTTGAGCCATGGCAGCCAGAGGGCGCTGGCCAGGGCGACGGGCAGCGCCCATAGTGCCAGACCGCTGCTCCAGGCGAGATCCAGCGCGCGGATCAGGGGGATCGTCAGTGCCGCCGCCGCGGCCGATCCTAGGTTCATCGACGTCACGTAGAGCGCCGTAACGAGCGCAACCCGGCCGCTGAAATCGCGCCGGACCAGGACCGGCAGCAATACATTGCAGACCGCGATGCAGGCGCCGGCCAGCAGGGACCCTAGCACCAGCCCATGCAGGCCGTGGAAGCCCCGCAGCGCCGTGCCGGCGGTCAGGCCCAGCAGGGCGACGACCAGGGTGCGCTCGATGCCGAAGCGATGCACGCAGATCGGTGCGATCGGTGCGAACACGCCCAGGCAGATCATGGGCAGTGCCGTAACGTACCCGGCCGTTGCGGCGGAGATCCCGCTCGTCCGGGTGATTTCCGGCAGGAGAACGGACAGACTCGGAAAAATGAGGCGCAGGTTGAAGGCGAGGAGCACTAGCGCCCCAATCGCCAGTCCGCCTGCTATGGCGTTTCTTGGCATCGACGATCTTCCCGGATTCCCGCAGTGGGGCTCGGACGCCATGATAGTCCGAGCCTCTTTCAAATACAATCTTAAATTCTCATTAATTGATTCTTTATTTTGTGGCTCCTGGGATTCAAGGAAGGATTCAATGCGATGAGCAATGCCTAATTCCTCAATATATTCCTTCAATATCAGTAATAAAGGAGAATAACTGCTTCAACGAAGCACATATAGGGGATTATCCCTAATATTCTCATTAAATGAGATAAATTCGATCTGTTGATTGACACGGCAAAAGCCGGGCCCTAGGATGATCCCCATACGACACCGCTGAGCCGTTTCCTTGGCTCGCGGGCTTTTTATTGATGGAGAAGTGAGATGTCGAAGGCAGGAAGCAGTGTCCGGGCACGTGTTCCTTATGAGCCGATACATAAGAGAAAAAAACTGCGCCTGCCGAACGGCGGAAAAATCATCTTGTGGGTTATCGTCAACATCGAGAACTGGCGCCCGGAAAGACCGATGCCGCGTGTGATCCTTCCGCCGCCCATGGGCCAACCCATGCTGCCTGACGTCCCGAACTGGGCCTGGCATGAATACGGCATGCGCGTCGGCTTCTGGCGCTATCTCGACGCATTGCGCAGCCGCGGCCTGAAGGCCTCGCTTGCCGTCAACGGCAGTGCCTGCGCCGTCTATCCAGAAGCCTGTGAAGCCGCCCGCGATGCTGGCTGGGAGTTCATGGGCCACGGCTATGTGCAGGCGCCGATGCACACGATGGAAGATGAAGGCGAGGCCATACGGAAGACGATCGAGGCCATCAAGGAATTCACCGGCGAGGCGCCGCGTGGCTGGGAGAGCCCGGGCCTGACCGAAACCGATGAAACGGTCGATCTGCTTGCCGAGGCGGGCATCGAGTACGTGGCCAACTGGGTTCTGGATGATCAGCCAGTGCCGGTCAACACCCGCACCGGAACCATGACCGCGCTGCCATACCCGGTCGAGATCAATGACGTCGTGATCAGCGCGGTCCAGCTCCAGCCCTCAGACGAGATCTGGCGCCGTGGCAAGGACCAGTTTGACCGCCTGTACCAGGAAAGCGCCGACTCGGTCCGTGTGATGTCCATCTCGATCCATCCCTTCCTGACCGGGGTGCCGCACCGCATCAAGTATCTGGAGCAACTCCTGGACTACATCCTCGGGCATGAAGGCGTCGTCCCGATGACGGGCGCCGAGATGCTCGAGTGGTATCGCTCGCAGGCGCAACAGAGCTGAAGTCGCATTCATCACCATTTGAGGAGCACGACATGTCAACTGAGCACGACAAGAACTCACCGGTAAACCCCGCCATCCATGGCGTCATGCAGGGGGGAGGCGCCGTGCCCATGCGGCTGCCCGCTGGCGCCCTGGATTATCTCGACCGCAATCAATATATCTCATCCATGGAGATCATCGGGTTCTACCCATCCATCAAGGTCGATTTCTTTGGAGACGAACATGCGTGCATGTGGACCGAAGGCCAGCGCCGCATGCTTGCCTTCGAGGGCGGCTGGATCGACATCACGGAACCCAAGGCGCCCACGGTCATCAAGGAAGACGGCCTGGCGCCGTTCCAGAGCTGCATATACAACGAGCGCTTGAAAAAATGGATTCGCATTGTCGCTCACCAGATTCCGCTGACGCCGGGCACCATCGAATATCCTCGGGGCAAATATCACCCTGAATACCGCAAGCAGGCGACATCGTACACTGGCTTTCGTGGCATCAAGACCTATGACGTCACCAATCCGGAAAAGCCGGTGCTGTTGGATGAGTTCGCCACCGGAAGCAATGGGAACGGGGTGCATCTGTCCTTCTATGATGGGGGCAAGTACGCCTATCTCGCCTGCGGCTGGGACGACCAACTGCGGATGGAGAGCTCCGAGCGCGTCAATAGCCATGCGCTCATGATCGTCGACATGTCCGACCCGGCCGCCGTCAAGGAGGTCTCGCGCTGGTGGGTCCCTGGCCAGCGGCTCGAAGAAGAAGAACTGTATCGCAGCACCTACCCGTTTGCCGGCGACCAGTGTTCCTGGACCTGCAACCGCACGCCGTGCATCGTGCCCGTGCGGGTCGAGGATGGCGGCACGGTGGGCTATGGCGGTTGGGGGCATTTCGGCTTCTATGTGCACGACCTGTCCGACATCAAGAACCCGAAGGTGTACGGGAAGGTGGCCCATCCCCTGGAAGCCATTGGCGGCATCCCATATCACCATGTCGTGCCGGTCGCGGGAGCATCCGCCACAGAGCACCCCCAACTGCAGAACCTGGTCATCGCGCTGCCGGAAGCGCTCGAGGCCGATTGTCGCGAGCCCTTTCACCTGCCGTACGTCATCGATGTCAAGGATCCGGCAAACCCCCGGATCATTGGACTCTTTCCCCGGCCAATGCCGCATCCCGACGCGCCCTACAAGGATTTTGCAATGGCACGCGGGCGGTTCAGCTCACGGGTGATGCAGCATTGGATCGCCCCCGGGAAGGCTCAGCCCAACCTCGTCGCCATGTCATACCTGAATGCGGGCATCCGCTTGTACGACATCTCGGAACCCACCGCACCCAAGGAAGTGGCGTACTTCGTCCCGCCGCGCGATGGCGAGATCTCGGACTACATGAGCTGGCGTCGCGGCACGACCGAGGCCGTGTTCATCGAGTGGGACCGGCGCCTGATCTGGGTGGCGACACACTCCGGGCTGTATTGCCTGTCCACACCCTTCCTCGGCGACCCCGTCCTCGAGCCGAAGAAGGTCGAAGAATGGTCGGTGCCTCACGTCAACCGAATCGCCTGAAGGGCGAACGAGAGCAACCCTGTAGTCACACAACCTTTGGCTTTGGAGATCGCCATGCATCAATTCATCAAGACCGGACTGGCCACGTGCCTGGCAGGCATGCTTGCGTTCGCGCCGGCGGCGTATGCGGCAAAGTACACCATGAAGATTTCGCACTCCGCAGCGCCGGGTGATCCGCGCGATCAGGGGGCGAACCTCGTCGCCGATATCCTGAACAAAAGCAAGACCTGCGACATCAAGGTCCAGGTCTTCCCTTCCGACCAGTTGGGCGGAAGCGGGTCGATCTGGGAACAGGTTCAGCTGGGGGGCGTCGAGGTGATGATTGCACCCGCCGCGAACCTGGTTCCCTATGAGCCGCTGGTGGGTATATTGGACCTTCCGTATTTCTGGCCCTCGGATCCCCATGATCTGCTGAAGGTCTACGAGAGCCAAGCCATGGCCGATCTGCTGAAGGTGCCGGAGCCCCACGGCTTCATCGTGCCCGGCGTCTGGCATACCGGCTACAAGAACTGGACTTCCAACAAGGCCTTGCGCACGCCAGCCGATTTCAAGGGGCTGATTGTGCGGGTGATGCCGTCCAAGGTCCTGCACAAGCAGAATGAGTTGCTGGGGATGCAGAATGTGTCGATGAACTTCGGCGATACGTACTCTGCATTGCAAAGCGGCACCATCGGTGGGCAGGACAACCCGATCCCGCTGATATACAACATGAAGTTCTACGAGGTGCAGAAGTACATCACGATGACGAACCACGGGATCCTGGATCAGGTGTTCGCCATCTCGAAGATCTTCTGGGACAAGCTGCCGGAAGCCTGCCATTCCGAGATCCGGGCCGCGGTGGCGGAAGGCGGGAAGAAAACATTCGAGGTGAACGAGAAGTTGATCCAGGAAGACCTCGCCAAGATCAGGGCATCCGGGACCACCATCGTGGACCTCACGCCCGAGGAAATCTCCGCGATCAAGAATGTCCTCGAGCCCGCCGTCAAGAATTACTACGTCGACATGGTCGGGTCGAAGGGCGCGGAACTGGTGGCCAAGTTCGAGGACGAGTTCAAGAAGATGGGCATCGAGTAACGGTGTGAATGATGAGCCGCTGTCATGAAACGCATCCACGATGTTGCGGAGTCGACAGCGGCTCTCGCTTGCTATCCCCGAGCTTGACCGAACCGCCTGAAGGGCGAACGAGAGCAACCCTGTAGTCACACAACCTTTGGCTTTGGAGATCGCCATGCATCAATTCATCAAGACCGGACTGGCCACGTGCCTGGCAGGCATGCTTGCGTTCGCGCCGGCGGCGTACGCGGCAAAGCACACCATGAAGATTTCGCACTCCGCCGCGCCGGGTGATCCGCGCGATCAGGGGGCGAACCTCGTCGCCGATATCCTGAACAAAAGCAAGACCTGCGACATCAAGGTCCAGGTCTTCCCTTCCGACCAGTTGGGCGGAAGCGAGTCGATCTGGGAACAGGTTCAGCTGGGGGGCGTCGAGGTGATGATTGCACCGGCGGCGCCGCTGGTTCCCTATGAGCCGTTGATGGGTATATTGGACCTTCCGTATTTCTGGCCCTCGGATCCCCATGATCTGCTGAAGGTCTACGAGAGCCAAGCCATGGCCGATCTGCTGAAGGTGCCGGAGCCCCACGGCTTCATCGTGCCCGGCGTCTGGCATACCGGCTACAAGAACTGGACTTCCAACAAGGCCTTGCGCACGCCAGCCGATTTCAAGGGGCTGATTGTGCGGGTGATGCCGTCCAAGGTCCTGCACAAGCAGAATGAGTTGCTGGGGATGCAGAATGTGTCGATGAACTTCGGCGATACGTACTCTGCATTGCAAAGCGGCACCATCGGTGGGCAGGACAACCCGATCCCGCTGATATACAACATGAAGTTCTACGAGGTGCAGAAGTACATCACGATGACGAACCACGGGATCCTGGATCAGGTGTTCGCCATCTCGAAGATCTTCTGGGACAAGCTGCCGGAAGCCTGCCATTCCGAGATCCGGGCCGCGGTGGCGGAAGGCGGGAAGAAAGCATTCGAGGTGAACGAGAAGTTGATCCAGGAAGACCTCGCCAAGATCAGGGCATCCGGAACCACCATCGTGGACCTCACGCCCGAGGAAATCTCCGCGATCAAGAATGTCCTCGAGCCCGCCGTCAAGAATTACTACGTCGACATGGTCGGGCCGAAGGGCGCGGAATTGGCGGCCAAGTTCGAGGACGAGTTCAAGAAGATGGGTATCAAGTAAAGGTTTGAGGCGGAGACTTTCCATCATGAAACGCATTAACAATATAGCGGAGCTGACTGCGGCTCTCGCCCTGCTGGCTTTGAGCGGGCTCATGCTCGTGAATGTGTTCGCCAGAAATGTGGTCCGCCAGTCGTTCATCGGCACAGAGACGCTCGCCGTCTACTTCATGATATGGATCACGTTCATTGGCTCAGCCGTGATCATCCTTCATTACGGCCACGTCAGCGTCGACTTTTTCTTGCGGATGGTGGAAAAGCGGCGCGGGCTGCTCCGCCTGATTGGCTTCTTGACGGCGGCTGCGGCGACTGCCATCAGTTGTTTCTTCGTCTGGCATGGTGCCCAACTGGCCTATCAGTTGTACATGAGGGGGGGCGAGGTGGCGACCCTCGGGATTTCCCAGGGCTACATCTATGCTTTTGTGACGGCTGCAATGCTTTTGATGCTGTGCAACGCGCTGGTGCTGGGCTGGGGCGTGATCATGGGCAAACCGGAGAGCTATCCGGGCATTCAAGAGCAGGATGATCCGTCAGAAGAATAACGGCGGACGTATAGTGAAAAGGAATACAAAATGGCTCTCCCAGGCGTAATTTTCGCGGTCGTGATATTGCTGTTGATGTCACTGCCGATATTCATATCCCTGTTGCTGCCGGCGATCGCCGGCTTGACCTGGTTCGGCATGAGCATGCCGCCCGTGGCGGTCGTGCAGCACGCGATCAATGGCGTTTCGATTCCCGCCTTGCTGGCCGTGCCCTTGTTCATGTTCGCGGCCGACATCATCGCGGGCGGCGAAATCGCGGACAGGCTCGTTGCCCTGATGGAAGCGGCCATTGGCCATATTCCGGGCGGAATGGCGATTGCGACGATCATGACCATGATGCTTTTCGGCGCCATTTCAGGGGTCGGCGTGGCCGCGATCGTCAGCATCGGCCCGATCGCGTATCCCGTGCTCTTGAAGCGCGGGTATAGCCGGGGCTTCGCCTTGGGGCTCATTTTGTCCGGCGCCACCTTGTCGATGCTCATCCCGCCCAGCGTCGCCATCATCCTGTACGGGCTGCAGGCCAACCAGTCGATCGCGCAGACCTTCCTGACGGGGCTTGCCGCAGGCATCGTCTTTGCCATCATTCTGATCGCCTTCACGCTGGTCTATGTCCGCGTGCGCGGCCTGGGCAATGATCAGAAATTCAGTCTCGAGGGGCTGATGGCGGCAGCGCGGCGCGCATCACTGGCGATCCTGTTTCCCCTGATCATATTGGGCGGGATCTATGGGGGAATCACGACGGTCACCGAGGCGGCCGCAGTGTCGGTTGGTTACGCGGTGCTCGTCGAAATCTACGTCTACAAACGCCTGAACTGGGCGGCCCTGGTTTCGATCGCGCGCTCGTCGTCGAAAGTGATCGCGATGGTGATGATCCTGATCGTCGGCGGCTCTTTGCTGACCTGGTATCTGACGCTCCAGCAGGTGCCGCAGTTGGTCGCGAACATCGGCGCCTTCGACAGCGCGGTGACGGTGCTTCTGGTGATCAACCTGATATTTCTGTTCGCCGGGATGCTGGTCGATGTGAACTCGGCCATCATCATCCTGACGCCCTTGATCATGCCGGCGGCCCTGAAGGTGGGGATCGATCCTGTCCACCTGGGTGCCGTCGTCGCCATGAACCTCGCGATCGGAATGATCAGCCCGCCGTTCGGAATGAACCTGTTCGTCGGTATGGCGACATTCAAGCTCAGCTACAAGGAAACGCTCAAGGCGGTGTTGCCGTTCTTGCTGCTGATGCTGGTGTCGCTTGTGATCGTGACCTACGTCCCGGGATCCACACTATGGCTTCGCGATCTGCTGTTCTGACTTGGCGAGTAATATTTTGGCAAAATGCCGAATTGTGGTTCCATGACAGTACGACTACTATGCGGCGACGGTGAGCGACTTCCGTGCGGGGGCACCGCCCGCGCCCGCCCGTCTCTCGTTCCGCGAATTGCGCCATTGACACATGCTGCCTGCTTCCAAATCCATTGCGCAGCCGCCCGCTCAGACGGTCGGGCGCGCCGCGCTGTTGCTGAGGATCATTGCCTCGAGCCACAACCAGAGCCTGCGCCTGGTAGACATCGCCAAGATGGCTTCCCTCGACAAATCGACGGCCCAGCGATTGCTGCAGCGGCTCGTGCTGGAACGCCTGGCGGTGCGCGATCCGGTTCGGGGCTACCGGCTCGGGCCCCTGATCTACGAATTGGGCCTGGTGGCGCTGCCCGGAACCAATCTGCGAGAGGTCTCGCAGCCGTATCTGCAGACCCTCGCGCAGTCGACGGGCGACATGGTCTTTCTCGTCGGACGCAGCGGGCACGAATCGATCTGCCTCAGCCGGATAGCGGGCAACTATCCCATCCAGACCATGACGCGGACCGAAGGCGATCGCCACCCTCTAGGTGTCGGGGCCGGCGGGCTCGCGATTCTGGCATCCATGAGC
Organism: Castellaniella sp. GW247-6E4; assembly: GCF_040276065.1. Lineage (NCBI taxonomy): Bacteria > Pseudomonadati > Pseudomonadota > Betaproteobacteria > Burkholderiales > Alcaligenaceae > Castellaniella > Castellaniella sp. GW247-6E4. The sequence goes on along the minus strand of NZ_JBELOI010000009.1, from coordinate 148,124 downwards.
GATGCCGAGATTCACCTGGTGCTCCAAGCCGTGGAGCCCCGCCTGCAGGCGTATCAGACCACGCCGGAACGCATACTGAAATCCATAGACGACGCGCGTGGCCGCGGTGGCATTGCAATCGATGCCGGCAACGCGGCCCTCGACGTGACGGCGATCGGGCGCACCGTGCACGACCGCGGCCGTGCGCCGGTGGCATCGGTCTTTGTGGCGTCCATCGGTGACCGCATGATGGACAGCCGGCAAAAACAGGTCACCCGGCTGTTGGTCGACTGTGTGAGCTCTATCGAGCACGTATTTCGTTAGCAGGGTCATTGGCGCCACCCAGTGTGCTGGCCGCCGCACGGCGGTCGCACGCCGATCCTGCTCCAGACGGTGGGCTCTTCGGACCCACCTTGAAATGTCTTATACAGAGGTTTTCATGAATTTGCCTTCGGTGATCATCCTTTCCCTCGGCGGCACCATTGCGATGACCGAGAGCGATCAAGGCGGGGTTGTACCCACGCTCTCAGGCGACGCGCTCGTTGCCGCCGTGCCACAGCTCAAGCGGATCGCCGCGATCGAGGCACGCTCGTTCCGTCAATTGCCCAGCGCTCAACTGCAGTTCGAAGACATCGAGGCGCTCGCACAGACCATCGCCGAGCTCGATGCCGCCGGCTGGCGTGGCTTCGTCATCACCCAGGGCACCGACACGATCGAGGAAACCGCGTTCGCGCTTGACCGCTTGCTCGATATCGACGCCCCGGTTGTCGTCACCGGCGCGATGCGCAATCCCACAGTGGCGGGGGCCGACGGGCCGGCCAATTTGCTGGCCTCGGTTCAGGTCGCGATCAGCGATGCGGCCCGCGGGCTGGGTTGCCTGGTCGTCATGAACGATGAGGTGCATGCGGCGCGATTCGTTCGCAAGATGCACACCAGTCGCACGGATGCCTTTGAATCGCCAGCCAGTGGACGTATCGGCTGGGTGGCCGAGGGCCGCTTCCGCCTGGCGCTGCGTCCGCCCCGTATGCCGGGGCTTGCGCTCGCCGGGGGAGGCCGTCAGGCGCAGGTGGCGCTGGTGGCTGCCGGCTTGGGCGACAATGGTGAACAGGTGCGCGCACTGCTCCTGGCGGGTGGGTTCGATGGCCTGGTTGTGGAAGCCACCGGCGGGGGCCACGTCTCCTTGGGCATGGCGGAAAGCCTGGAAGAAGCCGCCCGCACCATGCCGGTGATCCTCGCCTCGCGCATCGGAGTGGGTGATACGCTGACCGGCACCTATGGATTTCCCGGCAGCGAGATCGATCTGCAGCGCCGTGGCTTGTTGACGTCGGGCTGCCTCGACGGCCGCAAAGCTCGGGTGCTGCTGACGCTGGTGCTGCGAGACTGCCCTGGCGGCAGGGGCGCGGTAGCAGATGCCTTTGCCCCCTGGTCAGGCGATTCTTCTTGCGCTTCCTGACCTGGGGCGATGGTGCCTGTGGTCACAGGATGGGTTGGCTGTTGTTGTTCGTCAACAGCCTGTTCCTGCTGATCAGGAGGCTCATTGAGGCGGTTGCCGCCGTCCCGCATGCCGTGCCAGCAGCACGCGGGCCGGCGGCAGATTGGCCCAGACGATGCGACTGTCGTGGACCTCGAAGGCCTGGTCGCAGGAACAGGTGCGCGTCTGCGGCCGGATGTCGTAGGTGAACTGAATCAGCGCGCTGTCCGGGTCGAGCGTGCGCTCCCATTGTTCGATGATCCGGTGCCGCTCGGTGAGCGGCACCGATCTGAGGGGCAGGCTTGAGACCAGGGCATCGATGCGCAGGCCCTGGGGTAGGAGGGTACCCAACTGGGCAGCGTCCCCGCAGATGACGGTGACGCCCGGGAAGCGGCGCCGCAGGTGCCCGGAGAATGCTTCCGAGCGTTCGACGACAATCAGGCGCCCGGGCGAGATGCCTCGTTCGAGCAGAGCTTCGGTCACGATGCCCGTTCCCGCCCCGAGTTCGACCACGAGGCCCTCGCCGATCGGGGCGTGGCTCGCGAGTTCCCGCGCCAGCCAGCGCGAACTGGAACACACGGCGCCCACGGACCCCGGCCCGCGCAGCCATTCGCCCACGAACAGGGATACATTCCTCAGCCGTCCGAGATGATGGCCCGGGCGATACTCGGTCCAGGGCCGGGTGCGTGCGGCGATGCGACGGGTGAGGCCGGCCAGTCGCCTGGCGAGCATTGCGTGGTCGAGCCAGATCATGCGATCCTCCCCGGGCTGTCGAGTATATTGATGTTTTTCCTCGATCCATATTAGCACCGCGCATCGCCGCCGGGCATACGGCGAGGTATGCAAACGTGGCGATCTGTTTCGCCGGAAAAAGGAGTATTCGATGGAGGTCGTCTTTGCATCCCAGAGCGAAACCCAGCCCGAGGATTGGGTGTGCGCTTTCCAGGAGGCGCTGCCGGGCATGCGAGTGCGTGCCTGGGGGGATGGATCAGCCGCCGGCGGCGCTGAGATCGCGCTGGTCTGGAATCCGCCGGCCGACCTGTTCGAGCGTGAACCGCGCCTGCGGATCGTGTTCACCCTGGGGGCCGGCGTGGACGCGTTGCTGCGCATGCCGGGGCGGCCCGCCCACGTGCCGATCGTGCGCCTCGAGGATGGCGGCATGGCGGTGCAAATGGCCGAGTACGTCCTGCATTTCCTGTTGCGGGCCGCGCGCGGGTTCGGACGCTATGCGCAATTTCAGGCGCAGGGCCGCTGGCAGCGTCTGGATGACATCGTGCGCGAGGATTGGCCGGTGGGCATCATGGGCGCGGGGGTGTTGGGCGCGCGCGTGGCACGGACCATCGCGGCCCTCGAGTATCCGGTTGCCGCCTGGTCGCGCTCGGGCCGCGCGCCCGAGGGCATCGAGGGGTATGGCGGGGACGAGGGTCTGTCCGCGTTTCTTGGTCGCACCCGCGTGCTGGTCAACATTTTGCCCCTCACGGCCCAGACCGAGGGCATCCTCTGTCGCCGGGTCTTCGAGCGGATGCGGCCTCATGGGTATCTGATCAATATCGCACGCGGGCGCCACCTGGTCGAGGACGACCTGCTCGCCGCGCTGGACGGCGGCCTGCTCGAGGGCGCCGCGCTGGATGTGTTCGCCCAGGAACCGTTGCCTCCCGGCCACCCTTTTTGGGCGCATCCGCGCCTGCAGATCACGCCGCACATCGCTGGCGCCAGCCTGGTGGGGCAGACTGTGCGCCAGATCTCGGCCAAGATCCAGGCCTTTCAGCGCGGCGAGCCCGTTTCGGGGATGATAGATCCGGAGCTGCAGTACTGATGCGTGGCCTGCGAGGGCTTGCGTTCATCCTGATGCTGTGCTTGTCGGCGTGCACGACCTCGCCCGCGCCACGTGGCGGTCCGCAGGGCGAGGCCATGTCATTCGACCAGTTGGGGCAGACCGATTTCAATCGCACCCTCACCATGGCGATGCGCGACAATCTCGACAGCCTGGACCGCCTGTTGGAAAAACTTTACCGTCGCAATCCCGCCGAGTGGCGCAAGGGTGGTTTCGCCGATCTGCAGGCTGCCCTGGACCACGGGCGCAAGGGGATCCGTGCCGGCACGGTGCCCATTGATTTGCAGGGCTTGCGGGACATCGAGGTGCTCTCGGTCGCGATGGACCCGGACTACGAGGGTGATCGGGTCGCAGCCTATGTCCTGGGCTTGGCGGACATGCTGATTACCGCGCATGGCGGCAAGCTGCGCTTCTACGTCGCCGATGCGCCCGAGGGGCAAAAGGTCTTCAATGCCGCGCGCAACGTCGAGATTGCCGCCTGGATGCTCGCGACCCGCCGAGACGCCGCGGGTCGGCCGCTGCTGTTGTCCAACGAGATCGGTGTCGGCGCGGCCAATCTGAGCTTCGAACGCGAGTTCGGCCGGATCATCGGCTGCCTCGATCTGGTGGCTGAACTGCTGGACGAAAACCTGCGCCGCGTGGGCATCAATTACCTGCAGGGCCTGCTGTTTTTTAATTTCCTGCCGGTGCGCTAGTCGCCTCGTCCATTTGTCGCACCAGCCGATCCGCGAGCGCCAGGCGCTCGGATCCGGCCTCGAGGCCCTCGATGAAGCGGCCGGGGATTGCTTGCAGGCCGCCGATCGCACCGCACAGCGCGCCGGTCAGCATGGCGCGGGCCTGATTCTGGCCGCCGCCATTGACCGCGTGCAGCACAGCGGGCTCGAAATCGCCCTGGAAACGGGCCGCCAGATAGTAGGCGGCGGGAAACTGGTGGTAGACCGCGCAGGGCATCCCGTAGACCAGGGAGACCTTCCAGGGCGGCTCGATGCGCACGTCGGGGTCGCCGGCGGCGCGCGCGATGTTCGAGGCCGTGAGCAGGGCGTCGGGCGAGGCGAACTGGCCGGCCCGGCGGGGCGCCTCGGAGCCCGGGGGCGGGACGTCCTCGCCCGCCGAGGTCACCGTGTGGAAGGGCAGGATGCCTGCGCGGACCAGGTCCAGCAGTGTCCCCGACGTTCGTTCGTCCAAGGTTTCGCCACGCACCAGCAGGCCCAGGACGCTGGCGTAGGCGACGGTCATCGCCGCCACTGTGGGATCGACCTGGGTCAGCGCGGTGTTGGCGCCCACGTGGGTGGCCAGCGCGCCGGGCTGCAGTGCGTAGCGCACGGCAATCGCCAATGCCCGCTCGGCGGCCTCGGTGTTGTCCGCAAGGCCGCCCACCCGCCCCCAGGGCTGGCCCTGGCGCCGCAGCCGCCAGGCCTCGCGGATGGATTGGCTGGTATAGCCGCCCGGCCCCGATTGCGGTGTGCCGTCGATGCGCGAAAACAGGTCCGCATCCATCCGCCGGCAGAAATCGCCCTCGTTATAGCCTTCGCGCTCGACCAGGGAACGCAGTGTGAGCTCGAGCAGATACCCCGCCTGGGAGGACTGACCGGCCTTCAAGCCCGCATGATAGCGCCCGGGCCGCGGGTCGGTGTAGTCGGTGATCCAGGCGCCGTAGTCCGCGCGCAGGGCGTCGAGATCGTAGTACCAGTGGGGCCCGAGGGCCAGGGCATCGCCCACAAAGGCGCCGATCAGGGCGCCCTGGACGCGTTGGTGCAGCGTAGTGCCGGAGGACATGTGTGGTCTCTAGGAGGGGAGGTCTGGCGACCGGACCGGCCGGTCGCCGGTGCCGACCGCTCAGAAGATGACATAGAGCAGTTTGCTTTGGGCGGTCACGTTGGAAAACGGCGGGGAGATGGCCTTGGCCTGGCGTGGCTGGAATGGCGCCAGGGTCGCTGGATCGAGGGTGCCCGGGGCCTGGGCATCGGTCGCGAACGGCGCTTGCCCCTCATCGCCGTCCAGGAGGATGGCGAGTGATTGGTAGGGTGTGACGCCGGGCTGGCAGACGACGGTGGTCTGGACGGCGGTCTTGCCGAACAGCGGCTGGATGCTGCACTGCGACTGGATGGTGATGCGAGCCTCGAACGAGGGGTTGGCGAAGGCCGAGGCCGCCAGCGCGAGACCGGCCAGCGCGGCGAGCGGCGCTCGAGCCCTGGACGGGCCCGTTCTGTTCCCTTGGGATGTATTGGCTGACATATATGGTCAATATAGCACTGTTGTCTCGTGGTGCGGTGGCGGGAAACCCGCATTCGCGCTCAATAGCTGAGAGTAATGACGACCGTATCGGCGTAGCGGTCTGGCCCGGGCGGCGTCTGCGCCGGCACTCGGCCGTAGACAGTCAAGGTCTGGGGCTGGCCGGTTCCCGTCCCAGCGACACCTTGTTGGTTGGTGTTACCCCATCGGTTGGTGCGCTGGGGATCGCGGTACAGCTCATATGCGATATAGCCCAGCGAGCCGCGCATGCGGCGCTGCTGGCCGCTGGCGTACAGGCCGTTGCCCAGCCGCACATGGTAGCCGTTGCCAGACTGTCCGCCGTTGCAGGTCACGGTGATCGTGGAGGTGCTGTCGACGTTCTGGCTCAGGTTCATGAATACCGTCCCGAAATCCATGGTGGTCGACGAGTCGATCCGGCATTCACTCACGACGACCGCCTGGATGTAGTACGTGGAGTTGCTTGTGACCATGCCCCCGGCGGCGCAATCGATGGGCGCGGAGGTCGGGATGACTTTGTAGTCGATCGACATGGGCCAGCCGCCGATAGCGTTCGTGTCGTAGGTGCCGGCGGGCAGGCCTGTCTGGCCGGTGGCATTGACGCGACCGTATAGCGTCAGCGTCCCCTTCTTGTAGTATTCGCCCGCATAGAAGTCGATGACCACGGGGACGGGCGGATACGCGCCGCTCGAGGCTCGGCTGCCCCAGATCGCCGAGCGGCTGGCGTCCGTGTACAGGTTGAACGCCATATAGTTGCCCGAACTGTTCAGGCGCCGCGGAGCGTAGAGCCCCGAGCCCGGGTCCGCCCCCATGCTGATGCACAGCAGGACGCGCTCTCCGGGGCTTGCGCTGCATCCATAGTTGATGGTCGAGTTGGCATCCTTTACCCCGCCGTTCAACAGGCTGATGGTGCCGAAGAGCAGGTTGCCCGCGTAGGCGTTGCAATCCGCCGCGCTGGCGGGGGGGGCGATGGCCATCAGCAATGCCGCCAGCAGGCCCGCGCGCAAGAAGAGGATCAGGTTTTTCATATCGATGATGGGGTGTCGAGGAGGGGCATCATGGGGGTCGATCCGTCGCGATATTCGGGTGAAGGGGTGGTGTCCGCGGTCATGGCGTGCAGGCCAGCGGACCGATTTCCGGCAGGGTATCGGGCGTGTAGGTATAGGGAAACTGTACGGTGCATTGCGCGCCCTGGTGCTGGACGACCACGCGGTTCGTGGCCCGCAGGCCCTCGAGGTAGAGGCGGCCGTCGTAACCCACCCATCCGGCGGTTTGCGGGTCGTCGTTCAGGGTGGCTTGGGCGCCCATGGGGACGACCTGGCCGGCGGCGTCGTGCAGGATCAATGTCGCGGCCTGCACGCGCTCGATCTTGAATTCGATGTTCAGGCCCGAGCCGTGACGGGGGACGGCATCTTTGTTGACCTTGTCGACGCGCACATCGACGGGCAGCCCGAGGGGGTCGATCGTAATCTTGTTGTGCTGATAGGATCGCAGGCGGGGCACCAGCAGCCGGCCGTTGGCATCGGTCACGCCCACTGGCTGGTTTTCGCTCTTGACCGGCACGCCGGGCATGCCACTGGTGGAGACCATGGCGAATCCGTCGGACAGCCTGCGCGAGGTGAACAGGCCGCCGCCCATGAGGACGACGGATCCGGAGGCGCCCGCATAGGCGTTCTGGTCCGATCCCGCACTGTTGACGCCGAGGTTGAGGTCCATGGACTGGAAGCTTCGGTTGGCCTGCGCGCTGGCGCTGGTGCGCTGCGACTCCGAGCTCTGGCCCTGAACGTTCCAGCTCCACTCGGTATCGGCACGGGCTGTGTGCCGGACGCCTGCCGCATAGGTTTTCGCGCCTTTCGACTCCGCGACCGAGCCATAGGTGGACAGGCCGCCGTCGAGGCTGAGCGTCAGGTTGAGGTAGACCGAGCGGTCGCCGTGGTCGTCCAGGTTCTGGTTCGCGCTCACGCTGAGCGCGAGTCCGTGCGCGAAGTTGCGCGACCAGGACATGCCACCGAAGCGGGCGCGGGCTTGCTCCGCTTGCTGCAGATAGGCGTAATTCAGCGAGACATTGCCCAGCACGCCGGCATCGAAGCCCAGGTAGGCGCTGTCGCTGCGCAGGACCGGGACGCCACCAAAGGCGCTGGCCACATCGCGGTAGCCGGCGTCGGCCCGCTGCAGGTTGGCGCCCAGGCCGATGGGCCCGCGCTGCAAGTCGTAGCCGATCGTATATTGGGCGCCCTGGGTGTCCTCGTTGCGGCTTTGCGCCCACGAGCCCGACACCGTGCCCATCGTCCCGATGGTCATGATTGCGCCGACGCCGCCCGAAAAAATTCCCCGGCTACCCTCGAGGTGGGTTTCGGCGGTCAGGAAATTCGTCAGGCCGTAGCGCAGGGTGGAGGATGCCATGGGCTGGCTGTGATAGCCGAATGAGCGATAGCCGTAATCGGTGCGCACGTAACCAGTTTCGAACGACCAGTCCGACAGGCCCTCGCGCAGCAGCCGGCTGGAGTTGTAGAAGGGGAAATCGACGGAGGTGCGCCGGCCCAACGCATCGGTCAGGACCACCTGGGCGTTGCCGGCCCCGCTGATGGTGGGCAGGGCGTTGAGTTCGAAGGGGCCGGCCGGCACCTGCCCGGTGTATTGCTGGATGCCGTTGATGTAGAGTTCCACCGCCGTGGGCAGTGTCGCCGAGCCGAAGTAGGCCGGCAGCGGCGCGGTCGTCTGGTAGGGTTGCAGCGAAAAATTGCGCGAGACTTGAAACCCGCCGATGCGCGTCCTGCGGCTCCAGGCGGTGCCGTTGGTGAGTGTGTCGCCCAGCCGGAAGGTGAGTTGCGCGTCCTGCAGGGAATGTTCCAGGACGGTGTCCATGCGCACCGCGGTGTATTCCCATTGTGCCTGGCCGCTGTTGCGCTGGCCCTGGAACAGATGCGAGCTGCTGACGATGCCCAGGTCGCCAAAGCCGCGCAGCTCGGTGAATCCGCTGAGGTTGATAGCGTCCCTGTTGCTGTATGAGGAATACAGGTCGTAATTGAGCAGCACCCCCGGCGATGCGGATGCGCGCGTGCGCAGGCCTTGCGGCGTGCCGAGGACGGCCGTGTCCAGCGCCAGGCTCGACAGGGGCGCCTTGATGCTGATGTTTTGCAGGTTGCGGTTGTATTCGTAGGTGACGCCCCGGTAGTTGGACAGCGGCGTATCCTCGGGAATCGATTGCAGGAAATCGGCGCTGAACTTCAGTTGCAGCGCGCTTTCCCGCGGCAGGTAGAGCTGTTGGCCGCGCTCGATGAAGGGGACCAGGTCGCGGCTGACGTTGCCGTTGATCGAGACGGACAGAAAGACGGTGCTGCTGTTTTCATTTGCCGCCAGGCTCGGCGTGGCCCCGACCGGTCCGACGCCGGCGGGCTGGGCGGAGGTCGTGATGGCGCCTCCCATGGCCAGCCCGGTGAGGAAACTCTGGCTAAGGAGTCTTGCCAATCGGCCCGATGCGGGTTTCAACCTTGACGGCATTGATCAGGCTGGAGAAAACCCCGCCCCTCGCGAACATGCCGGCCGGCAGATCGAGCCGGAGGCTGCGGTATTGACCGGGCAGCGCATAGCCCGCCAGCCCGTTCATTGCCACGACTGTTTTCTCGCCGGGCGGGGTGAATTCGATATTGGCCAGTTGCGCGTGGCTGGTCCCCGAGTTGGCCACCCGTAGCCAGACCTGCCCGTTGTCCTGCCACAGGCTCCAGTCCAGGACGGGTTTGGCGGGCGCCGTGCCGCTGATGAAGACCGGCACCGAGTAGCGGAAGACGAAATTCAGCCCCGCCTTGGAGGTCGTCCGATCGACAGGCAGCTCGTCGATCAGCAACCGATACGAGCGCTCGTCGGCCGCCGGGCCGCTGAGCGGCCCGACGCGCACCAGACGCACCAGTTGCTGTTGACCCGGCTCGATCTGGACCATCGGCGGGCTCGCCACCATATTTTGTTCCGGGGACAGAACGTCCTCGCCGTCGGCTTGTGTCCATCGATATATCCGCACCTGGGCGTGCACGATCTCGGCGCTCGAGTTGCGCAGCCAGACCTCGTCCGCCTTTTTGTCCGCCGGCATGGTGATGCTGATCGGCGAAATTTGTAGACCCGCGGCCAGGGCCGTGCCCTGGACCGCGCCCCACGCGACAAGGACGGAGCAGACCGCCCATCTGGCCAAATGGGCTATCCCCATGGGTCAGTCCTCAGGTGATGGAAACCTCAATAGTACACATTAATGGCCACGGTGTCGGTATAGGTTGCCGCGGGGACGTTCAGCGTTGTGGTTGTTTTCCCATAGACGGTGTAGGTTTGGGCCGTGCCCGTGCCGGTGGCCGTCTTGATGTTGGCGGTCCCGGTGGTGGCATTGCCCCAGACCGTCGTAAAGCCGGGATTCTGGTATAGCTGATAGCCGATGGTCTGGGTGACGCCTGGCGCCGTCGAGGCCATTACGCCCACGCCATCGTCCACCGCGCCCGTGGAATTCGATTTCAGCCCGATCTTGTAGGGCGTCTGGTTCGAGCAGGTGACCGAAAAGCCACCGTTGCTGGCGCTTGCGTCGGCGGCGGTCGAGGGATTGCTGCCGAAATCCAGGGTGCTGGTCGTACTGGATACGGTGCAGTTGGCCGTGATGACGATCTGGACATCCATTGATCCCGCTGTCGTTTGCGCCGAGGCGGGCAGGGACACGGCGAGTCCGCTCAGGATCGCGCCATACAGAGCCAGTGATTTGAACTTCATGCTGTTTCATCTCCAGGGTTGAGCGCTTCGGATGGAAGCGATCGCGGAGCCCGCCGGCTCGATGCGCACTCAGTGGACGAGCGCATGCCAGGGACGTCGTTTTGGAGGTGGTTAACAATGCCGCAGGCCGAATATTGAGAAACCTCGTATTCGGACATTGGGTTCGACTCTCCGACGAACCCAAAGGCACCCATTGCAGGTGACAACGGCATCAATGACGAGAACATCGGTAAAATGATGCGCCCGGTGCCGAGACTATATCATCTGGGGGGGCGGGCTGTCACTCGATGCGCCCGCAAGGCACGCCTTGGTGTTGTTTTTTATCTGTGGCGGGCTGCGTCTTTGCGGTTTCCCCATTTTTGCCCCATTTTTACTCGAGAGCCAGGGAATACGCGGGTGTGTGGTGCCGGTGAAAGGAGTCGAACCCTCGACCTTCTCATTACGAATGAGCTGCTCTACCAACTGAGCTACACCGGCGATTCTGATGTTCGGAAAACTGCCTCACCGCCCATCAAAGCCAGCTATTATACATGGATCGAGAGACCACTGGAGATGGCCATGACCCTCATAGCGTGGCTGCTGCTCGCCGCCGCCGTTTTGCCGTATGGCGCCGCGATCGCGGCCAAGGCGGGAGGGCGCGCATTCGACAATGAGTCGCCCCGGGCCTGGCTCGCCGCCCAGCAGGGGTGGCGGGCCCGCGCCGACGCCGCTCAGGCGAATCTGTTCGAGGGTTTGCCGTTTTTCTATGCCGCTGTGCTCTATGCCCTGTACGCTGGGGCGGACGGGGGCCGCATTGCCGGCCTGATGCTCGCCTGGGTGCTGTTGCGCCTGCTGTACGTCCTGGCCTACATCCTGGGGCGCGGCACGGTGCGCTCGATCATTTGGGGGTTGGCGCTGCTGGTGAATCTGGCGATTTTGTTGACTTGACCGAGGCTGGGGCCGGCAGTTCGTCCGCCGTGCTCTGGGCGTTCATCAAGACCGCGTCGGGGAACAGGTCCCAGCAGGCGATGAACAGCGCGGCGAACAGCGGGCCGATGACAAAACCGTTCAGGCCGAACACCGCCATCCCGCCGAGGGTCGAGATCAGCACGATGTAGTCGGGCATCTTGGTGTCCTTGCCCACCAGGACGGGGCGCAGCAGATTGTCGATCAGGCCGATGACCAGCACGCCGAACAGAATCAGCGTGATGCCTTCGCCATAGGCGCCGGTCACCACGAAATAGATGGCCACGGGCGCCCAGATCAACGAGGCCCCGACGGCGGGCAACAGCGACAGGAATGCCATCAGCACCCCCCAGAACAGCGAGCCTTGGATCCCTAGGAAGGCGAACATCAGCCCGCCCAGGAAGCCTTGGGTGACGGCGATGACGATATTGCCCTTGACCGTCGCCCGCACCACGGTCGTAAATTTCTGGAACAAGTGGCGACGGTGGGCATCGGACAGCGGGATCAGGTTTTTGACGCGCGGCACCAGGGCGTGACCATCGCGCAGCAGAAAGAACAGCAGGTACATCATCACGCCCAGGCCAATCACGAACTGAAAGGTGTTCTGGCCGATGTTCACGGCCTGTTTGGCCAAGAACTGACTGGCCTGCAGGGCACCCGCGGACAGCTTTTCCCGGATGCTGAGCAGGTCGCCGACTCCCCAGGATTCCAGCCAGCCGTGCACAGAGGGCGGCAGCGCGGATACGATCTGCTCGTAGTAGGCGCCAAGGTTCAACTGACCGCTGCTGATCCGGTTGTACAGGCCCGCGGCCTCGTTGGCCAGTGCGCCCGCAATGAAGATCAGCGGCAGGATCACGATCAGGATGATGATCAGGACCATCAGGAGCGCCGCCAGGTTGCGGCGCCCCCCCAGGGCGGCCCGCAGACGCCGGTGCGGCGGCCCAAAGACCACGGCCAGCACCCCGCCCCAGAAAATTGCCGGGTAGAAGGGCAGCAGGATGCTGAGAAAGGCGAACGATACGGCGGCCAGCAGGAACAGAAAGCTGCGGAAGTGGAGGGTGGACGTTTGCATGATTTTTGCGGTGATCCCGGTGTGTTCAGTGCCGCTTGGTGTTGTGGATGCGGTAGGCCACCGCGGCGATCGTGAGAATGCCCAGCGGCGTCCCCGCCAGCAGGGCGGTGCGCGCGGAGAGGTCGATGCCCAGCACCAGGAGGCCCTCGTACAGCAGCTTGAACAAACTGAACAGATAGTAGCTGATCGCGATGATCGACAAGCCCTCGACCGCCTTCTGGATCTTGATCTGGGTGTCGGCGCGCGTGCTGAGGCTGTGCAGGATCTGGGCGTTTTGCTCCTCCATTTCGACCTGGACCCGGGCTTGCAGCAGCTCGCTCAGATGGGCGACGGCGTTGCCGATGCGCGACAGGCGCTGGTCCGTGGAGGCGCAATAGCGGACCGTGGGGCGGAAGCGCTGTGCGATGAAGGTGCCGAGTTGCTGGCAGTCGCCCGTGCGGCTTTCGTGCAGTTCGGCGATGCGCTCGAAGACGATCTGGGCATAGGCCTCGGTGGCGCTGAAGCGCAGGCGCGTGCGCGCACGAGTCTGGGTCACGCGGGCCGAGAGGTGGGTGATCCGCTCGAGCAGCGCCTTGGCCTCGCGCGCGCCGGCGCGCGCATTGTCGTCGGATAGCGCCACGAGCTCGGCCTCGTAGTGCTTGAGCTCGGTGCCGAGCGTGCGCGCCAGCGGCAGCGTGAGCGAGGCCATCAAGCGGTAGGTCTCGACCTCGAGCAGCCGTCGCACCATCCGGCCGAGCCGACGGCCGTCGAGCTGGCGATTGACCACCAGCATGCGGTTCAGGCCCGAGCCGTTCAGGCGCAGGTCGCTCCAGACGGTGGCCTTGTCCTGGTCCAGATTTGAGCCCAGCGGGTCGTCGAAGCCGTAGGCCGCGACATCGCCCGCCCAGTCAGAGGCGGACTCGACGCGCACCTGGTCGGCGTTGATGAGCAGGCGCCCATGGGCCTCGGTGATCTCGGCCAGCACGGGGGGCAGTTCCGGCCAGGCGCTCGGGTGACGGCCCGGCATCAGCAGGGTCAGGGTGAGGAATTCGGTATGGCGTTCCCAGCGCAGGTTGGCGTCGCCCATGGGGATTTCACCCAGCGGCTGCTGGGGATCGGCCATGGCCACGTGTCGGTCGCAGAGCGCGCGCAGGATCGCACCCGCCGCGTCATCCTCGTCGATGAATGCCAGGTGGAAGACCTGTGCGGGCGCTTCGAAGTACATGGAAGGGCGCGCATGGAGCTCGTTGTGCAGGGCGTTGCGTTGGAGGTGCATGCGGGTCGAAGGCCACTGGCTGTCGGAAACGGTCCAGTGTATCGAAAGAATGTGCGCTGCATGTGAAAAAATGTCCGGCCCGGCTGGAGGTCGGGGGACGTTTTCCCGGCGCGGCGTGCGCCGGTGGGATGCGATGGGCCAAAAAAAGGCTCCCGGAGGGAGCCTTTTCAGTGGGGCGGGGACGATGCACGGCCACCATGTCAGTACACGCCCTGCGCGAGCATCGCGTCCGCCACCTTGACGAAGCCGGCGATATTCGCGCCGTTCAGATAGTTGACCGACTTGCCGTCCCCGCCGTGGTGCACGCAGTTTTCGTGGATGTTGCGCATGATGGCGCGCAGCTCGGAGTCGACCTCGTCACGCGTCCAGTGCAGGCGCTGGGCATTCTGGCTCATTTCCAGCCCCGACACGGCCACGCCGCCGGCATTGCTGGCCTTGCCCGGGGCATACAGCACGCCGGCCCCGATGAATGCCTCGGCCGCGTCGAAGACGGTCGGCATGTTCGCACCCTCGGCCACGCAGCGTACGCCGTTGGCGATCAGGGCGCGGGCGTCCTCGAGTTCGAGTTCGTTCTGGGTGGCGCAGGGCAGGGCGACGTCGACCGGCACGTGCCAGGGGCGCTTGCCGGCCTCGTAGACCAAATTGAATTGCTTGGCGTATTCCTCGACACGCCCACGCTTGTGGTTCTTGAGTTCGATCAGGGCCGCCAATTTTTCGGCCGTGAAGCCGGCCTTGTCGAACGCGTAGCCGTGCGAGTCGGACACCGTGATCACGCGTGCGCCGAGCTGGATGCATTTCTCGATGGCGTACTGGGCGACGTTGCCCGAGCCCGAGACCGCGACCGTGTAGCCCTCGAGGGACTGGCCGGCATGCTGCAGCATTTCCTCGGCGAAGTACACCGTGCCGTAGCCGGTGGCCTCCGGGCGGATCAGACTGCCGCCGAACGACAGGCCCTTGCCGGTGAAGACGCTGGCCGACGAATTGGAGAGTTTTTTCATCATGCCGGCCATGAAGCCGACCTCGCGCGCGCCCACGCCGATGTCGCCCGCCGGCACGTCGGTGTCGGGGCCGAGGTGGCGGTGCAGCTCGACCATCAAGGCCTGGCAAAAGCGCATGACCTCGGCGTCGGACTTGCCCTTGGGATCGAAGTCCGAGCCCCCTTTGCCGCCGCCCATGGGCAGGGTGGTCAAGGCGTTCTTGAAGGTCTGCTCGAAGGCCAGGAATTTGAGGATGGACAGGTTCACCGAGGGGTGAAAGCGCATGCCGCCCTTGAAAGGGCCGATCGCCGAGTTGTGCTGGATGCGAAAGCCGCGGTTGACCTGGGTGCGGCCGGTGTCGTCCATCCAGCAGATGCGAAACTGGATCGCGCGTTCGGGTTCGACGAGGCGCTCGAGCAGCGCCAGGCTGCCGTAGCGCGGGTTCTTCTCGATGAAGGGCCACAGACTGTGCATGACCTCTGTCACTGCCTGCATGAATTCGGGTTGGTGCGGGTCGCGGGCCTGGACCTGGGATAGGAACTGATCGAGGGAGGGGTTTGTCATCAAGGATGCTCGCTTATTTTTTCATCATGTCGAAGAATTCTGCGTTGTTTTTGGTCGCCCGGATTTTGTCCAGGATGAATTCCATGGCTTCGACTTCGTCCATATCGTGTATGAACTTGCGCAACACCCAGATCTTTTGTAGAAGTTCCGGTTTGATCAGGAGTTCCTCTCGGCGTGTGCCGGATTTGTTCAGATTGATGGCCGGGTAGATGCGTTTCTCGGCCAGGCGGCGCTCCAGGTGGACTTCCGAGTTCCCGGTGCCTTTGAATTCCTCGTAGATGACCTCGTCCATGCGGCTGCCGGTCTCGATCAGCGCGGTGCCGATGATGGTCAGCGAGCCGCCTTCCTCGAGATTGCGCGCGGCGCCAAAGAAGCGCTTGGGCCGCTGCAGCGCGTTGGCGTCGACGCCGCCGGTCAGGACCTTGCCCGAGGCGGGGACGACCGTGTTGTAGGCGCGCGCCAGGCGGGTGATGGAGTCCAGCAGGATCACCACATCCTTTTTCAGCTCGACCAGGCGCTTGGCTTTTTCAATCACCATTTCGGCGACCTGCACGTGGCGGGTGGCAGGCTCGTCGAAGGTCGAGGCGACGACCTCGCCGCGCACGGTGCGCTGCATTTCGGTGACTTCCTCGGGACGCTCGTCGACCAGCAGGACGATCATCACCGCGTCGGGGTAGTTGGTGGTGATGGCGTGGGCGATGTGCTGCATGATCACGGTCTTGCCCGATTTCGGGCTGGCCACGATCAGGGCGCGCTGGCCCTTGCCGATCGGGGCGAAGATATCCATGATCCGCCCGGTGATGTTTTCCTTGCTCTTGATGTCGCGCTCGAGCACCATCGGCTCGTCGGGGTGCAGCGGCGTCAGGTTCTCGAACATGATCCGGTGCTTGATCGCCTCGGGCTGCATGCCGTTGACCTTGTCGACCTTGACCAGGGCAAAGTAGCGCTCGCCGTCCTTGGGCGTGCGCACCTCGCCCTCGATCGAGTCGCCGGTGTGCAGATTGAAGCGGCGGATCTGCGAGGGCGAGATGTAGATGTCGTCGGTGCTGGCCAGGTAGGATGTTTCAGGCGAGCGCAGGAAGCCAAAGCCGTCCGGCAGGACTTCCAGTACCCCGTCGCCGAAAATTTGCTCGCCCTGCTTGGCGCGTCGCTTCATGATGGCGAACATGAGCTCTTGCTTTCGGAGGCGGCTGGCGTTTTCGATCTCGAGACCGGCGGCCATTTCGAGCAGCTGCGAGACGTGCAGCACTTTGAGTTCGTTGAGGTGCATGAGAAGGAGGGGAGAAAAGGTCGTCGGATGGGCGGCGAGCCCGGAACGGGCTCGCGCGAGCGTGCGAATGCAGGTTTATGGATTCAGATGGAGTCGTCGAGGAAGGCCTGGAGCTGGGTCCGGGACAGCGCGCCTACTTTCGTGGTGGAGACTTTGCCGTCTTTGAACAGCATCAGGGTGGGGATGCCGCGGATGCCGTACTTGGCGGCGCTGTCGGGGTTTTCGTCGACATTGACCTTGGCGATGATAACACGCCCCTGGTATTTGGCGGCGGCCTCTTCGAGGAGAGGGGCGATCATTTTGCAGGGACCGCACCATTCGGCCCAATAGTCCACCAGGACGGGCAGATCGGACTTGAGAACGTCGGTCTCGAAGGACGCGTCGCTGACGTGCTTGATGAAATCGCTCATGGTTATGCAAGGATCAGAGAGGGTGGAGGATGCGCGCCTGCGCGGCGGCCGTGTCCGGCACCCGCGGCAGGGCTGCCGCGAGAGTTTTGCGCCAGCCCGGCACAATGCGATAAAGCATACCACTGTGAGCGCTGCATTGTCGCGCGATGTTGCGCGCCTCGTCCCACGCGATGTGTGCCCTTTGCGTCCCGGGCCACGGCCGGTCGGCGAACTTTCCGTAAAATAGCGGTCTTTGATCACACCGACTACGGAACGACATTGGCCACCACACGCTACGACGAGTCCTCGATCCGCGTCCTCAAGGGGCTGGAGCCCGTGCGCCAGCGCCCGGGGATGTACACGCGCACCGACAATCCCCTGCACATCGTGCAGGAGGTCATCGACAATGCGGCCGACGAGGCCCTGGCGGGCTTTGCCCGTGCGCTCGAGGTCACACTGCATGCCGACGGCAGCGTGACCATCGAGGACGACGGCCGGGGCATCCCCGTGGGCGACCACCCCGAAGAGCATGCGCCGGTGGTGGAACTGGTCTATACCCGCCTGCATGCGGGCGGCAAGTTCGACAAGGCCGATGGCGGCGCCTACGCGTTCTCGGGCGGACTGCACGGGGTGGGGGTGTCGGTGACCAATGCCCTGTCCACGCGCCTCGAGGTGACGATCTGGCGCGACGGTGCCGAACACCGCATCGCCTTCGCCGGCGGCGAGGTGGTCGAACCCCTGTCGCAGATCGGGTCCGTCGCCCGCCGGCGCACGGGCACGCGGGTCCGCGTATGGCCGGATCCGCGCTATTTCGACAGTGCCCAGATCCCCCTGGGCGACCTCGAGCACGCCTTGCGCAGCAAGGCGGTGTTGCTGAGCGGTATCCGCGTCGGCCTGCTGAACGAGCGGTCGGGTCAGCGTCGGGAATGGTGTTATGAATCCGGCCTGCGCGGCTACCTGACCGAGGCCCTGGGCGACGCCGAGACGGTCGTGCCGCTCTTCGAGGGGGCGCAGTATGCGTCCGACGACGATGAGCAGTATGCCCACGGCGAGGGCGCTCAGTGGGTGGTGACCTGGACCGCGGATGGGCCGGTGCTGCGTGAATCCTATGTGAACCTGATCGCGACGACGGCGGGTGGCACGCATGAGGCGGGCCTGCGCGAAGGGCTGTTCGGCGCGGTGAAGTCCTTTGCCGAGCTGCATAATCTGGTGCCCAAGGGCGTCCGCCTGCTGCCCGACGACGTCTATGCCCGCGCGAGCTTCATTCTGTCAGCCAAGATCCTGGACCCGCAGTTCCAGGGTCAGATCAAGGAACGCCTGAACAGCCGCGATGCGGTGCGCCTGGTCGGCGGGTTCGTGCGCAACGCGGTCGAGCTCTGGCTGCACGCCAATGTCGAACACGGCAAGCGTGTCGCCGAGCTCGCCATCGGCCAGGCGCAGGCGCGCACCCGCGCCGCGCGCAAGGTCGAAAAACGCAAGGGTTCGGGGGTGGCGGTCCTGCCGGGCAAGCTCACCGATTGCGAGTCCTCGGACGCGGCGCGCACCGAGGTGTTCCTGGTCGAGGGCGATTCCGCGGGCGGATCGGCCAAGATGGGGCGCGACAAGGAATTCCAGGCGATCCTGCCGTTGCGCGGCAAGATCCTCAACGCCTGGGAGGTCGAGCGCGACCGCCTGTTCGCGAACAACGAAATCCACGACATCTCGGTGGCGATAGGGGTCGATCCCCACGGCCCCGACCAGGCGGTCGACTTGTCGGGATTGCGCTACGGGCGCATCTGCATCCTTTCGGACGCGGATGTGGACGGCGCGCACATTCAGGTGCTGCTGCTGACGCTGTTCCTGCGCCACTTTCCGCGGCTCATCGAGGAGGGCCACATCTACGTTGCCCGCCCGCCGCTTTTTCGCGTCGATGTGCCCGCCGCGGGCAAGCGCCCGGCCCGCAAGATCTACTGCCTGGACCAAAGCGAGCTCGACTCCGTGCAGGAAAAGCTGCGCGGCGAGGGCCTGCGCGAGAGCGCCTGGCGCATCAGCCGTTTCAAGGGCCTGGGCGAGATGAGCGCCGAGCAGCTCTGGGACACCACCATGAATCCTGACACCCGGCGTCTGGTCCGGGTGCGGCATGGCGGCGAGGGCACCGGCGCCTCGCGCCGCATGTTCGATATGCTCATGGGCAAGGGCGAGGCCGCGCAGCGGCGCGCCTGGCTCGAAGAAAAGGGCAATCTGGCCGATATCGATATCTGAGGGCATGAGCATGGATGCAACACAGGATTTTTCGCTGGACTCGGGAGGGGACGAGGGTCTGATCCTCGCCCGCTATGCCGAGCAGGCGTATCTCGACTACGCGGTTTCCGTGGTGCGGGGCCGGGCTTTGCCCGAGGTGTCCGACGGCCAGAAGCCTGTCCAGCGCCGCATCCTCTATGCCATGGATGCAATGGGCCTCGCCGCCCAGTCGCGTCCGGTCAAGTCGGCGCGGGTCGTGGGCGACGTGCTGGGCAAGTACCACCCGCATGGCGACCAGGCCGCCTACGACGCCATGGTGCGCATGGCCCAGGACTTCAGCCTGCGCTATCCGCTCATCGACGGACAGGGAAATTTCGGCTCGCGCGATGGCGATAATGCCGCCGCCATGCGCTATACCGAGGCGCGGCTGACGCCAATTTCGCGCCTGCTGCTCGATGAGCTCGACGAAGGGACGGTGGATTTCGTCCCGAACTACGACGGCAGCCAGCAAGAGCCCGTGTGCCTGCCCGCGCGCCTGCCGATGATGCTGCTCAATGGCGCCTCGGGGATCGCGGTGGGGATGGCCACCGAGATTCCCTCGCACAATCTGCGCGAGATCGCGCGCGCCTGTGTGGCGCTGCTGCGCAAGCCCGCCTTGCGCGACGAGGAGCTCTACGAACTGGTGCCCGGCCCGGATTTTCCTGGCGGGGGGCAGATCATCTCGGCGCCCGAGGACATCGCCCAGATCTACGCGGTGGGGCGCGGGACGATCAAGGCGCGCGCGCGCTGGCATTTCGAGGACCTCGCCCGGGGGCAGTGGCAGCTCGTGGTCACCGAGCTGCCGCCCGGCACCTCCGCGCAAAGAATCCTCGAGACGATCGAGGATGTCACCAATCCCAAGCCGCGCGCTGGTAAAAAAAGCCTGAGCGCCGAGCAGCAACAGACGCGGGCCCTGGTCCTGGGCATGCTCGACGCCGTGCGTGACGAGTCCGGCAAGCAGGCCGCTGTGCGCCTGGTGTTCGAGCCCAAGACCAGCCGGATCGATCGCGACGAGTTCGTCAATATGCTGTTGGTGCGCACCGGCCTCGAAGGCAATGTGCCCATGAACCTGGTCTGCATCGACACGGATGGCCGTCCGGGCCAGCGCAGCCTGCGCCAGGTTCTGGAGTCCTGGCTCGCATTTCGTTCGGCCACGGTCACGCGGCGCACCCGTCATCGCCTGGACAAGGTGCTCGACCGCATCCACATTCTCGAGGGGCGCAGCATCGCCTACCTGAATGTGGACGAGGTCATCCGCACCATCCGCGAAGCCGAGGAGCCGCGCCCGGCACTGATGGAGCGTTTTGGCCTCACCGAGCGCCAGGCCGAGGACATTCTCGACATGCGCCTGCGCCAGCTCGCGCGCCTGGAGGGGATCCGCATCGAGCAGGAGCTGGCGCAAAAGCGCGAGGAGCAGTTGTCCCTGCAAGAGCTGCTTGACAAGCCCGATGCCATGCGCCGCCTGATGATCCGCGAGATTGAGGCCGACGCCAAGCAGTACGGCGACGAGCGGCGCACCTTGATCGAGACCGCCAGCCGGGCCGTGATGGAGACCCAGGTGCTCGACGAGCCGGTCACCGTGGTGATCTCGCAAAAGGGCTGGCTGCGATTGCGCCAGGGGCATGGGCACGATCCCGCGCAGTTCGGCTTCAAGGCCGGCGATACCCTGTACGATGCGATCGAGTGCCGCAGCACCGATGAGCTGATCGCCCTGTCCAGCACCGGCCGCAGCTATGCCATCGCCGTCTCGAGCCTGCCCTCGGCGCGCGGCGACGGCCAGCCGGTGACCTCCATGGTATCGATGGAGGCGGGCGCCCGCATCGTCCACATGATGGCGGGCGCGGCGGACCGCCGGGTCATGCTGGGCGTGCGCGCCGGCATCGGCTTTCTCGCCCGCCTCGGCGACCTGAGTACCCGCCAGCACGCGGGCAAGCAGTTCGTGGCCCTTGATCGCGGCGATGTCCTGCTCAAGCCGCTGATGCTGCGCGAGGACGACCATGCCCTGGCCCTGCTCAGTAAAAAGGGCAAGTTCCTGGTCCTGTCCCTCGATGAGGTCAAGGCCCTGTCGGGAGGCGGCCGCGGCACGATCCTGATGGGCCTGGATGCCGAGGATCGGCTCGAGCAGTGGGCGGCGGTCGGGCCGGCGGGGGTGAGCCTGCGCGGGGTCTATCGTGCCAGGGATACGGTCCTGACGCTGGATCTCGAGGCTTTGCGTGAATACGAGGGCCGGCGCGCGCGCAAGGGCAAGCTGCTCGCCGTCAAGGTCAAGCAGCCCAGCCTGTGGCCCGCGGGCTAGAATACCGGGTGTCATTCACTCATCGGGATGCGGGACGGCTCATGAGCTTCAAGGTGTCGGTGTTGCCCGGCGGTCAGGCCTTTACGGTCGAGCCCGGGCAGACGGTGCTGGATGCGGCGCTCGCCGCCGGGCTGGTGCTGCCTTATAGCTGCCGCACGGGGGCGTGCTCCACATGTCGCGGCCGGGTGGTGTCGGGGGAATACGACGCCGGGGAGGCGCCCAGGCGCATCCTCGAGGGCGAGGAACTCGCCCGCGGCTACACCCTGCTGTGCCAGGCCAGGCCCGCCTCGGATCTCGTCATCGAGGCCCGCGAGGTGCGCATGGCGGGCGACATTCAGGTGCGCAAGATGCCCGTGCGCGTGCTGGCCTTGCAGCCGCTGGCGCCCGACGTGATCGAGATCACGCTGCAACTGCCCTCGGCCGAGGCTTATCGCTACAACCCTGGCCAGTACCTCGAATTCATCCTCAAGGACGGCCGCCGCCGCGGCTATTCCATGGCCGCGCCCCCGGGCGAGGACCACACCGTGCGTCTGCATGTGCGCCACATGCCGGGCGGCGCCTTCACCAGCCAGGTGTTCGGCGTCGGCGCCGCGCCGCTCAAGGTCCGGGACATCCTGCGCATCGAGGGGCCGCTGGGCTCGTTCTTTTTGCGCGAGGACTCGGACAAGCCCCTGATCTTTCTCGCCAGCGGCACGGGTTTTGCGCCGATCAAGGCCATCATCGAGCAGATGCTCGTCGACGGCATCCAGCGCCCGGCGGTGCTGTATTGGGGCGGGCGACGCCCGGCCGACTTGTACCTGGACGCCCTGGCGCGCGAATGGGAGGCCCGCCTGCCGGGGTTTCGCTATGTGCCCGTGGTTTCCGAGGCCCTGCCGCAGGATGGCTGGACGGGACGCGAGGGGTTCGTCCATCGCGCCGTCATGGAGGATTTCCCCGATCTGTCGGGCCGCCAGGTCTATGCCTGCGGCGCGCCCGTCATGGTCGAGGCAGCCCGCCGGGACTTCGCCCAGTCCTGCGGGCTGCCGGTCGAAGAGTTCTACGCCGACGCGTTTACCTCCGAGGCCGATCGGATCGTGGCGGGTGCATGAAAGTCGCTGTGTTCGGCGCCGGCATCATCGGGGTCTCCAGCGCCTGGTGGCTGGCGCGCGCCGGCCACGAGGTCGAGGTGATCGAGCGGCGCCCCGGCGCCGCGCTCGAGACCAGCCGCGCCAACGGCGGCCAGATCTCGGTCTGCTACGCCGAGCCGTGGGCGAGCGGCCATACCCTGCGCAAGGTGCTGCGCTGGCTGGGTCGGCGCGATGCGCCTCTGGCGTTTTCGCCGCGACTCAGCCCGCGGCAGTGGTTGTGGTGCATGCGCTATCTGAACGAGTGCCGAACCTCGCGCAATGCGGCCAATCTTCGCGCCATGGTGCGCATGGCGCAGTACAGTCGCGCGGTCCTGCGGGACCTGCGTGTGGCGCTGGATATTCGCTACGATCACCTCGAGCGCGGCATCCTGGCCTTTTACCGCGATGCGCGCGAGTTCGACCATGCTTGCGCGAGTGCCGAGCGCATGCGCGAGCTGGGGGTGGCCCGCCATATCGTGGATGCGGATGAGGTGCTGCGCATCGAGCCGGCGCTCGAGGCCTTGCGCGGCCAGATCATCGGCGGCGACTATACCGCCGACGACGAGTCGGGCGACGTGCATCTGTTCACCCGCGCGCTGGCCGACCATGCCCGCGCGGCGGGCGTCGTCTTTCGGTTCAACACCCGGCTGAGTCGCCTGGTGCCGGGCGAGCGGCGGGTGGCGGTCGCCGAGGTCGTCGAGCCCGACGGTTGGTTCCGGCCCCTGCATGCCGATGCCTACGTGCTGGCCCTGGGCAGTTTCACGCCCGATCTGGCCGGCCCGTTGGGCATCGACTGCCCGGTCTACCCGGCCAAAGGGTACTCGGCGACATTCGGCTTGCGCGATCCGGCCTTGGCCCCCGAGGTCAGCCTGATCGACCAAGAGGCCAAGCTCGTATTTTCCCGCTTGGGCAGCCATTTGCGCATGGCAGGCACGGCCGAAATCGGCGACTATTCACGTACGCTGAATACACGGCGTTGCAATAATCTGGTCCAGCGGGCACGGACCATGTTTCCAAGCGCCCTCGATTTTGATAATGTTCGGTTCTGGGCCGGTTTGCGGCCTACGACCCCCTCCAACGTTCCCCTGATCGGCCGCACGCGTATCGGTAATCTGTACCTGAATACCGGGCACGGCAGCCTGGGGTGGACGATGGGTGTGGGCTCGGGCAAGGCCTTGGCGGATCTGGTGTCCGGTCGGACACCAGAGGTCGATTTCCCTTTTTTAGGTTAGATCCACTATGAAATTCATCAACGACCCCGGTTTTTTTCGTCCGGGGCGTCATGCCGCGTGGCTGCTCGTCGCGGCCCTGGCCGCCGCTCCGTCGTTCGCGGCGACGGACATTCAGGTCTGGCACACCATGGACGAACACAATGCCGGCGCCTTCCAGGATCTGGTCAAGGCCTACAATCGCGGCCAGTCCGACGTACAGGTCAAGCTGCGGGCCTTCGAGAGTCCGCAAAAACTCGAGGCTGCCCTCGATGAGGCGGCGCGCGCCAAGAATCTGCCCGCGCTCGTCGAACTGGGCGATGATCAGATGCTGGATCAGATCGCGCAGCGCAGCTACATCCAGCCGTTTTACACACAGCAGAACAATCCGGCGCTCAAGAACACCCCTTGGTTCCTGTCCTCGGACAATGCTTTTATCTATGACGCCAAAGGTCGCCTGATGGCCTTTCCCTACATGCTCGAGATCCCGGTCATGTATTACAACCGGGATGCCTTTAAAAAGGCCGACGTCGAGCCCGCGGTGCCGCAGCGCACCTGGATCGAGCTGCAGGGCCAACTGGTGAGCCTGGCGAACAACGGGTCGCGCAAATGCCCGCTGACTTCTGACTTGCCGGTCTCGATCAATCTCGAGAATCTCGCGGCGGTCAACAATCAGCTCTTTGCCAGCGAGGGCAACGGGTTGAAGGCCAAGGGGCTGCCCAGCTTCTCGTTCGACTCCACCTACGTGCGTCACCTGTCCCTGATGATCAGTTGGGTGCGCAGCGAAATCATGGTCGGGCCCCAGTTCGGACCGCAATCGGTCGACCGCTTTGCGGCCGGCGAGTGCGCGATCCTGATGTCGAATTCCGGCCACATCGGTCGCTTCAACGACAAGCGGCTGCTGCGCTATGCCGTTTCCGGCCTGCCGTACTATCCAGAGGTCACCAAACAGCCCGGCAGCCCCTTCGTATCGGGTGCCGGTTTGTGGCTGACCAAGGGCGACAAGCCTCGCACCGAGGCCACAGTCCAGTTCCTCGCCTGGCTGGCGCAGCCCGAGCAGGCCGCGAAATGGTACCAGCGCACGGGCTTTCTGCCGCTGACGCGTGCGGCCTTCGAGCAGACGCCGGACACCTACTACAAGAATATGGGCCAATGGCGCGAGTTGGTGGCGGTGTATTCCCAAAAGGCGAGCGCGACGGGGCAGGGCTTTCGCATCGCCAATTACCCCAGCATCCGTGCGCGCTTCCACCAAATCCTGGATTCTGCCCTCGAAGGCCAGCAGCCCGCCGTCACTGCTCTGAAGCTCGCGGCGACCGAGGCCAACAAAATGGTTCGCCAGAAATGATCGTTTGATCCGGAATCCCGCCGCGCGGCTCGATGAGCCAGGCCGCGATGGCGGGGACGCTTTGCTCCATCCGTAATCCCCAGTCTGGCGCAGGGCCGGCATCCATCCCAAGATAGGCACCCGATCCACAGGATCCGGTGCCTGTTTCGTTGATGGAGGGTGCGTTCGTGTCGAGGTTTATTGTGTTGGCCGCCGCGTCGGTGTTGCTGGCCGGTTGCGCCCAGACGTCTCCGTGGGCCTGGTTGGACTCGCAGGGGCGCCGCCCGGTCGATCAGGCGCCGGGCCGCTTCAGTTTCGATTGGCGCATCGACGGCGAACCCAGCCTCGCGCCCTTGCAGGTGTTCGATGACGGCGAGCGGATCTGGCTGCAATACCCGGCGGGCCAGGCCGCGCCGGCGCTGTTCGAGCGCACGGGGCGCGGCGACCGTCTGTTGCTGCCGACGCGGCGGGGCGACTACCTGATCGTCGAGGGGGTGCCGGCGCACCTGGTGATGCGCGGTGGACACCTGCAGGCCGAGGCGCAGCGCGACGAGCAGGCTGCACCGGAGGTCCTTCCGCCGGCCGCCCCTGCGTCGACCGAGGGTTCCGCGGCGTCGGCTGCCTTGCCGACCGACGCTCCCGCGCCCCTTGCGGCGCAGGACGTGGCACTTGCGTTCCCGGCGCCCGCGCCGCCGCCGCTGCCGCGCCGGGTGCCCACGGCGCCTCCGCCGGTGCCGCCGCCCGCACCCCCTCCGGTCGCCTCGCCGATGTTCCAGGCTGGTCCGGCGGATGTCAATATCCGCAAGGCGCTCGGCCGCTGGGCGCGCGATGCGGGTTGGGTGTTCGAGGCTGAACATTGGGCTGTCGACGTGGATATTCCCCTGGCGGGGTCGGCGGCGTTCGGGGATGCGTTCCGGCCGGCGGTACGCGCGCTGCTGGCCGCCACCGAGTTGGGCGAGCGCCCCCTGCAACCCTGTTTTTACGCCAACCGGGTATTGCGCGTGGTGCCGCTGGCCCAACGCTGCGACCGCACGGCCGGCACCGGGAGACCCTCGTGAGGGCGCGGCGGCTGGCGGGGGTCGTGGTGCTGTGCGGGCTGCTCGCAGGCTGCGCTCTGTCGCAGCGGCTGCGCGAGGCGGCGCACGAGTTCTCGCAGGCGCGCGCCGTCCTCGCGCGCGGCCATGACGGATTTGCCGATGCCGCGCACGATGCCGCCGAGGCGCGGCAGGCCGCCCAAGAGGTAGACAAGCCCTGGCTCGCGGGGCGCGCCCAGCCCCTGGCGCGCGAATTGACCCTGCCGCCCGCCCTGCGGGCCCAGGTTCGCACGACGCTGCTGTTTTCCGATGGGGACGACGATTTGCGCCGCATTGGCCGCAGAATCTCCGCGGTGACAGGGATTCCTGTCCACGTGCGGCCCGACGCCTTGCTGCCCGCCTGGCATTTTATGCCCAGGCTGACTGGGGTGGCGGGCCCCGGCCCCTCCGCGCCGCCCGTCTCCGAGCCTTTCGTCCTGGCCGATGCGCCACAGCCGCTCGCCCAGACGCTGGACCGCCTATGTGGCCATTTCGGCGTCCTGTGGCGCTTTCATGAGGGACGTATCGAGTTCTTCCGCACCGAGACCCGCCTGTTCAATGTCCGGGCGCTGGCGCTCGAGGCCCATACCGAAGCCTCGCTGGGGTTTTCGGGCGCGCGCGGGGCGGGAGGCTTCGTCGGCGCCTCCGGCACCCGCCTCAGCAGCCCGGGACAGGATGTGATCAAGACCATCCGCGCGCGCATCGAGCCTTTTTTGTCGCGTGCGGGCCTGCTCGTGGCCGAGCCCGGTGCCAGCGCCACCATCGTCGTCACCGACACGCCCGACGCGCTGGAGCGCGTCGCCCGTTATCTCGACCTCGAGAACCGCGCCCTGACGCGGCGCGTGCGCCTGGTGTTCGAGGAGCTGACCGTGGCCCTGACGGACCAGGCCCTGGCCAGCCTGGACTGGAATCTGATCTTTGCCGGGACGCGCGTGGCCGCGAGTCTGGCGATGCCCGGGCTGGGGACGGCGCAGTCGGGCGCGCTCGGCGTTGGTCTCACCCAGGGCCCGTTTTCGGGCAGCGAGGCGGTGATCCAGGCGCTGGGCGAGGCCGTGCGCCTGGTGCGCAGCAGCACCGTGCCCATGCTGACCCTCAATCGCCGCCCCGTGACCCACGCGGTGCGCACGACGTTCTCGTATATCGATCGGGTCTGGTCACTGACATTAAAGTTCTGTTCCGTGACAAATAGTTCTGTTCCGGCGGTTTAGTGACAATAAGTTCTGTTCCAAAAAGGACTTATCCACAGTTTTGCAGTGACAATAAAGATCTGTTCTCCTATGAGAGTTGTCATGAATCAGCTCCCGAGCGGGAAAACAACCTAGGCTGTGGATAAAGTGGATGACTAGTGGAAATAACTGCCAATAGACCGGGAATGTAGCTGTTTTTTCTACTCGACCCTGTTACACGCCCCAAAGTGACAATAAGTTCTGTTCCCGAAATCGGCAGTGACATTAAAGTTCTGTTCCGGCTTTCGGCCCCCAGGCAGCTATGAAGAGTCATCGACCTTTTCTCTGGCTCGGGCCGCCTGCCACTTCGGCAAAGCCTCTCCATCGCAGCCCTTTTAGGGCATACCCTCGTGGCGTGAGCACTACATATTGTGGTTTTTAATTAAATCAAGCACAACATGTAGAAATTTAGATGTAACATTGACAGAATGGCCGCGTATCTCGCCCCAGCGGTAACGGCCATTCCTTTCCCGCCTGGGGTCTATGGAGCCAACAAATGGCTAACACTAAGCAAACATCGCATCGCGTGGCATCCACTGCTGCTAAAACGCTGAGCAGCCCTTCATCCAGTGCACGGCAGAAGTCGCTAGCCGGCTCAGCATTGAGACAGTCGGGCACAACAGCTCAGACTGGCGCGAGGATGGAGCCGAAAGCCTCGCACGCTTTGGCAAGTTCCCGCTCGGCTGCCGGGACGAAGACTCTGGCTGGGAGTGTCGTTTCTCAGTCGAATCGGAAACGGTAACTTTCCGGGCGCCTCACATTGGGAGGGGAGGACGGGATGCCCATGTGGCGATATATGTGAATGCTAGATACTGTGCATTTGTACAGTACAATGTTCACAACGCATTGCGCTTGCTTTGGACATCCGAGTATGGCTACTCCGTTCATAGAAATTCAGACGTTCACCAGTCCCGAGGAAATTTGGGAGCTTCCTACCTTCACGGAAGAAAATCCGATCAATCAGGTCAATTACAAGCGCCTGATTGGCGATTACAACTTTAACGAGGAAGTACGGTGTTGCTACGAGAAGCAGCCTGGCAAGCTATGCCGTGAGCCCCACAAACGAGGCTGGGTCGCTGAGTTGTCAGACGGCTCAGTGACAATAATTGGGAACCATTGCGCTGAAGACAAGTTTGGTGCAGATTCCCGCCTGATTGCTGATAGAAGCCAGTACAACAATGAAAAGCGCCGTCGGGAGCGTTTGTCTGCGATATTCCTTCAAGTCCAAGAAAAACCTATGCGGCTCGGGCGGATTGGGCAGCTGAGATCTCAGTTGAAGGCTTTGGAAGGTCGGGTCAGTGAGTTTGCCGACGAGATGGGTACAGCAACTGTGCGCATACTTCAGGATATGGCTCAACGGGGCCAACCAGTAGTGACTGTGACAGCGGTTAGGTATAGAGAGTACACGGATGACGAGGGTCGAACAAAGCGTGAGCGAAGTGACTTTCAGCAGAGACTCGGGGCGCTCGCTGGTTTAGACCTTTTGCGGCATTCGCTGTTTTCGTCTATCTATGCAGTGATGAGTGATGTTGAGCGTGCTCACGAAGAAGCTGATCATCTTGGAGAAAAACCAAAAGCCGATGAAGTTAATGCTTTGGCAAGTCGGCTGGGTCAGTATGACCATGTGATCAGATCGAGTACTCAGCTGCTTGATCTAGAGGAAAGGCTATTTGGTAATGATCCCCTTTTGCTCTGTTTCCTCATCAATGATAAGGTCAATCGCTACAGATGTGCCGGGGTTGCAATGCGAAAATCCGGGGTCAAGGGCGGCAAGGAGAAAGCGAAAACATGGCTTGCTGAACAAGAGGTGGCACTGAAGCAGAAGCTTGGGGTTGATGCAATCGAAATGCGGTAAGTTATTCAAGTTTGATCAAGTGACCCAGTCCACCGATTGTGACGGGAATGGTTTTTAAGCTATCTTGGACAGTTAATTCAGCCTCATACTGCCGTCTGCATAGCGCCGTGTTACGAAACTCCATACCTCGTTGACCTTTGCGTTCCAGAGCGCGTCTGGATAGGGCTCCTGCGGTAATTCGTTCAATCTCAAGCGAATTTCCGACCATACAGCGCCCCGGGTTTCCTGGCCGCGTAACCAATCCACGCCATCCACTAGGGCGTGAAGCTTATCTAGTAATGCCCTAGCTACCCGTTTTACCTCCGCTTCTTCAGCCTTATTGAGCTTAGGCTCCGGGGTGGTCAAGAGGTCAAATATAGCCAGTTCCTCTTCTGTCAGACCTTCTCGAGCGCCTCGCTGTTCTTCCTCGGATAGTCCGGAGACGAACTCCTTGAGCGCATCGAAGAATTTTTCTGCGTCAATAGAGCCTGCGTTGTACTCGGCAACCAGCTTTTCTAGCTTTTCAACAAGATTGATTCGGGTCGGATTGGCTTCCGCCATGTCCCTGACCTTCCTTTCTGCTTCTTCCCTTGCTCGCTCTGCAGCGACCCTAGGACTTGTCTTGAATAAGCTGGCCAACTTTTCGAAGTCAATACCTGAAAGATCGACTCGACCTTCTGCGCCGGCTCCCTCGATAATAGGAGTGAGAATGGCTACGCCCTCCAGCTTTTCGTCCAGCAGCTCAGCAATCTTCGCTTCAATGGCGGAAATATCAATGGGACCAAGCTTAGCTCGGACTGCATCCGCCAACATGTGGAAGACTGCGACCGATTTGAGGTAGGGGGCTGCTCGCTCATCTGGTAGCAGCGCCTTATATGCTTTCGTTACGGCTCCCGCAAGCTGGATAAACTCCCTACGTAGATCATCAGGTGCAACCAGTATTTCCACGGCTTTGGCAATCAACACCAAGCGGGAAACTGCGTCTGCGTTCATGATGGCACTGGCATTGACACCTAGAGGCTGCGTAAAATCTTTTGCCTGTTCGAGCGCAGTTTCTAGTGCTTTAACAAGGTCTTCCTTATCTTTGATGGGGCCTTTATCCCCATCTGTGCTATTCCCGCTACCCGCGTAAATGGCTAGGGCTTTTTGCAGATTGTTGAACACGCCGACGTAATCAACAATCACCCCACTTGTCTTGCCTGGCGCGTTGCGATTAGCGCGCGCGATGGTTTGCATGAGCGTATGGTTCTTCATCGGCTTATCTAGGTAGACAGTACCGATGCTAGGTACATCGAAGCCAGTGATCCACATTGCGCAGACGAAAACAATCCTTAAGGGGTCGTCTTTGTCCTTAAATTTTTCCTCTAGGTTCTCTTTCTGCATCCGCTCTCGGTGCGGCAGGATATTGAGCCCTTTATGCTTGAGGTCGTCGATTTCATTTTGACCTTGGCTCACGACCACAGCCATATCGAGCTCTCGAAGCCATAGTAGCCTGTCAGCAATGGCAGCACCCTCCGCTTCATGCGCAGTCTTGAGAGCCCGTTCGTCGGCCTCAATTTGTCTATTGATAGCTGCTTTGACGCGGTTATACATGGCAACTGCCGTTGCCTTATCGATGGCGACGAACATCGCTTTGCCTCGATAGCCACGCATTGCAAAATGCTGGGCTACATCATCAGCTACCTTATCGAGACGATCTGGGTTGGTAATGAGCGTATATTGCCGGCCGAATTGACGCTGAAGTGCTTTTTCCTGCTCTTCGCTCAGTTCTACGTTGTCTAGCAACTCACCCAACTCTTCTTTGAGTTCCTCCGAATTAAGCTGAAGCTCGGGTTTTCTGGACTCGTAGTAAAGCGGAACCGTTGCCCCATCTCGCACAGATTGGGCAAAATCGTAGATGGACACATAGTCACCGAACACCTCTCGGGTACGGCTGTCCTCCCCTTGAATCAGTGGCGTCCCAGTGAAGCCCATGAAGGCTGCGTTGGGCAGCGCTGCACGCATGTTAGCGGCCAACTGATCGTATTGGCTTCGGTGCGCTTCATCGGTGATCACGATGATGTCAGAACGCTCGGAAAGCACCGGCATGGGCTCTCGGTCAGCCGTCGAGAACTTCTGGATCAGTGTAAAGACGTAGCGCTCGTTACCAGCCAGCAATTCTCGCAGATGTGTCCGGCTATTGGCTTGGACTTGTTGCGTGTCCTTGGTCAGAGCGCTAACAGAGGCAAATTGGCCCGCAATCTGGTCATCCAGCTCGGTGCGGTCAGTCACGACCACGAACGTGTAATTCCCTCCTACGCGGCGCAGCACTTTCTCGGCAAACATCACCATCGAAAGGGACTTTCCTGAACCCTGGGTATGCCAAAACACCCCCAAGCGGCCTTTGTTCTGCCTGACGTGGTCCACTGCCGCCATGGCACGGTTAACCCCTAGTACTTGATGGTATTTGCCAATGATCTTGCGGAGGCCATTCTTGGTTTCGTCGAACAATACGAAGTTCTCAAGCAGGTCCAGAAATTGCACCGGCTCGCATGTGGCTTGAAGCATCGTCTGGAGGCTTGGGTCTTCCGGCCCGTCCTCATCAAGGCGTTTCCAGGGGGCAAAGAACTCGAAATCCGTATGAGAGCCACCCATCAATGACTCATGGCCATTCGAGAGGATCACAAAGCCGTTAAATGGGAATAGCTGGGGGATGGTGTCGCGATAGTCGCGGAGATTTTGGTCGTAAGCGTTGTAGACCGGTTTGGAAAGCGCCTTCCACTCGGCCAGCAATAGCGGTATGCCGTTGACGAACCCAATGGTGTCTGGTCGCCGTTTGTGCAGCACCCCTGTGATCCAAACCTGGCTAGCGGCTAGGAACTCGTTGGCGCTTGCGTCCTTCCAGTCGATTACCTGCACAGTGACTGTTTCGTTTTTACCGTCCTCTGGACGCTTCACCTCTACCCGCACGCCGTTTCGCAGTAAGTAATAAAGCTCGCGGTTGGCTGCTATAGGCGCCAGGGAGGATCGATCCTGGGTGAGGACCTCTTCTGCGAGTTGCAAGGCATCAACAGGCAAATCCGGGTTGAGCTTGGTGAGAGCCGACCGTAGCCGAGCAGGGAGCCAGGTTTGCTGGAAGCTAGTGCGGCCGGTGAAGCTGTCTTGCCCCAGTTTTTCTTCCATCAAATTGATATGCTGCCAGCCTAATTGCTGGAACAGCGCCAGCGCGGGTTGCTCTACCGCACCGTCTTCGGAAAACTCACTGGAGAGAGACAGGGAATTCATATCAAATAATCTCCAATTCCTTTTCAGCCTGATCGACGGAAAGCTGGCCAGATATTAGGCGGGGGAGAAGTAGGTCTCGGGAGGCAGCAAGCTTTACATTGGCCTTTTGTATCTGGTCAATCAGTCTAAGCATTGGCTCAACAACTACGGTATAACGATCCACGAGGCTCTTTGTAGGTAACAGCACCATTGCACGTTCAAATGTTGCACCGGTTACTGCTGGATATGCTGCACCTTGAGCGTTTCCAACGAGATAGCCCACGAAGTCATCGGACGTAACCCAATGATAGAGGTATGCAAATGAAATTTCATGAGAATCCAGAACAGTAAATCCCGTAGAGGCGATAACATTCGATATTGGGTTAAGCACCAGCGCGAATGAGCGCCTATTTGGGCGTACGTTTGACCACAAAATACTGCCATCTTGAACTTTTCGACGCGCTCGCCCTGGTGCGTCCGAAAACGCCATCCAGTTGATAGCATCGATTCGGCCCGGCGAGACAGATGCAATGTCAATATATCCGATCTTAGTTGGTGCAGTTGCGGGCTTTAAAGACGCTGAGTTAAGTGAGGCAATACTCCCCAATCTAACGTACGCCCACCCCTTCGGTAACCTTCCATCAGGAGCCTCCTTAATAGGAACCTCCTCGTAACCAGGAAAACGCAGATGGGTGAACCATTCAGAGAATAGCCCGCGAGCCATTTCTTCTAGCACGGCAATTCTGCGTTGATTGACCTCGATCAGATTGTCATAAAACTCTAAAATCCTAGAAATTCTGTGTTGGGTTTCTAATGGAGGAATCGGAACCCTTAATCGAGCCAGAATTCCTTGATTTAGATTGTTGATGTTGGTGCCACCGCCCTGGTTAGACAACTGTTGGCGAACCACACCTCCACGCAGTACATATGCGAAGAACCTTGGGTAAGCTCTTTCGTCTGTGAAGCGGAGCCTTATGGTGAATCCTGAATGTGAAGTCGGTTTTGGTGGCTCACGGAGCACAAACAGAGAACGCCCAATTAACTCACGATTGCCATTGGAGCGGACGAATAGGATGTCATCCTTATGAATGAGAGCAGTTGGGGTAGAGAGCGCCGATGGATCTAGCTCGTCAAGAGACGCAAAATTAACAAATGAGTTCTGTTGAAAGTTAGAAACGCCAACCACAGCAAGTCCCGATCCGGCATTGGCAGCTGAATAGTTCAGACCATTTCGGAACTCCGCAAGTTGCCCAAGCTCTACAGTCTCCCAGGCTTTCATCCTGCCAGCACCTCAGCAACACTTGCTGCGATCAAACTCTGCAACCGTTCGGCTTCGGCATTCAGCCCTTCTAGCTCCTCTTGCAACGCCTCTAGCCGTTCGCGAAAATCTTCTTCGTCAGGCCGTTCCCCAGCGGCAATACCCACATATCGGCCCGGGTTCAGGCTCCAATCTTGTTCAGCAATATCGGCACGGCCAACTGCTTTGCACAAGCCAGCAATGTCTTTATAGATCCCATCGCCGAAATGCACCTCCATATCCTTAACACTACCAGCCCCCGATTCAACGGTGTCGCCTCGCCACAGCCGAACGATATTACCGAGAAATTCGATCTGCTCAGGGGTCAAATCTCGATGGGCTCGTGTGACTTGGCGGAAAATATGGCGAGCGTCAATAAAGAGAACCTGGTCCTCGCGGGCGCTCCCTTTTTTGCCCTTGTCCAGGAACCACAGAGTCACAGGAAGAGTGACGGTGAAGAACATATTGGGCGAGGTGGAGATGATGACGTCAACGGCTCCGCTTTCTACCAATTTCCTGCGCATTTCTCGTTCGGAGTTACCTGCATCCGAGGCTGAGTTGGCCATTACGAAACCGGCACGGCCCGTCTCATTGAGCGCCGCATTGAACAAGCCAATCCAAAGGTAGTTCGCATTGTTAACACTCGGCACCCCCAGTGAAAAACGAGCATCCACGCGTCCTGCGTCGTTCATCAGGCGGGTGGTATCCACCTCCTTCTGGTTGAACGGAGGGTTGGCCATGACAAAGTCGAACTTCCTCACCATCTGGTGGGGATCCTCGTAATAGCTACTGGCAACGCGAATATCGCCCCAAAGCCCGTGAACGGCGAGGTTAAGCCGGCACAGCTTTTGCGTGTCAGCCATCTTTTCTACACCGTAGATGCTGATGGCTCTGGCGGGGTTTTCGTTATGTCGTTTCACGAACTCAGCCGAGTGCACGAACATACCTCCGGAGCCGCAGGCAGGATCAAAGATGCGGCCGTAGAAGGGCTCTATTACCTCAACGATGAGCCTCACGATGGAGCTGGGGGTGAAGTATTCGCCACCTTTCTGCATGAAGGCGGAAGCGAACTCTCCCATGAAGTACTCAAAGATCAACCCGTACGCATCGCCATCAATCTCCAAGGGTTGCAGTAGCCGTAGAAGTTCGCGCAGCACTGAGTTGGGCAAAGTCCCGTAACCTTGAGGTAGGACTCCCGCCAGATCAGGGTTGTGCTCAGTGATTGCCTGCATCGCCTTGTTCAGCGCTTCCGCCAGGTTCTCCGTCTCAGGCAGGCCGATCAGATAAGAAAAGCGAGCATGTGGTGGAAGAAAAATCGCACCTTTCGCATGGTAGTCGGGAGGGGTCGGATTACCCAGTCGGCCACCACGAGGAAGCTCCGCATCGACAACATTAAATCTGGCTTCCATTTGCCGAAGGGCAATCAATGCCAACACCGGCTGGGCGTATTGATCCGGCCGTAACTCTGTGTTTGTCCAGAGTTGGTTTGCCGTAGCGAATAAGCGCCGGGAAAGGTCGTGAAGGTCGACAGACAATGGAATACCTCAGGTCATGCGTCAGCAGATGTGCTTGTTGCGAGGGGCGTTCAGCCTCCTCACAAGCCTGTTACATGATACTGGAGGTAAGGCTCGCTGCGGGGGCTGAATGTCCATACACAGAGGAGGGGTATCTGCAGACCAAAGCACCAAGGACCCCGGGCCAGGAAAAGGCGTGCAACTCCAGCATCTCCCAATCGCTATACGAGAAATAGCCCATTTTTGGAGCCCTTTCTCGTGATGCTCAAACTCTCCCACCACATCTTCCGCCTTGCGGCGACAGGCCTTGCCTGCGCTGCCGCTCTGACCGCCGCCCCTACGCAAGCTTCCTCCTATTTCGCGGTGCTGCCGTTGCAAGGCGCAAACGCCTCGCAAGCCGAACGCCCCGTGAAGATGGCTCTTGCTGGAGCGGTACCGCCCCCGGCGACGGTGGGAGTGCCGTACGAATTTGATTTGGGTGTGCTGCTCTCACTCGACGGGCCGGAAGGCACCGAGCCGGGGAAGGTGACCTGGAGCGTGGTCTCGGGGGAGCTCCCTGCGGGTTTGGAGCTTGTGGGCAATGAGGTGGTGGGTACGCCGACGGAGTTGGTGGCCGTGCGTCAGGTGGTGATCCAGGCGGAATACGCTTCCGGATACAGCACTGCGGGCACGATTGCGAGCTACTCGTTCGCCGTTCCTGAGGCTCCGATTGTTGACTTTGGCGGCTATCGCGCATGGGCAGACGGCAGTTACGCACAGAGCTGCGAAGGGTATATCCGTTCTGGTAGTGAATCGTATCCCTATCGGGGGGCTGTGGGAGACGGTGTGTATCGGATCTCTCTTGCCGAAACCGCTATGGACGTCTACTGTGATCAGACAACAGACTCTGGCGGCTGGACGCTGCTTATGAAGCAAGCCAAGGGAGATGGCGCAACTCTGCAGGGGGACACCACCTACTGGGAGAATGGCACCGTGCTCAATGATGAGGCTCACGGCCGCTCGATGGCAGATGGAAACTTCGTTTCAGCTGCTTTTGCCGCGCTGCCGGTGGCCGGGTTCAGGCTCCAGGCTGCCAACGAAGCTGGCAAGAAATTTCGAGCGAATGGAGTCTCTACAACTGGCATGATGGCGTTTAGCGATACCGCGCGCCTGGAGTATACCGATCCTGTTGGGACTTGGGCACCATCCGCCCCACAATGGTTCATCCATACTTATTACTACCCAAACGGAGCGAAGATTACATCAGCACGTTTTGGATTTAACTTTGCAGAAATGATAGGGGACCCTCGGTATGCGATATGTGCTGCACGCTGGGGATGGTCGTCAGATGAAGGATCAGCGGCCTCTCCGCCGGGATCCCATGATTCTTGCGGAGGGCTTGGCGGTTACGGTTCTCGATACGGTACCGATACTATGGCAAACAACAAAGGCGCCTGGCAGCCAGCAACACTCTATCTCTGGGGGAGATAATTGCTCTACATTTTTCAGCTATTCATCGTAACTCCTGCCAAGATCGCTGAAAGCCGTCTCAAGCTCTGTGCTTTCTAAGGGCCAAGCGGCCTTCAGTCTGGCAGGAGTGCACTCCGCCAGAAAGTATGCCAGTAGGATTGCCGGTTGACTGAAGAGATGGGAAGTCTCCCGATGTTTCCGGATCCTGTCGAAAATGTAGCCCTTTTCGGCATAGAATGCGTCGATTTTTTGCTGAAGATCAGTAGGTAAGATTTCTGTGAGAGCATCGGTGATGAGTGCATTGGATGGCTCGCGTCCCGGCTCTCCACCAACCCCGCGTTTATAGATGGCGCTCAGAATTTCTAGTACTTGGTTTTGCGCCTTGCCTTCTGCGCGTAGTTTTTGCATAGCTTCTTCGAAGAACTCGTCAGTTGCTTCAATCAGAGCCATGCTCTTAGCCACAGTGCGGTGCACTGCGGGTCTTGCTGCTGCCTTCGGCTTATACAGGGTATCGTGTGTGAGTTCGCTGTGGGCGTGCTGCAAAAGGGTACGAATTTGGACTTCACAGGCTAGGCCTGCAGGAAGGGTAATCCCTTCGAATGTTAGTCCCGGCTTGGATGTTAGAACATAGTGAACCGACTGATATACAAACTCCAGCGGGCGTGCCTCTCGCTCCGCTTCAAAGTCTTTGTCCTTCGAAAACGTCCAGAAACTCTGATAGTCCTCTCGCCTTATAGCCTCACATACAGTTTCTATCTGGCTCACAAGCAGTACTACATATCGTATGCCGACCTTGTCTGTGATGTCGCGGTACGGATCCTTGTATTTTTTTCCGCGGTGTAGCGCCTTGTCGATAAGGCTTCCTACGGTTTTTATCCTGGGGGTTGCCGGGATTTTCAAAAAATAGGCGAGATCCACCGGCGCGACAGCTTGTGTCAGCACCTCATTGATTTTTTCACGAACAAAATTGCCCCACGCTTCATAGAGGCGCTTTTCCTGCTCCCATAGCGTGCGGACATCGCTTTCGTTCATTCTTGGTTCCGAATATGATCCTTCACTGTAATGCGGGTCCATCTTGTTGGTGTGCCATCCTCTCCTGCCTCGCCGTCGATGGTCTCAATCTTTACCATGTCAGAAAATCCATCCGCAGGTGCGGTGAATTTGATGTCCTTTGAAAAGATAATCTTGCGGACTTTGAGTTGCCCCCCAACTTCTGAGATGTCTTTGTGGACAGCGTTTTCGGGGAACCCACTATTACGCATGTGAGCGGTATAGGCATCCTTTATATCTGGGCCCTCGAAATAGGACTCAGCGAAGGTTGCGGCTCGAACCGTTGTGGTTTGATCGGCCTTCAGATAGGTGCTGAGCGCGTTTAGTAGTTCCACTTTCTTTTCGGGGGTAACCTCCGCATTGCGGATGAAATCTCGTGTCAGTGAGAAAAACTGCTTCGTTTGAAAAGCGCTGTTCGAGGGGAATTTGAGCCCTAGGAAGCGTTCGTAAAAATACTGTGCGGCTGTGGCTCTACTTCCCCGTGTGATTTGATCGTCGAAGATGTAAGCTTTCCATCCTGCAATCGGGGCTTCCTCTGTTGCAGCGTCTGGATCGATACGCAGGAATGCGCCAATTTTGTACAGCTTCGACTGTGGCGTAAGTATGAGTTCGTTTAGGTACTGCAACGTGAGCTGCTGCCCTTCTTGTTTTTTGGTGAATCCGCCGCAGGACTCCGCCTTGATGATGCACATGAAGGAGCGTGCCGGGTTGCCACACAGCCCATCAATGACTACTACGATACCACCGGGTATCGAACGACTGAATTGTGCCGCAGCAAGCTTTGCGGCAATTCTTTGAGAATAAGTAACAAATGAGACATCATTTCCCTGGGAGGCGATCACACCTTTGCCCATAGCCCAGGCGCTTTCGAGGCCGACGTCAGAGATCGCCATCTCCAACCCGTGGGAGGAGGCCCCAAGAGCTTCTGTAATCCGCTTCTGGAGCGCAGTTCGGGCTTCTGGGGGTAGTTCCAGGCGTCCTTCTCCATAGGAGGGGGTTTTCTCTACACGATCCTCATCACGTTTGAAGACTTCATGAATAATGATGCGTCCAATGGAAAGATTCTCGAAAGACATATCAGGCCTTGTGGTTCTCTAGCTGGCGGATGCACACGACTCTTCCTTGTCGAGGATTCAGCGTCCGTTGATTGGGTAACAACTTATAACACTAGCAAACGTTAATTTGCTGGCACCACCCTCAAGTCCAGTGAAATCCCTGATCTTTCTTTCCGCTCCCATCCAGTACTGCCGTAGACGTTGACAATCCCACCTTATTGACCTACACGAGCACAAACCCCCATTCCTGCCGCCATCTTGTTCGTGTAGCCTCCATTTTTCGGCTACCGCCCCCATGTGGACGGCGCCCGGCAACGCCACCTCCAGCGTTCACGGCCACCCTCTGTTTGGCTCGGACCCCCTATTTATGAGGGGGTACCGTCCTGGGAGGTGCTGATGGAGGGGAGTCGGAATAGGGCTGGCCGGAAGGCCTCAGCCTGTGCGTGTGGCACGCATCTTTGCGAGCTTCGCTCTTCTGCGCATAGCTTTCTGCTCGCGTTTCTCTCTCTGCGCCTTTTGCTGGTAGTGCTGGCGCGTCGCCTTTTCAGCGTCCTCTCGCCGCCGCCTCAGTTCCCGACCCTTTACCGTAGGATCCAACCGTCCCAGGTCAATCCATCGTACGTCCAACGCCTTCAGGCAGGTGATAAGGAACGTTGCCGAGAACGTACCCCTAAAAATTTTTGTGGTGAGCACCGGTGCCGAATCATGGATGCCGTAGGGCGCCAGCCTGTCCGCCAGCGCCTGGTAGGTAAGTTTTTGCGCCTTCATCTCGCGCACGATCAGCTTCTTCGTGAAGAGCACGACTTCTTCGCGAAGGACAGCGCGGCTCAAAAGCGCCTGCTCATCATCGGGAGGCGAGGACATAGGAAGGGACGGTTTTTCTGGAGAGAAAGTTTTTTCTCAGTGTACGCGGAAAGGAGAGCCTTTCATTTTCGAAAGGTTTTTCAAAATTGCATATTTTGCTTTTTATACGCCATCAGATGCCCTCAGGGCAGCTTTTGGCGAGGTCGAGATGGCGCGTATGGTGTGGACTGAGAAGAAAATTGAGCGGATGCAGGCGCAGGGGCGTGGCCAGGGAAGTGGCGCGGACTACAAGCCTTGGCTCCAGGTGGCGGACTTGTCGAGCCAAGGGCGCTCGCGCCGGGTGTGGAGCCCAAAGACGGGTCGGGTCCACCATCTCTTCTCGGACGTGGAACACGACTTATTCCTCGCCTGCGAGTGGGCACAAAACGTGGTGGATATCCGCGAGCAGTTCCCACTTTCGAGGGACCTTACTCAGACAATTGCCCAGAGGCTGCGGATCGGCCATCCGGTGTACCCAGGCACGACCGTCCCCACCGTCATGACGGTGGATTTCCTGCTGACAGTCACCGTGGATGGGGAAAGACGGCCCCTCGCTCTAAATGCAAAGCGCGATGAAGAGGCCGAGGACGCAAGGTCGCTTGAAAAACTCGAGATCCAACGTGCGTGCTTTGAGGAGAATGGTGTGGCCCACCAACTCGTCTACCATTCACGGATCCCCAAGCAGAAAGTAAAGAACATCAGTTGGATCCGAGGCGCGCTGCTAAAGCCGGAGGAGCCAGAACCTCACCCGGGTTATTTCGCAGACCTGGCCGCGCAGATGAATGCGGAGCTTTCGGATGTATCCGATGCGCTGCTTGGCGCCCCCTTGAACGTCTACTGCGCGAATTTTGATGCGCGCCACGGCGTTGAAGTCGGTACTGGGCTGCGGGTTGCAAGAATGCTC
This sequence comes from Castellaniella sp. GW247-6E4, assembly GCF_040276065.1. NCBI lineage: Bacteria > Pseudomonadati > Pseudomonadota > Betaproteobacteria > Burkholderiales > Alcaligenaceae > Castellaniella > Castellaniella sp. GW247-6E4. The sequence continues at coordinate 107,694 of NZ_JBELOI010000009.1, read as the reverse complement.
ATGGCCGAGCGCTCGCTCATGCCGGATCTTTCCTCACAGGATCTCTCGCGTGAGCCGGTTGCTGCTTTCATCGTGACTGGGCGTGCTGGGGGCTTGCGCGTGGTGGGAGGCTCGGGTGCTTTTTAAGAACGACGTCTTCCTCATTGAGGGCACACGGGTCCGACTGCTGCATGTAAACGCGCTGGCCGACACCGCCTGCGTGATCAGCCTTGATGAGGCTCTTGCCTGGCCAGTGTGGCTGCCTTATTCAGAGATTCGGGATCTGCCGGTCGAGCCAGCGCCGGTGGCTGCACCCAGAAAGCCCACGCCGGCTCAGACAAAATACTGCGATGCTGCCTGGGAGCGGATCTCGCCCCTCGTTGAGGCAGATGATCTCGCACTCTTTGAGCCGACATCCCGCAAGTTGCTGATCTCGGCGCGCGCCGCTCAGCTTGGCTGCTCACCAACCACGATCTACAAGGCCTTGCGCCGATACTGGCAGCGCGGGCAGACCAAGCATGCCTTGATGCCCGACTTTGACCATAGCGGCAGGCCGGGCGCCGGTGCCGATGCAAACTGCGTGGCTATCACTGCTGGCCGGGGCAGAAAACCCAAGAGCGGCACAACCTATCAGCTGACAAGCAGGGATGCGGAGATCTTTCACCGGGTCATCAAGCAGGAGTATTTGGCGGATGCGCGCAAAACCATAGTGGATGCGTTCACTGTGCTCAGTTCTGACCATTACCGCTTCGTTGATGGGAATGGGCAGCGCTGCTTACTTGCCCCGGGCGAGCGCCCGACCATCAGGCAGTTCCGACGATTTCTGCTGCAGCACTATGGCATTGAGGTTCGAATCCGAGCCAGGGAGGGCGACAAGGATTATGAGCGTGAACATCGCAGGGTGTTGGGGTCGTATCTTGCGGATTGTCAGGGCGTCGGCCACTACTACGAGATCGATGCCACGATTGCCGACGTGTACCTTGTTGCGAGCGGCGATGTGCAGAAAATCATCGGCAAGCCCACCTTGTACCTCATCACGGATCGTAAATCGGACCTGATTGTGGGCTTCTATTTCGGCCTGGAAAACGCAAGCTGGACTGGTGCGCGCCAGGCGATTCTTTCGATCACGGAGGATAAAAGCCTGCTGTGTGAGCGCTATGGCGTCAAATACGATCCGGCGGACTGGCCCGCTGACAGGGTTTTCCCACAGGAGTTCGTGGGCGACCGAGGCGAGATGATCTCGCAGATGAGCACTAAAGTGGCTGAGGGGTTGGAGATTACAGTCACCAATCCCCCGGCGCAGCGTCCTGACTGGAAATCAACCGTGGAGTGCGGCTTCCGGCAGTTTCACTGCCAAATCCGTCCGGTCACGCCCGCCTACGACCCACCTTCGAATGCAACACGCCGGCGGGGCAAGCATTACGAGCGCGACGCCTGCCTGACCATCCAGGATTTTGGCAAGATCGTCCTGGAAGCGATCATTGCGCACAACCGGCGCGAGATGCCAGGCTACGCGCTCTCAAACCAGGAACTGATGGACGGCGTGTCTCCGTCTCCCATCGCGCTTTGGGAACACGGAATTCGCACACGCGCGGGGTTGCTCACCCGATACGACGAACCGACCGTACGATTCGCCCTCCTGCCTGAAAAGGATGCGGTTGTCACCGAGCGCGGGATCGAGTTTGAGGGCAGCTGCTACAGCTGCCCAGAGGCAATCAGTGGCTCGTGGTTCGAGCGCGCGCGAAAAAAACGCTTCCGGGTTCGCGTATCCTACGATCCGCGCCTGGTGGACCAGTTGTATGTCCACCAGCCTGATGAGAAGGCTGGTCCACCGATGATCGCGAGCCTCACCGAGCGTAGCCGTGAATACAGAGGCTACTCCTTTGGAGAGGTGGCATATTTTGAGGCACTTCGCGCGGAGGTGCTCCGCAATACCGAGCAGTCGCGACTTGCAAATAGCATCGATTTTCGAGATGCCACCCGAGATGTCGTTGCCGCTGCCAAGGCGCGCCTAAAGAGCTCTGGGCGCAAAAAATCTAGAAGTGCTCGGCGGGCCGATACGGTGCAGGCGCGTACCCTTGAAAGGACGGGGGAGCGCAAGCTGCTCGCAGCGATCAATGGGGCCAAGCCGCCCGCCTCCGTTGCACTCATTCAGCCTCAGCAGGGTATGGCTTATGGCGCACCACCATCTGCGCTTTCCCCTGGCCCGGGCCAAGAGAAGGGACGTGAGCAGAGTGGAGGCCCGCCTCAGGATCACTTGGAGGCTCTTCTTGAGGCTGAGCATCGGCGAATGTGGGAATGATCAACTGGGGACTACTTCATGCAAAATACCTATGCCGTAGAGGCGCAATACACCTCACAGCGCCTGCCGCAATTCGTCGGCAACCCGCTGATCGAAGCCCTGCCGCCTTCCATGAGCGATGCTGAGCTCATCAAAGCGCTGAGCCTGTCTCCGGATTTCAAGCCAGAGCAGCGCGAGTGGGAGACGCATGAGCGGATCACCATGCTAGAGACGTTGCAAAACTTCATGGTGCCCTTGCGCAGCCACGTCGAGCTTGCCCGCTGCCTTGATTCGATGATGCGTGCGGGGTACGTCGGGCGAGCGCCGCGGACACCGGAACACACAGCGATCTCGCAAAAGATCTACGCAAACCAGATGGCCGGGCGCACCTTCGCCCAGAGCACCGACACCCGTACGCCCCAGCTCTCCACGGCGCTGGTCGGCATCTCTGGCATGGGAAAGACCACCGCCGTGCAGCGATGGTGTGCGCATCTGCCGAGGGTCATTTACCACCCGCAGTCCAATCTTTATCAGATACCGTTTCTTCATGTGGAGATGCCCTCGGATGGCTCCTCTATCAAGGGGTTGGCCAACGGAGTTCTGCACCAGGTCGACCAGCTTATTCCTGAGGCAGGCTATTTCGATCAGTACGCGCGTAACGGAAGATCTGGGGCAGATACCCTGATGCGCGGTGTTGCCCGGGTGATGCATCTGCATTGCGTGGGGCTCCTCATATGCGATGAGGTGCAGAACCTGGCCAATGCCAAAAAGGGCGGCCAGACGGTCATGACAGAGCTCGTCTCGGCATGCAACGACCTCCGGGTGCCGATTCTCTTCATCGGAACCAACAAGGCAGCCAAGGTTCTCGATGCGGATTTTCGCCAGGCCCGGCGCAGCAGCGGCCATGGTCTTTCTGTGTGGGATCGACTTCACCCGGGTAACGCCGGCCTGCGTACTGAGTGGGACGCGTTCCTGGACGCGCTGTGGAGGTTCCAGTGGGTGCGAAACCCGGTGCCGCTTGATCCGCATCTGGCCCATGTGATGTACGACGCAAGTCAAGGCGTGATTGACCTCGCAATAAAGCTTTTTGCCTCCGCACAGGCACGGGCCATGATGGATGGCTCTGAGCGGCTTACTCCGGAGCTTCTGGGCCAGGTCTTCGATGAAGAGTTCCAGCTCATGCACCCCATGGTGAGCGCACTGAGGAATGGAGATGTGGAGGCCCTGTGCGCCTATGACGATATTGCCCCGGTGAATCTTGCCCAGCACCTGGGCAAGGCGAAGCGAAAGCTCGCGATGATGGCGTCCCCTCTGTTTACAGTAAAGGCAGCAGATGCGACGTTCACGCCACGCCTTGCCGGGGGGCTCACTGCCATGGGCTTCGATGCCGACCAGGCGCTTGACGTTGCAACGGATGTGGCCGAAGCGAACCCCGAAGCGTCGCTTGCCCAGGGTGTGCAAAAGGCGGTGGCGCAGCTCACCACACCGAAGCCTGCCCGGGCCAAGAGAAAGAGTGGACGGGTTCAGCCTCCGGAACTTGCTGATCGATACGACGGACGACCGCTGGATTACCGGCGAGCGATTGCGCATGCTCAGGCGGAGGGCGTCCCCGTGCTTCAGAAGCTCACTGAATTTGGCATGGCCCCGGAATTGGAGGCAATTTTGCCACTGTAGCTGGCGATGCATCTGCTGAAAATGCATCTGCTAAAGCCCTTTCCGGATGAACTGCTGGGCAGCATGCTGGTGCGAGCTGTTCGCGATCTGGGGCTGCCCAATGCTCGAGTCATGACAATGCTGTTTGGGGGGAGGGGCACGATGCCCGTGCTCATGACGCGCGAGCACGGTATTGCCCACGCTTTTGGGATGAGCCTCAAGGAGCTTCTGTTCGGGCACACGCTCCTGCCTTATGCGGTTTCCTTCATGTCTGCCGACATGCGGGAGCAAGCTCTGCGCCGGCTTTTGGCTGATGTGTCGGGAGGTTCTTCGCCGGCAGCTCTTGCCCAGAGCTCCACAAGGTTCGCACCCTTCCTGCAGTTCTGCCAGGGCTGCATCTTGGTGGACACCGCTCAGTATGGGGCGGCCTACTGGCACCGGGTGCATCAGCTGCCGGGGGTGGCTATTTGCTTGCGGCATGATAAGCCCCTGCTTGTGAGTGATCTGCGCGTCTCTCAGCCCCGCAGAATGGTGCTACCCAATGAGGTAGTGAGTTCGCGGGAGATGCCGGTACTGGTGTCCAAACGCATCGGCACGCGCATTGCACGTTTCTCGTATCGGGCGCTCGCTGGCAAACTCCCCAATCGAGAGTGGAAGGTTTATTACCGTGAGCGTGCTGCTGAGCTGGGCTTTGGGTACGACCCGAAAATGCTGGCTGGCGGCCTGATTGCTGCGGATCTCCGGGCATTTTACGGCGGGCAGTTCCTGGGGTCGCTCGGATTGGATTTTGATCCTTTAGGTCGCGCGCAGCGTTGGCCGACGAAGATAATTCGCAATGGAGATCGCAGCTTTTCGCCGCTGCGGCATGTCCTTTTCAATGTTTTTCTTGAAGGCGTTGTTGCAGCGTCAAAGCCGGTGCCGGACCTGTTCTCGCGGCCGCATCGGCCCTACGACTGGGCCTCCCGGGAGGATGAAGTGTTGCGCCGGCTCGAGGAGCTACGGGCCGAGTGTGAGGCGGTTGGCGGCAGGGTGAGGCTGCGCGATCTCTCTGAGAGGTTGGGAACCCGTAATTCTCTGTGGGGGCTGCAAAAGCACATGCCCCGTCTTGTGGCCTGGATGAAAGACTTCAGAGCATCTGAGCTGTCGTGGCACAAAACGGGCGGGCGCCCAAAGAAGCGCAGGCATGTGCGGAAGAGTTCGACTGGATGATTTGTGGGCTGTGTGGTGGTTACGCTACATCCAGCATTGGTTATCTGAACTTCATCTCCGTTTTTTGGAGCGATGCATCATTGAGGCCTGTCCAAGCTCCCCAAGCGATCCCGTAAGCCAGGCTGCCGTAGGGGACGTAGGAGCCGTTGAGGTTGGATTGGTAGCATTTGTTGTACCACCATGCGCCATGAACTAGAGTCGCGCAGTTATCCGACCGTGCGTCCACATCGTAGTCGTACGTAGTGAAACCCATGCCATTGTGGTAGCTCAATCCGTCATCGGCCGATCCTGAAAAGCCCCGGACGTTGAGAACGTAGTCTGGGGCAACTCCCAATGAGAAGCTCGAATAGGCTGCGTACCTGCTTTCCCCGACTTTGTTGGCCATATCGATCCGCAGCACCTTGGCGCTGGCCGTCATCGCGCGCACACGTTCCAGTCCCAGCCAGTATTCGTTTGTGGGACTTCCGAAGCCAGCCACGTATTCGTTGTGGCCGCGGTAGAAGTCGAGTGCTTGGGTGACACGGCGCTGAAACACCGTCCAGCCGCCTCCGTCTGTGGTCATGTCACAGCGAGCATCAAAAGGCGTGAGTCCATTGGGGGCGAGCCGATACACGCCGTCTCCAGTGGCACCTTCGTAGGCATGTGCTCCGTCCTTCGGCATTCGGTATTCGTTGCAGCTCTGTGCAAACGTGCCATCCGCCCAAGCGCGATAGCCACCGAAGTCGGCAATTCCTGCGGGGTGTACCTCGAACTCATACCCCTGGATCGCCCCCACGTCCCGGTAGCCGCCCTGATACTCTGCGCGGAAGGTCACCATACCGGGCGCAGCCACCTCCAAGGGCACGCCGGAAATTCTGTCCGCCGTGAGCCCCAGCCCTGCCGGCAACTCTCCTGAAACGACGCTCCAGCTCACCTTGTCGGGCGTCGTGCCCTCTGGGCCATCCAGCGAGAGGAGTGCCCCTAGGTTGAATTCGTAGGGCACCCCGATCGTGGCGGCCGGAGGCGTGGCTCCAGCGAGTGCCATCTTCACCGGGCGAAGCTGCCCGACAGTGCCCACCCCGGAAACGGGTACAACCGCAAAGTAGGAAAGCTCCGCAGTTTGTGCGCTCAGCGCGCAGAGGGCTCCTGCGCAGGCGAGTGCACTTGCGGCGATGCGGGAAGTAACGGGGCGACGTGTTTGCATTGTTAGTTCGGTCCTGGAAAAGGGTCTGTTTTTGTATAGAGCCTAGCCCTGACCGAGCTGCATTTACTTCTTCTCGTGACGCATTTTTGTCCCACCCCACGTGGTGTGCACTGCGCGGCCCGGGCATACTGAGGCCCATCCAACTACCGTGAAACGCCTCTATGCCCCTGCTCGTTGCTCTCGATGAATATGAAGCGGCACTGCGCGCTGTCTCCATCCACGCACAGCTGGGTCTCGCTGCAGGTTCCTCCGGCCATGCCGAAGCATCGCTGCGTGCGATTCAGGTGGTCTGCGAGAAGGCGGTTTCCACTGTGGAGGACGTGCTGGCTCACCCGGAGGCGGTGCAGCAGGCGTGCGCGATTGAGGGTGGTTTGAGGCGCCAGGCCGGGGGGTGATGTGAGCTGATCGCGGTGGGTGTGCTCATCGCGTGGGGGTGCTCTCTGGGCCCGAGCCAGAGGAAGAGCGGGCATGCGCGTGATTTCCTTGGAGCCCGTCTCACGAACTGCACCGGTCGCCCTGACTGAAGATCTTCTCAAAAACCTTTCGAAAATGAAAGGCTGCGTTCCCGTGCCTTCCCCTGGCACGGGCTGCGAGGCCGCTGGCAAGCGGTTTTCACGAAAATGCTCCGCGCCACCACACTGTTCTCCCTATACCTCTCCAGCCACTACTGGAGAGCGAAATCATGGAACAGACCTGGGCGTTGGGAGCCACCGCAGAGAGCCCCCGAGAGATCGAGATCGTGACTGATTCGGGTGTGCGCCGCGTCATCCCGATCGAGCAAGCTACCCAATGGGGCGTACCGAAACCTGCGAAAGTGGGGAGGTACGTTTACGAGGGAGATTTCGCGTCATGGCGCGTGGAGCCGCCCGAGGCTTATCTGGCTGGACTGGGTTTTGCGAAGATCTCTTCGGAGTCCCGACACCAGGTTTTCACCTTCGATGTGAGCCCGACATTGACCGCCCACGTTCCGGCGCTGGCTCTCATGCGGGCGTTCTTCAAACCGCACTATTGTGTGTTGCCTGCAATCTTCCGGCCTGCCAGCCTGGATATGCTCTCCTTCGTGGATTATGGCCAGGATCCTCCCACAGTTGTTTTGGACCACGTGCCCGGTCAAGCCAGGTACCTCGGCCCGCATCGCAATATTCACTGGGAACGAGCGATTCTGTGGTGCCAGCTCTCGCTCTCCGCAAGGAAGATGGCTTGGAGCGTGTACCGTAATGCCCTGGAAGGAACTCTGGGGATGAACTTGTCGGTAGGGCAAACCAGGGTTGTTCTGCATGGCGTACGCCGAGGAGGGGATATCTTCGTCACTCGGGCGGCATTGAGCCAAGTGATCGTTCCAGCCGAGGATAGCCTCACAGGGGCGCAGGAGCGGTACCTTTTTCACGCGGGCGTGGATCTTGGTCGGAAGGAAGTAGCTTCTGTGAAGGGGCTAACTATTCCGGTAAGGCCGGATGGCAGATATGAGGTATCGGATGTGGAGTGGGAGCAGCTTGAGCCTGGTTTTTTCGCTGAAGATCCGCGTGGCAGACAGTCAGGCAGGCACTCGTGTCGTCGGATACTTGATCTGGTGTTGTTCAAGATTTCAAGTGGAACCCCCTGGAATAGAGTCACCACAGATCGAAAGCTGCTCAGTGCCGCCAAATTCGCGTTTCGCCGGTGGACCGTGGACGGTAGATTGGGTGTCGCGTTGGAGTTGCTCACAGCTGCGCGGTCATGCCACGCGACCGCTGTGGCGTGATGCACCGCACCCTTCCATTCGGGCGCTGGGCGGCTCTGCTTGTTGACAATTTGGCGTATTGAACTACACGAGGACAACCCCGGATTTCGCCGACCCTTGCGATCGTCTACTGTACGCGCTCATGCACACGAGGAGCACGACCATGCCAGCACCGCCAGCAGATTTTCCCCGCAGGACAATGGCGAGCGGTTTGGGCGGGGCCGCCCCAAAGTTTGCAGCGCGGAAGCTGGAGGACGGGAGCTACTCTGCGCTTGTGCCGGACGAGGAGCACCAACAGGCGTATGAAAACGCGCTCGACCTCGCGCAGCAGCTGGTCGGGTATGCCCAGCGGAAGGAGCTGGAAAATCCAGATTGGACGAGGGCGTTTAATCTGCAGCGGATCCGGGACGGCATCAAGGAGAAGGTCAGAAGTCACGCGTGGGATTTCACTCCAGACGAGCAAGAGTGGATCATGAAGCGGTTGATCGGGTTGCTGGAGCAGCCTGAAGGGGGGAGTGATTGATGGTGCCCCTAATAGCTACTGATGAGTATGCGTCCGCATTGCGGGCAATCGCCTCGCAGGCTGAGATCGGGCTCTCTGCGGCCCCTGGCCAAGCTGATGGGGCGTTGCGGGCGATTCAGCTAATCTGCGAGAAGACTGCCAGCAACGTGACGGAGGCGCTTTCTTATCCGGATGTGGCTTCCCAGGTTGGTGCAGCCGACATTGAGGTTCAGCCTCGCCCGCGCTACCAACTGGCTGCCTTGTTGGCAGAAATGCCGGACGGGCTTCCTCGCGTTGATGGATGGGATGGGCTCTGAAGTGCATTTCGCTGTCGGGGGGGGGCCGGCCGTGTATGTTGGTAGCAGGTGGGCCAATCGAGAGGAACAGTGCTATGGGATTCCTAATTTTGAATGCTTTCCTCGCGCTGCTGGCTTACGCTGCCTTCTGGGTCGCGATGCGTCCCACGGGTAGGCCAAGCGCGCCCGCCTCGAAGATGAGAGGTGGCCGGCTCCGTCGGAGTAGCGCCAACCTTACCGCGCAGTGGGTCAAGCGGCGGCGAGACAGGCGAGCTCCCCCGGCAGACTAGAGGTTTGGGTTGAATCACTCAGCGCCAGCGACCTGTCGCAACGCCTGCTCAAATGTCTCGGGGGCCTGGCCACCCTGGATCAGATGCCGGTCATTCAGGATGATGGAAGGGACGGAATCGATACCCTGCTGGGTGTAAAAACGTTCGCGGGCTCGTACTTCGGCCGAGTACTCGTCGGAGTCCAGAATCTCTCGCGCGCGATCTTGGTTCAGCCCTGACTCGCGGCACAGCCTGGTCAGAGTCTCGTGATCGCTGGGATTTTCGCCATCGGTGAAATACGCCTTCAACAGTGCATGCTTCAAGGCCAATTGATGACCTTCCAGGCCGGCCCAATGCAGCAGTCGGTGCGCATCGAAGGTGTTGTACGTATGTGTGCGCTTGTCCATGTTGAAGGTGAAGCCGACCTCGCGGCCCCGCTCAGTGATGAGCTCGCCGTTGTGCCGCACCTGTTCTGGCGTCATGCCGTACTTGCGCGAGAGACGCTCAACGGTATCCTGCCCTTCGGGCGGCATGTCCGGGTTCAGCTCAAAGGGCTGGAAATGAAGTTCCGCCTCGATTTCGCCCTCGACCCTGGACAATGCCTGTTCCAGCGAGCTCAAGCCCACCGCGCACCAGGGACAAGACACGTCGGAGACGAAATCGATCTTGATGCGGGTGGTCATGGGGGCTCCTGTCAGTGGCTGGCAACTGTCATATTTTATCCAAGGGTGACCCTACTTGAGTCCGTAGTACCTGAGCAACGCCTCCTTCACAACATCCGTGGCAACAGCAACCCCCATCTTCCAAGTGCCAGAGGCGGCCTTCTTGAGATTTTTGACGAGCCAGTTACGCACTTGTGGCCCCATCGGCTCTATATTGCTTTCTGGCTCCTCCGATGCAGCAAGACGAGCCAGCTCTTGGGCATCTTCTTGCGCCATGCCAGAGCCTGTCAAAAATTGCACCAAACTTCCCGTGTCATGCGAGGCCACCGTTATTTGGAGCGTTGCTCCGTCGCCGGCTGCCGTGATAGGTGTGAAATTCCCATAGATAATTTGTTGGGCAATCTGTGTGGCTGCGGCCGCGTTAGGCGCAGTTGGCACGACAGGGGGGCCTGCGGTGATCGCCACCGCATCTGGAATAGATTTTTCAAGCTCGATCGTAAGTTCGAGGACGCGGCTGCGCACCACATGTCGAATGGAAGCAAGGGAGGAGCGGCTGATGCGGCCGGTTACCGAGTTGCATGAGTAGTCTGGATAGACTTTTCCCTGGAGAAGAAGGGGCAGATTAGAGGCATCAATTCCAAGCTCACCGCCGTTGTCGGAAGAGGCTAACAGGTCGTCTACCGCTGCGATGCTCCCGCGGATTCCGTAGTGAACCCAGCGCTCCCCTGCAAACTCTTTCACTAGGTACGAGGCTATCGGAGCGTTCTTTATCCCAGATCCAAATGGTCCCAAAAAAGTACCTGTGTAGCTAACTGAAATGAATCTGTAGTCAGGGAGTTCAACATCGGGTGGATACCCCTCCGATTCATACTTCACCCATTCTGCGAGCGGTTGACTGCCGATCCGAGCAGCCAATAGTCGGAGCCTGAGGAGTACAGGTCCAAGTTCTGATCCTTCTTGAAGGATTGAGGCCTGGATTTCGTGAAGAAGACTCATGTGTGCTCAATTATCCTTTTGTGCGGTACTCAATGTGTCGCTTTTTACTTTCGTAGGGGGGGAAGCGATGAATGGTTTCGGTCTGTGTGGTTCGATCCGACATTACTGCAAATTCAGTTAGTAGGGTTGATATTCCCTCTGGCTCGGGCCAGGAAAGAGGATTTCAGGTGGATAGCCCGCGTGCCTACGGGCATTGCCATCTGCGCAGCACCTGACCTGGCATCGTGAGGGAGCCTGCTTATGGGCCCATGGTGGTCCGGCCATTCTCTTCTGTCAGTGAGGAAAGAGATCGCGAACGCGAATAAAGGGTGAGCCAGTCTCGGCTGCGCCGCGAACCTTTTGCTCGAGGACCTGAGTGAGTGGAATTTCCCGGTCTAGCATCTCGAAGAGATCCAGTCCGTCCATGCAAATAACCCGCTTCCCGCGCCCAAAGGCGGTAAGCCCCTCATCGGTGAAGCCACTGTCGCTAACGAAGAGACCACGAGTCCACGCTGCCTTCTGCTCGATCTTGCCCTGAAAGACATGGAGGTCTGCGACGCCGATAGGTTCGCCATGCCATTTGGCTTCGAGGAGGTAGATGTCGCTGTTTAGCTGAAAGCTACCGTCGATCTGTTCACCTCGAAGCCGGAAAGGATCCCTAGCGGAGAGGCCAAAGATGTTGAACAGATCCTTGAGGAACCCCTCGAAAGCGTAGCCGCGTGCCTGGGGACTAAGCGCCGCAACTTGCAGGAGATCCGCCTTGATCCTTGCGATCCTCTGCTTATCGACCGTGGCAGTGGTTGCATTGGGTGCGGCTGCTTCCGGTGCTACGCCGCCTGACAGGCGGTCAATTAGGCGTTGGTACCGGACTTCTGCTTCAGGAACAGGGTCTTTGGCACCCGTGCGGACTAGATATTCAGCGCGATATTCCCAGAGGGCCCTGAGGGTGCGCACCGCGATAGCGTCGTCGCAATTCTGTAGGAAGTACCGCAGCCGCTTGCCCTTTGAGCCTCCGTTCACCGCATATTTCGGATCGTCGATGTTGACCTTGAGCTCAGAGGCGAAAAAATCCGCGAAGCTAGCATCGGAAAAGTCCAACACATAGCCTGACCCCCGAATGAAATCGACGAGATCATCTATGAGGCGCAAATCAATGGACCGGATCGCACTAATGGCCTTCCTCCTCGGCACACAGCATTAACCGAAATGCACTCTTTCTGAGGCTTTTAATTCTAGCAAACATCGGCGTAATCGCACTCTCCCAGGTGCTTCAAGGCATACTGAAAGGCGGTTCTCGCCGGCAAGGCGATGTCTCTGTTCGCCGCCTTGGATGAGTACGATTGCTCCATTACCAGTAGCGCGGTCCGCGCGACGCGGGGCTTGCCAACTTGATCGTAGGAACGCGACCCCACGCGATCCTGGTGTTGTGCGCACCGACACGGGCGAAACTGTGGCAGTAGCCATGCCATCCATGGGGCAGTTAAGCGTTCCAGCATTGGTCCGAACCAGAGGGAGGTAGGCAACAACCGAGGATTCCCCGGGGAATCAGTGCATCTCCTCAGGGCACTCCTCTAGCGCTGCCAGCATGAACATGACTGTAGGCCAGAATTTAGTGGCGCGCAGCCGCGCTGATGGCTATTTCGTATAAATTTTCTAGAACTGCCTCATCCGTGCCGTGGGCCTGAAGGAATTTGATGCGGCCGGAGCCCTGCGTAGGTGGATGTGCGGCGATTGCCAGTTCGTGCATACGAGCATTTGTGCTGTTGTAGTCATTCTCGCGTTGTGATGTGGGATAGCGGCTTGCCCATGCGATTTGGACGCTTAGACGAAAGAGCTGAAAGCGCTCAATTGGTTGCAGCTCTGGTAGGGCCGCATGTTCCCACAGATCCACGAGTCGGTGATGGTGAGGTAGCCCGTTCTCGCCATGATCGCCCGACTCAATACGTCTGCAGATAACTGCTTTTATCGCCAACTCCATGGCTACACCGATTTCTCTTATGTAGCCTTCCGATGATGCAGTTTGCGGATCTCCCCAATAGCCTTCGCTTTCTGCGAGAGCTTGCAACACATCGGTTGAGACCTTCCTAAGTAGGTTGGCGTTGAAGTAGGCATTGCGTGATTTGGCAATGAAATGCTCAGGTGCCTGATGCCGCCATTCGAAGGTTGATTGTGCAAATTTGCTCATGCTGGCAAGCGTATTACGCCAGAGAAGATTTGCCAATTCTACGACTGACTGCAAGGGATCGTGGATGGGCCTCATAGGGTATTGCAGCAGGCCCTCCATTCCAGCTGACTCTCTCGGGAACAGCACTTTAATGTCACTCGCTCCCAATAGCAGAGCCATGCCCGGAACAGATCTTTAATGTCACTGCTGTCTGTGGATAACTCGCATGTGCTTGATTTATTTGGCTATCCCAGGACAGATCTTTAATGTCAGTGACCAGGTCGAAACCACGTCCCTGCCCAGCGGAGCCGGAATTGCGCTGCCCGCCGTATCGGTCAACCAAAAGGAGGAAACCGTAGGCTCGCTGCTGACCGTGATCCCCGATGCCCAGGAGGATGGTCAGATCCTCCTGTCCATCGCCTATGACAACACGGTGGCCCAACCCCTCAAGTCCGTGACGTTCGGCGACAAGGCCAATCCGCTGCAATTGCAGCAACTCACCATCGACGGCAATGGCACGGTGCAGCAACTTGCCGTGCAGCCGGGCCAGCCACTGGTGATCTCCGGCTTTGATCGGCATCAGTCCGAGGCGTCCGAGCGCCGCCTGGGGCCCGGCATGCCAGCTGTGTTCGGCGGCGGTGACCAGGTGGCCTCGCAGCGCCTGACGACCATCCTGGTCATCACCGCGCGCACCGAAGAGGGGCTCTAGATGGTGTCCGGTGGTGCGCGGATCGTCAGGGTCGGCCTGGTCGCACTGGTCTTCGGCATGGACTGGCTGCCCCTGGTGGGCGGGCGCCCCGACCGCCTGGCCCGACGGCTGGCGCGCCAGCATCGGGCTTCGCACGCGGTCCTGTCGGGATCGGATCGTGCGGCCGTGGGGCTGGCCCGGCTGGCACGCGGGCAGGGGCCTGCTCAACCCTATTCGGGCGCCCAGATTTTTGCTTTGCTCAATCCCAGGGGCACGATCGCGGCGATCCTCGAGCTGGACGACGGCGGCCTCTGCGTGCTGGCCGCCCACGAGGGGGCCGTCCTGTCGCGCTCTGACCGCATCTATCATGACCCGACACCGGCGCGCGCGGTGATCGACGAGCTGCGCCTGGCCTATCCGCGCCTGCGCGACCTGTCGCTTCCCGGATCTGGGGGGCGTGGTGTCCGCCTCGAGGACCTGATCCGCCATGCAAGCGATGAGGCGCGCTTGTGGCGAACGCCATGGCGGGGCTGGCGCCATGCCGGCCTTGTGGGTCTGGTGGTGTGCGCGGCCACGCCGTTCATATGGCAGGGCTTGGCCGATGCGCGCGATGGGCCGCAGCCCATCGATGCCCGCGAGGCCTGGGCCCGCTCTCAGCGCCTGCTCCTGGACCGGCATCGCGTTCACGGCCCCGTGGGCACGCGGACGCTGCTCACCGCCTTGTATCGCCAGCCGGCCGTGCTGGCCGGCTGGCGGCTGCGCCTGCTGTCGTGCCGATTGGCCGATGATGGCCTTTGGCGCTGTCTGGGCGAATACGAGCGGGCCGATCGCCGGGCCGATAACCGCGGGCTGCTGCGCCGCGCACCGCAGGACTGGCATCTGGACTTCCCTTCACTGGATCTCGCGCGCGCCTCTTGGACGCTCACCGTGCCGGCGCAGGCGCCGGATCGGGCCCAGCCACCGTCGGTCGAGGGCCAGGCTCGCGATTGGGCCAGCCAGGCGCAGGCCATCCTGCCGGCGTTTGCGGCATTCCGGCTCGATGCCCGTCGGTCGCTGGAACCCGCCGCGCCCCGCGATCCGGGCGGCGCCGAGCTGCCGCGCCCAGCCGATCTGCGCCGTTATGCCTTGCGCGAGCTGCGGATCGACGGTCCGTTGCGTTCCGCCGCGCTGCTGATCCCGATCTCACGCCATATCGGGTGGCGCAAGGCCGCCCTGTCGATCATCCGGCAGACCGTGCCCGGCGTGTCCGCCAGCCCTATGAATCTCCATCTCGAAGGAGCCCTCTATGAAACGCAAGACTCGCCGGCGTCCTCCGGCTGAGGCGGTGGCCGTCGCGGCCGCGCTCGTGCTCGTGGCCCTTGTCCGGCCAGCTCCCGCTGGTGCGGCCGATGCGGCCGAGGCCGCCGGTACCTCGGATGTCGCGGGGGTGGTTGCCGGTTTGCCGGCCGTGCCGGGAGCCCCTGCGTCTGCAGCCGGCGTTGCCGGCGACGAGGACCTCGAATGGGAAACCCAGTCCGTGCGCGAGCTGTTGCGGCGTGATATCCGCGAGGCCTTGCAGTCGCCCGTGACGCGGGGGGGTGGGGCGGCGGCGCGGCCTGCGGGGGCGGTTCCAGCGGGCGCGCGCCCGCGCCTGATGGCGATGTATGGCGTGGGGCGAGATTTGATGGCCGAGGTCCAGGTGGGGTCGCGCGCATTCCTCTATGTCCGCGGGCAGGCGCTGCCGGTCGGGCATACGGGCGATGCCGCGGTTTATCGGCTGCGCGACATGAACGGCGCCTGTATCCAGCTCGAACGGGGCGAGGATAGGCATTCGCTGTGCCTGCGGGCCATGCTGAGCGAGGCCAGGCCATGATGACGCGTGGCTGGCGCCGTCGCCGGGATCCCGCCCCCGGTGGACTGCGCGGGGCGGTCTTTGACAGCGCGCGGGCGATTGTGCTTGACGGCGCACGTGGAATCGCGGATCTGAATCCACCGGTGCGCCGCCCGCTGGCGGCCGAGTTCGATGCGCAGACCCTGTCCGATCGCATCTGCCCCGCCGAGCTCGACGATGGCACGGTGGTCCTTTTCGCGCTGGCCGGGCATGTGGGCAGCGATCAGGCCGACGAACTTGCGCGGCGCATCGAATCGGCCGGCAGGATCATGGCCGATCCGCCGCGTTATGTACTGTCGGCCGCCTTGCTGCTGGCGCTGGCGCGCGGCGACGCGGACGGCCCTTCGGCCGCGCCGGGCTTGCGCGAACGCACGCCGACCGCGCTCGCGGGGGTCTTCCAGGATATGGTGGAATGGGGGGTGCGTCACGGCGCGAGCGACCTGCACCTGAACGTTTGTCGCGATGAGGCCGAGTCCGAGGTGCGTTATACCCTGGCGGGACGGTATATCGCCCCCGAGCGGTTTCGCCGCATGCCCACGGCCTTGCTGCTGGATGTCCTGGCGGTCGCCTGGATGGATATCCGCGGGGGCAACGGCGCGGTCTTCGATCCGCTGGCAGAGCAGCAGGGCAGCCTGCTGCGCCAGGTCGATGGCCGTCAGGTCACGCTGCGCTGGGCATCGCTGGCCGCCGATCGGGGGCCCAGCGTCTGTCTGCGGTTTCTCGAGCGCGACGCGCGACCCCGACCGGCCTCGCTCGAGGCCCTGGGCTATCGCGGGGATCAGGTGGCACGGATCGAGCGCGTCATGCGTTCCGAGGGCGGGGCGATCGTGTTCGCCGGCACGGTGGGTTCGGGGAAATCCACGACCCTCGCCACGCTGATCGCTGGCCTGCCGCCGCATCGCAAGGTCGTCACCCTCGAAGAGCCGGTCGAGTATCGCATCGAGCGCGCCGTTCAGAACACCATCGGGCGCTACCTCGATCGCGAGGCACACGACGACTATGCGGCCAAGCTGCGGGCACTCAAGCGCTCGGCCATGACGGACGTGCTGCTGGGCGAGATCCGCGATGCTGAGACTGGCCGCGCGTTCACGGATCTGGCCGGGTCGGGGGTGAATGTCTACACCACGGTCCATGCGCCGTCGGCGGCCGGGATCGTTGATCGGCTGGCCTCCGAGTTCATCGGCATTCCGCGGGATTTCCTGGGAACGCCAGGCATCCTCAAGCTGCTGGTCTTCCAGGCGCTGCTGCCCATCCTGTGCACGGGCTGTGCCGTGCCGGCCGATGCCCGTCGCCTGTCTGCCGGGAGCACACGGACGCAAGCCTACTGGGAGCATTGGCTCGCAGGTGTAGAGTCCGCCTGGCCTTGTTCGCGCGAGGCTCTGCGCCTGCGCAACGAGGCGGGGTGCGAGCGCTGCCGGATTGCGCAACTGCCCGAGCTGGCTGGTTATGGCGGCCGCACGGTGGCCGCCGAGTGTCTCGAGCCCGGCCTGCCGGAGGATCCCGCCGCGCCCGCGGCGCATGGCCGAGGCGCCATGGGCCACGCGATGGACAAGGCCCTGCGCGGAGAGATCGATCCGCGCGATGTCGAGGTCCGCTTCATGGCCTTCGAAACGCTCGCCTTGCGCGAGGGGCGCGCCCCATGAGGCCGGCCTGGGGCGAGCGCTGGCGGGCGGGCCCGGGTCTGCGGCTGGACGCATGGCGTTTCGCGGCCGCGCGGGCCGACTACTACGATTACCTGCAGGCGGTCTTGCGCGGCATGCGCGGCCAGCGCACCCTGCGCGAGGTCTTCGACCTCGATGCGCGGCGCTATGGATCGGGCAGCGTGCGCGGCCGCCTGTCCGCCGCCTGGGCGCGCGCCTGCGAGCAAAGCGGCGGTGATCTGCACGCCACCTGGATCGGCAGCTTTCCCGCCGACGAGTTGACGTTGGTGCGCGCCGCCCAGGCCTTCGGCAGCGAGCGCCTGCTGGCCTGTTTTGAGGCGCTTTCGGGGCATCTGACGCTGATGGCGCAGGCGCGCCGCATCCTGGCGCTGACTCTGGGGACCGCCGTGGCCGCGCTGGTCGTGGCCTGTCTGCTGGCCTTGGCCTTGCCGGCTGTGACGGTGCCAGGGTTGGCACGGGCGTTCCATGGCCTGCCGCCGGCCTTTTACGGACCGTATGCGCGGATGCTGTTCACCTTTTCGGATTGGCTGGCCATCCATGGCGCGTGGCTGCCAGCCGGGGCGGCGATCCTCTCGGCGGGCGGGGTGTGGATGTTGCCGCGCGGTGTTGGCGCGTGGCGACGTGTGCTCGACGGGCATGGTGTCTGGCGACTATATCGGCAGGTTCAGGGACTGCGCATCCTGGCCTTGCTCGAGATTCTGCTGGGCTCGGGCCCGGGGGCCTCCACGCAATTGCGCGCCGCGATCGGCATGCTCCACGACGGCGCCCGCCCGTGGGCACGGCATCATCTGTCGCACATGCTCGTTCGTATCGATCAGGGGTGGGTGGGGGCGGTTTCATTGGATACGGGGCTGCTGGATCGCGATGCGTATTGGTATCTCGAGGACATGGCGGCGGCGCGTGGTTTGCGGGATGGGCTGCGCGCCGTGCGTCTGCGGCTGGCGGGGCGCTTGCTTGGACGGGTCGCGCACCAGGCGCAGGCCATGCGCTGGCTGATGCTGCTCGCGGCGCTGGCCTGGGTGCTGGGTGTGGCCTTGTGGCATTACGCCGCGATGGACGAATTGCGGCGCGCCTGGATGATGTTTCACGCCGGACACTAGTGTCTTGTTCGGTTAATCCGTGGATTCAAATTCGGATTGATGCCGGGAAGCCCGGCGAGGAGGATGATATGGCGGTTTCAGAACAACGTGCGCGGCGTGCCCGCCAGCGAGGTTTTTCCTTGATCGAGGTCTCGATCGTCACGGCCATCATTTTGCTGGTCGCGGTCGTCGGCATCCCGGCGATCGGCGGCTATGTGGTCGAGAACAAGGTGCCCAAGGTGGGCGAGGAACTGACCCGCTTCATCGTTCAGGCGCGCGTGAATGCCGGCACCGGGGAGGCCTCGCCGTACGATGCCTTGTCGGTCGCGAGTTTGGCGAACATGGTGGCCGATTCGACGGTGCTCACCGTGATGGCGGACGGGACCGTGCGCCACGGTCTCGGTGCCCAGGGGGATGTCCAGGTCGAGCCGGTCGAGGGCGGCACCGGCTTCGTGGTGCGCCTGAGCGCGGTCAACCATGCCGCCTGCCCCTCGATCGCCTCGGTCCTGCAGCGCGTCGCCGACACGATCACCGTCGGCCAGGGCGTGGGCCAGGGCAGGGTGGTCAAGGATGACGCGACGACCTATAGCGCCTTGACGGCCGAGTCGGCGTGCGCGCGCGGCGATGTCAACCAGTTCGCGTTCTACACTCGATGAGCGCGCCGGGGTTCGAGGTGGGGACCGCGGCTAGGCACCGCGCGCCGGCGGCGCAGCGCGGATTCCTCATGCTCGAGCTGGCGGTGGTCGGCCTGCTGCTCGCCCTGGTGTCGGTCTGGGCGGCGCAGGCCTGGGCGCAGCGCGTGCGCGACCTCCAGGCCCAGTCGCTGGCCGTGTGGATGACGGCGGCGCAGAGCGCCGCGCAGTCCTACCTCCGACTTCACGGGCTGGCGATCGGGCGGGCCGATGGCACGGATGCGCTGGCGCACGAGGGATTCGGGGATTGGTCGGCGCCTGGCTGGGACGAGATGCGCGCCGCGGGCTTGGTGCCGCCGGGGTGGGCGGATGCAGGCCCCTTGGGGCATGGGGTGGGGTTGCGGGTCCTCCGTTCGGGGGCGTGTCCGGGAGCCGCTTGCCGCCTTGCGGCCCTGGTCCACACGCGCCAGCCGCTGCTGGGCCGTGATGGACGCGCGGTGGACGAGGGCTTGGTGGCGCAGTGGCTGATGGCCGCCCAGGGGCGGGGCATGGTGGCCTGGCCCGGCGCGTCTCGGGTTTTGTCGGGCGCTGGCCGGCGCCTGCCAGCGCCCGAGGACTGGCCGGCGGGCATTGTTGCCCTGGTGGTCGATGACGAGGGCGCCGTGCCCTCGGGCGGCGATGTGGACCTGAGTCCCTACCTGCGGGTGCGCGATGCGCGCGACCCCGAGTTCCAGGGCGATGCCACGGTTGTTGGCGACATTCGCGGCGGCGCGTCGCTGTGGGCGCGGGATTCCCTGGTGCTGGAGCGCTCCGGCACCGAGCACAGCGGGTGCGCCGAGGAGGGCGCCTTGACCACCGAAGGCGGCCATGACGGCATTCTGCTGTGCCGGCAGGGCCGCTGGCGTTCGGCCGGTCGGGCGGGCGGTGGCGGCTTCCTCTCGCACAGCCGCCAGGGTTGCGCCGATAGTACGGGGGCCTATCGGGGCAACCCGCTCACCGGCGATTGCTCGTGCCCGTTCAACTACACGCCGGTGATGGTCTCCGATGCGGGTTCGATGACGTCCGCCGAGGGGCGGACGACTGGCTTCATCTGCGTGGCGATGCGCTGAGTGCCGGCCTTACTTGGTGCCGCTCCAGGCGGCGATGACGGCGCGCTCTTCGTCGCTCATCTGGGTCAGGTTGGCCAGTGGCATGTACTTGCTGGCGACCACGGTCTGGATCTGCTGCGCGTGCAGCAGGATCTCGTCGGCGGTATCCAGCATGACGCCGGCCGGCGCGGCCGGAAAGCCCGCGAAAGTCGGCTTGGCCGAGTGGCATTCCGTACAGCGTGCGGCGACGATGCCCTGCACCTGCTCGAGCGTCACGGCGGCCTGCTCGCCGCCGCCGGCTTTGGCCGGGGCGCCCGAGGGCGCGGCGAGCCAGCCAATGAGGGCCAGCATGACGATGCCGGCGGCCGGAAAGCGCAGATCGTTCCTGCCCGTGTGGCGCAGCACGAAATACTGGCGGATCACGGCGCCCGCAAAGATGAACAGGCTCATGATGATCCAGGCATACTCGCTCGTGTAGGTGAACGAGTAGTGGTTGCTGAGCATCAGGAACACGACGGGCAGCGTGAAGTAGGTGTTGTGCACCGAGCGCTGCTTGCCGAGCTTGCCGTCCAGCGGATCGGGCGCCTGGCCAGCCTTGAGGGCGTTCACCATGCGGCGTTGGCCGGGGATGATCCAGAAGAACACATTGGCCGACATGCAGGTCGCCATCAGCGCGCCGGTGATGAGAAAGGCGGCCCGTCCGGGGAATATCTGGATGGTCAACCAGGCGACGAACGCCATCATCACGCCCACGGCGAGGCTCAGCAGGCCGTCTCGGTTCACGGTCGGGCTGATGAGGCGGCACATGCGCGAGTAGACGATGTATCCGACGACCAGGAAGGCCACGGCCAGGAGGCTGGCTGCGGTGCCGCTCATCCCGGCCGCCCAGGCCCAGGGACTGGCGGTGTTGACCAGGTAGAAGGCCGGCTTGGACAGGTACATCCATGAGAACAGCGCGAAGCCCGACAGCCAGGTGGTATAGGCCTTCCAGAACGCCCAGTGCAGGTCGTCGGGCAGTTCGGGCGGGGTGGTCACGTATTTCTGGCTGTGGTAGAAACCGCCGCCGTGCACGGCCCACATCTCGCCGAACACGCCTTGTTTCTTGGCCTGTTCGCTCCTGGGGGGGTGCAGGCTGCAGTCCAGCATGACGAAGTAGATCGATTCGCCGATCCACGCAATGGCCGCGATGACGTGCAGCCAGCGCAGCAGGAGATTACCGTATTCCAGAAGGAATCCTTCCATGGTTTGCCTCTGATTTTTCGATGGGTTCCGGGGTGGCGCGCGGGCCGCTCAACTGCCGCGGTAGGTGGACCAAGTCCAGGGGGTCACAACCAGGGGGACGTGGTAGTTTTCGTCCGGGTTGGCCACGCCGAAGCGCAGGATCACCTGGTCGACGAACCGCGGCGTGGGCAACTGGACGCCGCGGCCGGCGAAATAATCCCCGGCATGAAAAATCAGCTCGTAGGTGCCGCGTTGCAGCTCGGCGCCGCCGAGCAGGGACTCGTCGCAGCGGCCGTCGGAATTCGTGACCGTTTGCTTGAGCAGAGTGCGTGTTCCGCCATCGAGGCGATAGAGTTCAAGGGCGACGCCCTGGGCTGGCACACCGTGGAAGGTGTCCAGTACATGGGTGGATAGTTTTCCCATGGGATTTGTCTCCGGTCAGCATCCTGCCAGGAAGGCCCCCGGTATGGCCGGCCCGCCGCCTGCGGCGACGGTTCGCGGAGTCTGTGGCTGGTGCCTGTGGATGACTCCGGGGCAGGATAGTTGGATTGTTGTAAACAATTTGTGTTGACGATTTTCGTCTGGTCCACAATAATTGTCAACAAATCTGATCATACAAAATTCCCATGCTTCGCTTGAAACCCAAAAAGACGGCGAGCGACCTCAAGGCGCCCAGTGCGTCCTCACTGCGCACGCCCCAGGGTGCGGGCGGTGCGCGCTCGGAGGTGGATCGCGTGTACGGCGAGATCTTCGATGCCGCAATGGATCGCCGGCTGCTGCCGGGCGCGAAACTGACCGAGGCCACGCTGTGCTCGGTCTTCTCCTGCTCGCGCGCCACGGCGCGCACGGCGCTGTCGCAGCTCGCACACGACAAGATCGTGGTGATCGAGCCGAATCGCGGTGCCTATGTCTGGCAGGCGACACCCAAGGAAACCCGCGACGTGTTCGCCATGCGGCAGGCGCTGGAGTGCATCGTGCTCGATGCGCTGGCTGCGCGCGCCGACGTCGCCGAGGCGCTGCGCCCGCTCTACGACATGGTCGCGCGCGAGCAGCAGGCGTTCGAGGATGGCGACCGCATCAGTTGGATCCGCCTGTCCAATGCCTTTCACGTCGAACTGGCGCGCCTGGCCGACAACGAGGTCTTGACCGACATGTTGCATGGGCTTTGCGCGCGCACGACGCTGATCATCGCTTTGCACGATACGCCCAACGACAGCGCCTGCTCGTACGTCGAACACCGGGAGGTACTCGATCGCATCGCGAGGGGCGATGTCCAAGGCGCACGCGAGGCGATGCGCCATCATCTGCAGGATTGCGAGCAGCGCATGGGCGAGGCGGCCGACCGTCCGCACGATCCGTGGGCCGCATTCAGCGTCAAGCTCTGATCACCAGGAGACCCCTTTCATGTCCAGCAGCACCCGCAAGTCCTATCCGCGCGACCTGGTCGGCTACGGCCGCAATCCGCCGCATGCCGCCTGGCCTGGGCAGGCTCGCGTCGCGGTGCAGTTCGTCCTGAACTACGAGGAGGGCGGCGAGAATTGCGTGCTGCACGGCGATTCGGGATCCGAGCAGTTTCTATCCGAAATCATCGGCGCGGCTTCCTATCCCGAGCGTCATTTGTCGATGGAGTCGATTTACGAGTATGGGTCGCGCGCCGGGGTCTGGCGCATTCTGCGTGAATTCGAACGCCGCGGCCTGCCGCTGACGGTCTTCGCGGTGGGCATGGCGCTCGAACGTCATCCCGAGGTGGCGCGCGCCTTTGTCGAGCTGGGCCACGAGGTCGCCTGCCACGGCTACCGCTGGATCCACTATCAGTCCGTGCCCGAGGAGGTCGAGCGCGAGCACTTCCGGCGCTGTGTCGAGGTGGTCACCCGCCTGATTGGCCGCCACCCCGATGGCTGGTATACCGGGCGCGACAGCCCCAATACCCTGCGCATCGTCGCCGAGGAGGGCAAGTTCCTCTACGACGCCGATTATTATGGCGACGACCTGCCGTTCTGGGCCGAGGTGGAGCTCTCCGATGGCGGCGCCCGCCCGCAGCTCATCGTGCCCTATACCCTGGATACGAACGACATGCGCTTTGGTTCGCCGCAAGGCTTCAACACCGCCGATCATTTCTATCACTACCTGAGGGACGCCTTTGATGTTCTGTACGCCGAGGGCGAGACCGCACCCAAGATGATGTCCGTCGGCCTGCACTGCCGCCTGATCGGGCGTCCGGGACGCTTTGCGGGATTGCAGCGGTTCCTGGACCATATCCAGCGACATGACCGCGTATGGATCGCCACGCGCGCCGACATCGCCCGCCATTGGGTCACGCACCATCCCTGGCAAGGCGCCTGAGCGCGGCTTCCAGGGGCGTGCCGGCGGGCGACGGGCCGGATTCCGGTGCTTGCCGGTTTTCCTGGCTGGAGGCGCTTAGACGCTATAATTCCTGGTTACTTTCCCCAAGGGATGGCCTGAACAAGTCCACCCGACTCGTCGCGCCCTGCCCGGGCGCGCGGCGGGCCCAGGGGATGTGTTTGGACCATCCCACGCGGCATAGCGAATGAAAACCACCGAGATACGTCAAAAGTTCCTGTCCTTCTTCGAATCCAAGGGGCATCAGATCGTGCCGTCGTCGCCGCTCGTGCCGGCCAACGACCCGACGCTGCTGTTTACCAATTCGGGGATGGTGCAATTCAAAGACGTGTTCACCGGCAAGGACACGCGGCCGTATCATCGGGCCACGACCGCGCAGCGCTGCGTACGCGCCGGCGGCAAGCACAACGACCTCGAGAACGTGGGCTACACGGCCCGTCACCACACGTTCTTCGAGATGCTGGGCAATTTCAGTTTTGGGGATTATTTCAAGCGCGACGCGATCCGCTATGCCTGGACCCTGCTGACCGAGGTCTATGGGCTGCCCCGGGAAAAACTCTGGGTCACCATCTACCACGAGGACGACGAGGCCCACAGCATTTGGGCCGAGGACATCGGCGTGCCCGCCGAGCGCATCATCCGCATCGGCGACAACAAGGGCGCACGCTATGCCTCGGACAACTTCTGGCAAATGGCCGACACTGGCCCCTGCGGCCCGTGCTCCGAGATATTCTACGATCACGGTCCCGAGATCTGGGGCGGGCCTCCGGGATCGCCCGAGGAGGACGGCGACCGCTACATCGAGATCTGGAATCTCGTGTTCATGCAATTCGAGCGCGACACCCAGGGCGTCATGCATCCGCTGCCCAGGCCCTGTGTGGATACCGGCATGGGCCTCGAGCGCATCGCGGCCGTTCTGCAGCACGTGCACTCCAACTACGAGATCGATCTGTTCCAGGCCCTGATCCGCGCCGCGGCGCGCGAGACCGGCACCTCCGACCTGGAGAACAATTCGCTCAAGGTCATCGCCGACCACATTCGCGCTTGCAGCTTTCTAATCGTCGACGGCGTGATTCCGGGCAACGAGGGGCGCGGCTACGTGCTGCGCCGGATCATCCGCCGGGCCTTGCGGCACGGCCACAAGCTCGGGCAGAGCGGGGTGTTCTTCCACCGACTGGTCGCCGATCTGGTCGAACAGATGGGCCAGGCGTATCCCGAGCTCGCGGTCCAGCAGGCCCGCGTCGAACAGGTCCTGCGCCAAGAAGAGGAGCGCTTCAGCGAAACCCTCGAGAACGGCATGCGCATCCTCGAGGCCGCGCTGGGCGAGCTGCCCGATGGCCAGGCTCTGGACGGGCAGACGCTGTTTACCCTCTACGACACCTATGGCTTCCCGGTGGACCTGACCGCCGACATTTGCCGCGAGCGCCGGGTCGAGGTGGACCTGGACGGCTTCGAGCGGGCGATGGCGCACCAGCGCGAGCAGGCGCGCGCCGCCGGCAAGTTCAAGGTGGCGGCTGATCTCAGCTACGAGGGTGTGGCCACGCGCTTTGACGGCTATGAGCATTTGGACGGGCGGGCCACCGTGACCGCACTGTACGTGGACGGCGCTCAGGTCCAATCGATCGCCCAGGGTCAGGACGCGGTCGTGGTGCTCGATGCCACGCCCTTCTATGCCGAATCGGGCGGTCAGGTGGGCGACACTGGTCTGCTCGCGGGCGCGGGGGCGCGTTTTCAGGTGGCCGACACTCAAAAGATCCAGAGCGACGTTTTCGGGCACCACGGCGCCTTGCTCGAGGGCACGCTGGCGGTGGGCGACGCGGTCGAGGCGCATGTCGATCAGGCACGCCGGCGCGACACCATGCGCAACCATTCGGCCACCCATTTGATGCACAAGGCGCTGCGTCAGGTGCTGGGTGAACACGTGCAGCAGCGTGGTTCCCTGGTCGATGGCGACAAGACCCGTTTTGACTTCGCCCATGATGCGCCCATGAGCGCGGCGCAGCTCGGCGAGGTCGAGCGCATCGTCAATGGCGAGGTGCTGAACAACGAGGCCGTGTGCACGCAGCTCATGTCCTACGACCAGGCGGTCGAGGGCGGCGCGGTGGCGTTGTTCGGCGAAAAATACGGGGATGTGGTGCGCGTGCTGGACATCGGCTTCTCGCGCGAGCTGTGCGGCGGCACCCACGTCGCGCGCACGGGCGACATCGGACTGTTCAAGATTGTCTCCGAGGGCGGTGTGGCCGCCGGCATCCGCCGCGTCGAGGCGGTGACCGGGCGCGGGGCGCTCGAGTGGGTCCAGCAGGCCCAGGGCATGCTGGACCAGGCCGCGGGCCTGCTCAAGACGCAGGCCGCCGACATCCCCGAGCGCATCCAGGCCTTGCAGCAGCAGGCGCGCCACCTCGAGCGCGACCTCGAGCGCCTGCAGGACAAACTGGCCGCGGCCGCGGGCAACGACCTCGCGGGCCAGGCGGTCGAACTGGCCGGCGTGCGCCTGTTGGCGACGCGGCTCTCTGGGGTGGACCCCAAGGCCTTGCGCGGCATGGTGGACCAGCTCAAGGCCAGGCTGGACGATGCCGTCATCCTGCTTGCGGCGGTGTCGGACGACCGGATCAGCCTGGTCGCCGGTGTCAGCCCGGCCCTAACGGCGCGAATCAAGGCGGGCGACCTGGTGGGTTCCGTGGCTGCGCAGGTAGGCGGCAAGGGCGGCGGACGTCCCGACATGGCCATGGGTGGCGGCTCGGATGTCGCGGCGCTGGACGGCGCCATCGCGGGGGTGCAGGCCTGGGTGCAGGCGCGCCTGGGGGCTTGATCATGACGTTGCCATCCGACCGTCCCTTGGCCGATCTCGAGATCGATGCGACGGGGCTGGACTGCCCCCTGCCCATCCTGCGCACCAAGAAAGCCCTGGCGCGGATCGAGAGTGGGCGGGTTTTGGCCGTGCTCACCACTGATGCCCATGCCGCGCGCGATTTCCAGGCGTTCTGCCGCCAGACGGGCAATGCGCTGCTGGCCCAGGAGGCCAGGCCCGACGGCGTGACCGCGCATTTTTTGCGCCGGCGCTGAGGGCCGTGGCCCAGGGGCGCGGCGGCTTGTTGTTTTTTGGACGCGCGCCTCGCCATGGCGCGCCAGGATTGCGGTCTGGCACTCAAAAGTGTTAGAATTTCACGTTTTTCACAGTATTTTCAAAGGATTGTCAATGGTTGTGATTCGTCTGGCCCGCGGCGGCTCGAAGAAGCGTCCCTTCTACAATGTCGTTGCCGCCGATTCGCGCAATCGCCGCGATGGCCGTTTCATCGAACGCGTGGGTTTCTACAACCCCGTCGCGGGTGAAGGCCAGGAAGGCCTGCGCATCGCGCTCGATCGCATCCAGCACTGGACGGAAAACGGCGCGCAGCTCTCGCCCACGGTTTCCCGCCTGGTCAAGGAATACTCGGCCAAGGCCGCCGCCTAAACGGCGGTGCGCGCCATGGCCGGCCGCGCCTCCGGCACCGAATCCGCCCCCGACGATCTGGTCGAGGTCGGTCGGGTGGTCGGGCCCCACGGCGTGCGCGGCTGGCTCAAGGTCCAGCCATATTCTACTGATGCGCAGGCCCTGTTGCGTGCGCCGTCCTGGTGGTTCAAGACGCCCGATTCCGGATTGGATACGGGCGTCTCGTCATTGGCGCGCGCCATCGGCGTACGGGCCAGCCGCCTGCACGGCGGACGCTTCGTCGTCGCCCAGCTCGAGGGTATCGCCGATCGGGATGCCGCCGAGGGCCTGCAGGGCTGCACGGTGTGGGCTTCGCGCGCCGCGTTTCCCGAGACCGGCGCGGACGAATATTATTGGGTGGACCTGATCGGCTGCGACTTCTATGGGGAGTCCGGGGGGATGCCCTGTTTCCTCGGCCGTGTCGATGAGGTGCTCGACAACGGTGCGCACGCCGTGTTGCGGGTCGCGCGTGGCACCCTGGAGGGGCAGGGCGGTTTCCAGCCGGCTCTGGACGCGCGCGGGCGGGCGGTGCATACGTTCGTGCCTTTCGTCCAAGCCCATGTGCATCGCGTGGATCTGGCGGCGCGGCGCATGGACAGCGACTGGCCCGACGATTTCTGAGCGCGGCCGGGGCCTGTCCACACTCACGGGGCACGAACATGCGATTCGATCTGTTGACCTTGTTTCCCGAGATGTTCTCGGCCCTGCGTGACCAGGGCGTGAGCGGGCGCGCCCATGCGCGCGGGATCTGGACACTGGGCTTGTGGAACCCGCGCGATTTCACCGAGGACGTCCATCGCACGGTGGATGACCGTCCCTATGGCGGCGGGCCGGGCATGGTCATGATGGCCGAACCCCTGTCGCGCGCGGTGGCGGCGGCGCGCGCGGCGCGCCATGCCGCATCCGGCGAGGATCCGGATCGGGTGCCAGTGGTCCTGTTGTCGCCGGCGGGCCGGCGCCATGATCAGCAGCTTGCCGCGCAATGGGCCAGATCCTCGGGTGCCATTCTGATCTGCGGCCGCTATGAGGGCGTGGACCAGCGCTTCATCGACCGGCATGTGACCGAGGAATTGTCGCTGGGCGATTATGTGCTGTCCGGCGGCGAGCTGGCGGCGATGGTCGTCATGGACAGCGTGCTGCGCCTGCTGCCGGGCGTGTTGCATGATGCGCAGTCGGCCGAGCAGGACTCTTTCAATCCGGCCCTGGACGGGCTGCTGGACAGCCCGCACTATACGCGTCCCGAGATCTGGGACGGGATGCCGGTGCCCGAGGTGCTGCTCTCGGGCCACCATGCGCAGATCGCCGAGTGGCGGCGCCAGCGCTCGGTCGCCCTGACCACCGAACGCCGCCCGGATCTGATCCAGGCCTTGCGGGCGCGCAAGTCGCAATAGGCCGCGCGCGCTGCTCAGGCGCGCTGCGGGATCTCCAGGCCGCGCTGGACAGCCGGCCGCGCGAGGAAGGCGTCGAGGACGCGCGCCACCTGGGGAAAGTCCTGGAATCCCACCAGATCGCGGGCCTCGTAGAAGCCGATGAGGTTGCGCACCCAGGGAAAGATCGCCATGTCCACGATGCCGTAATCGTCCCCCATCATCCAGTCGCGGCCCTCGAGACGGCCCTCGAGCACCCTGAGCAGACGGCGGGATTCCTCCACGTAGCGCCGCAGCGGGCGCTTGTCCTCGTAGTCCTTGCCGCCGAACTTGTTGAAAAAGCCCAGTTGGCCGAACATCGGCCCGATGCCGCCGATCTGGAACATCAGCCACTGGAGGGCCTCGTAGCGTTCGGCCGTGTCGTCCGGCAGGAAGCGCCCGGACTTGCCGGCCAGGTACAGCAGGATGGCCCCGGTCTCGAAGAGCGGCAGGGGCCGGCCCCCGGGGCCGCTCGGGTCGAGGATGGCCGGGATCTTGTTGTTGGGGTTGAGCGACAGGAATTCGGGCGAGTGCTGGTCCTGGGTCGAAAAATTGACCAGGTGCGCCTCGTACGGCAGGCGGGTCTCCTCCAGCATGATCGAGACCTTGACGCCGTTGGGCGTGGGCAGGGAATACAGTTGGATGCGGTCGGGATGTTGCGCCGGCCACTTGCGGGTGATCGGAAAAGCTGACAGATCGGCCATGATGTCCTCGGACGTTTGGAACACGAGCATTGTGCCCGATTTGGTGGCGGTCGGCGTGCCCGGCGCCGCGGCGTTCAGCCCGTGGGCATCGACGTCTTGAGCGTCGGCGGCGGGCGAAGAGGTGGCAGAGCCGGCGGGCGGGGCGCGCGGATGATGTCGCCGCGCCAGACACCCAGGTGGCGGCTGAGCACCAGGTAGTCCTGGGCGGGCCCCGCCTGGCGCGTGGTGATGTGCAGATCGCCGTCGATCAGGGCGAGCGTGGGATCCGAGACGGGCGCGCCAGGCAGCCTGCGCGCGCGGCCGTCCTGGATCAGCCACAGGGGGCCCGCGTCGCGTTCGCGGGCCGCTACGATCATGCGTCCGGCCGGCCCAAGGAGAATCGCCGGGCGGCCCTGGTAGGTCAGCCCCAGGTCCTCGGGCGTGCCCCAGCCCGTGCAGCCGGCCCGCCCGCGGCGCTGAGTCATGCGTAGCATGTGGCCGTTGTGCTGGGCGCGCAGATAGGCCTCCATGCGGCCCGCGGCATTTTGCAGCAGCGCCAGGCCGCCGCTGCTGAGAATGCCTGGAACATGGCGCCAGCGCACCGGGTCATCGTCCGGGAAGGCCTCGCCGACACTCGCGCACCAGAGTCTGCCAGCCTCGTCCGTCGCGAGGATCAGAACGCCGCGTCCGGCGCGCTCGGCGATCGCCGCCTCGGCGCGTGCCTTGGGCAGGGGCGGCATATCACGCCAGGCCGCCCATCGCAGGCGCTCGGTATCCCATCGAGACAGTTGCAAGCGTCCGTCGTAACCCATGCCCAGTGCCCACGGCGAGGCGCCGGCCGTGAGGGTTGGCGGGCGTGTCAGGCGCGCCCCGTCGATGGGCTGCCAGGGCGCCGGCCCGCCCACTGCGCCGATCCGCGTGGTCAGGACCCGGCCGTCGGGGCTGCGGACCAGGATTCCCGCCCCGCGGGCCGATGGCTGGAAGACCGCCGCCGGATCGGCGCTACGTGCCTGCGGGCTGATGGCCTGCGCCATGCCATCAGCCCGCAGGCTCACGACGTTGGCGTGCTCGTCCACTGTCAGCAGGACCGGGCCCCCCGGTCTGGCGAGCAGGGTTGCCGGCGTATTCCGATTAGATACATAGTAGATCCTTGACACCCAGGCGGCCTCGGGGCCGGCCGGTCGGTCGCAGCGCGCCGGCGCGCGGCAGTAGCGGTAGTCGTGGCGCATGTAGGTGAGGAACACCGCAGTCTTGGCCGCCGTCTGCACCGGATCCAGATTGCCGGGGCGTTCCTGGGTGGGATAGTTCAGGTAGCCGACCTCGGCGTAAGTGCCGGGAGTCTGGGCCATGGCCTCGCGCACCAATCGCGCGCCAGCGATGTGGTCGGGGTGATCATTTCCAGCGCAACGCCAACACAGTTCGGTATAAGGGGTGGCGATGGTGGCGTCCATGGTCCGGATCGTGGTGGGCGCATAGTCGCGGATCAGCGCCGCCAGGGTCGTCACCAGACCGGCGCGGACGTAGCGCTCGACCCATGGGCCGATCGATTCGGCCTCCGCGCGCGGGTCGGACTCTGCTCGGCTTAGGGGAGTGAGGCTGCCCCAGCCCCCCTTGCCCAGCCAGGGATCCTGGATGCGCATCTGGACCAGGCGGATGCGCGGGTCGTCAGCCAGGGTGTAGCGGGCGAGGCGGCGACCCTCGAGCCGGAGCGTGTCCTCGATCCACTCGTCGCGCACGCCGGCGGCCTGGGCATAGGCCGCCTGGATGCCGCGTTCACGACCCAGCATGTAGGGGGCCCCCTCGCCACGATCGCTGGCGGTGAGGTAGACGAGCTGCAAACATCCGCCGCCGCGCAGGGTATCCGCGAGATCCGGATTCATGAACAGTAAATCATCGTCCATGTGGGCGACGAAAACCAGGTCGCGGATCTGGTGGCGGCAGGTTCCGTCCGTGTCCGCCCAGGCGTGGGCCGGCAGCAGCGCGACCAGCCAGAACAGCACCGCACATGCCAGAACGGCGTGGGCGGGTCGCCAGGGGGAGCCCCTCGGGCGGCCGCGGCCCGGGGGCTGGTCGGATGCCATGCCTGGGTGGGCGTTACTCGGCGATCAGGCGCCCGTTGAGGGGTTGCACCGGACGATTGGTCGGCCCCCCCATGATGCGCTCGAATGCCGCGACCTGCTCGGCCGACACCGTCAGCGGAGTCTTGAGCACGAGCCAGCGCACGCCTTCTGAGCAGGGCGGCGTGGTGAGCGAGCCGCTGTAGCGGTAGTAGCCCATCGTGGCGGGCAGCAGGCGCGCGGCGTCCACCGCCTGCGACAAGGCCCGCACCGGGCCAGCCTGCCCGGGCAGTTCCGCCCAGATCGGGGCGAGCGCCTCGTTGGCCGCGCCAGTCTCGTACATGACCCCGATCACGGCCAGGGCGCCTTTGGCATCCGCGTGTACGAAGTGGGCTTCAAAGGGAAACGACCGGCCGTCAATCGTGTTTTCGCTCGGGGCGTGGAAATGTACCTGCTTGAGTTCGAAGTCCTCGCCGTCCAGGCCCAGGATGCCGCCCGGCGCGAAATTGACCTGAATGGTGTGGCCATTGTTGACGATCGTCGCAGGGCCCGATGTGTAATGGGTGCGCAGGGGCGGCAGCTTGGCAGTGACCGCGGAGCGGATATCGATCGGGGATTGGTTGCGGCCCTGTTCGCAGACTGTGAAGTCGGGGCTCAGGCCGCCCCAGTGCGCGGGCCCCTGTGCGCCGCCGTATCCCCATTGGGCGGGCCCTGCCGCCCAGGTGGCGTTCACGCACAGAACCAGTCCGGCGGCAAGCAACGTCGAGAGTCTCATGCGGAGTCCTTTTTTCGAATTGGAAGGAGGGGTGACAGATCGTGAACCGATGGATGCGCTAAATTCTAAGGGAATTTATGTGCTCTCAGGAGGCTTTCGTGATTGAAATGCGGGATGCCGTGGCGAATCGGAGGCGTGGATGAAGGTTTTGACGATCGGTGCGGCGGTGGTGGACATCGTGGTGGCGCGGGCCCTGCCCATGCGGGGCGCCAAGCAGGATGTCGAGCACATCGGCCTGTACGCGGGTGGCGGCGCGGTGAACGCGGGCCTGAATTTCGCCGCGCGCGGCGCGCGGGTGGCTGTGCACGCCGCGGTGGGCCGCGACCTGGAGGGCAGCCTGATCGCCGATCTGCTAGCGCGCCAGGGCCTGCGGGCGGCCTTCGATGCGCTGGACGAACCGACGGGCAAGGCGGTGGTGATCGTCGATGAGCAGGGCGCCGCGAGGGCCTATGCCCAGCGCGGCGCGAGTGCCCGGGTGGGCGAGGGCGGCTTCCCGGGCTTGGGCGATTGCGAACTCGTCTACGTCACGGGGCTGTCGCTGAAATCGCAGGAGTGCCTGCAGGCGGCGCTCGCGCGCCTGCCCAGGCGCGGTTTTCGCCTGGCGGTGACGCCCGGCGCCCGTCAGTTGTCGCGGCCCGACGGGTTGGCCGCCTTGCGCTGCGCGGCTGATCTGCTGTGCATGAATGCCCACGAGGCCGCTCGGTTGTGCGGCGAGGACCCGCCCGAGGATGTCGACGGTCGCGGGATCGCGCCCGAGCGCGCCGAGGCCCTGGCGCGCCGCGTCGTCGTGCGCGAGGGGCAGGGTGCGCTGGTCACCCTGGGGGCGAGCGGCGCGGTCTTCTATGACGGCCAGGCAGCGCATTTCGGCGCTCCGCACCGGGTCGATGTCGTGTCCACGGTGGGCGCGGGCGATGCGTATGCCTCAGCCTTTGCGCATGAATGGGCGCGCGGCGCGAGCCCGTCCCGCGCCCTGTCGGAGGCGGCGGCGAGTGCCGCCGAGGTCATCGGGACCCTGCCGGCGAATCTGGCCGGCGCTTTGCGCCGGTAGGCGGCGCCCTGGTTGGGGCATCGCGCCCGGGGTGGCGGGGGTGCGGTGTATGATGCTTCGCAGCGACGGATTGGGAGGCAAGGTGAATTTCATATTTCGGGGCAACCACCTGTTGTTGCGCGAGACGGGCATGGACTTTCCCGACGATGCCGTATGCGCGCGCCTGGGCCTGGCGCCCGCTGCGTTGCAGCCGGTCTGGCTGTCGCCGGGCTGCGAGCACCATTGCGCGCACGTGACGCCTGGGGCCGAGGCGCCCGAGGGCTTTGCGTTTCGCGCGTTGCGCTCTGTCCTGGCCGAGTTGGACGGGTATGGCTCACTCGCCAGCCGCGCCTTTCAGGTTTCCGAATGGGTCCGTACGAACCGCTACTGCGGCGTGTGCGCGACCGCCATGACCAAATCCTCGAAAGAGCTCTGTTTCCATTGCCCCGCCTGCGGCTTTTCCGCGTACCCGCGCATATCGCCGGCGATGATGGTCCTCATTCGCCGGGGGCCGCAGATCCTGCTGGCGCGCCATGCGACCTATGCGACCGCCCGCTACACGGCCTTGGCTGGCTTTGTCGAGGCGGGGGAAAACATCGAGGAGGCCATCCACCGCGAGGTGCTCGAGGAGGTCGGCCTGCGGGTGGGGAACCTGCGTTATTTCGGCAGCCAGTCCTGGCCTTTCCCGCATTCGCTCATGATTGCCTACACCGCGGAATATGCGGGCGGCGAGCTGCGCATCCAGGAAGACGAGATTGCCGATGCCCGCTGGTTCGGCCCCGGCGACATCCTGCCTGACATTCCCATGGTCGAGTCCATCGCGGGCCGTCTGGTGCGCGAGAACCTGCCGTCCGGCGCGGCGGCCTGAATACCGCCTCGGCGGCGCGCTGTCGAAAACCGGGAATTGGAAGCAAATAAGCAAACGGTCTATGGGGTCGGGCCCGCGGGCCGTGAAGTCTGCGAGAATAAAGTCTTCTGTCTTTATAGTCACAGGTCATCATCATGAAATCCCTGTTTTCCCTTATGGGCGCCGCGGTCGTGGCGTTGGGCGTGTCGTCGTCGGCGTGGGCCGCGCAGCCCCTGCTGGCGCCGTCCGAGCTGGATGCGATCCGCCAAGAGTCGGCCGTGCGCGTGATCGACATCCGGCCCGCCGACGCCTACGCGGCGGGGCACATTCCGGGCGCAGTGTCCGCGCCCTATGGGAAATGGCGCGGTCCGGCCGACAACCCGGGCGAGCTCCCGCCCGTTGAACGCCTGGTCGAGATCGTCCGCGGCCTTGGCGTGGATGCGGGCACCCATGCGGTCGTCGTGTCCTCGGGTGCCGACGCGACCGATTTCGGCGCTTCGGCCCGCGTGTACTGGACTTTGAAATACCTCGGCCTCCGGGACCTGTCGGTACTCAATGGCGGCCTGAAGGCCTGGGCCGATGCCGGCCTGCCCCAGGATCAGACAGCCCCGGCGGTTGCCGCCAGCGCCTTCGAGGCCCGTGTGGACGACAGCTTGATCGCGACCAAGGACCAAGTGGCCGCCCAGGTCGGCAATCCCCGCGCCCAATTGGTCGACGCCCGCCCGCTGGACTTTTACCTCGGCAAGGTCAAGGCACCGACCGCACAGGTCCCGGGCACCATCAAGGGCGCCGTCAGCCTCGAGAACGGCAAGTGGTTCAAGCCGGGCACCTCGATCTTCGTGTCGGCTGACGAGGCGCGCAAGATTGCCGCGCAGTCCCTGCCGGAGCCCGCCGACGAGACCATCTCTTTCTGCAATACCGGGCATTGGGCGGCCACCGACTGGTTCGCGCTGTCCGAGGTGGTGGGGCAAAAAAATGTCCGACTGTATCCCGCCTCGCTCGCCGAGTGGTCGCATGACACCGCGCTGCCGATGGACAATGTGCCGGGCCGCGGATCCCAGATCCTCGACAAGCTCAAGGGCCTGATGGGCTAAGCAGCGTCAATCCCATTGCAAGGAAATCGCGTGAAGCGCAGTCCCCTCGCGATCCTGGTGGTCGCCTTTGTGGTCTTCCTGGCCTGGTCCGTGGCTGTGCGCCAGGCCCTACTGTTTGTCGTCGGTGTCGGCATGGGCGCGGTCCTGGCGGGTGCGCGCTTCGGTTTCACCACCGGCTGGCGCCGGCTGATCGAGCAGCGCGACCCCAGCGGCGCGCTGGCGCAATTGTTGTTGCTGGCGGTGGCGGCCGCCGTATCCATGCCTTTGCTGGCCGCCTATCCGACCGACTTGGGCGCGGCCCTGGGGCCGCCCAGCATCAGTTTGCTGGTGGGCGCCTTCGTCTTCGGCGCCTGCATGCAGGTGGCCGACGGCTGCGGCTCGGGCACGCTGTACAAGGCGGGGCTGGGCATTCCCCTGAACATGGCGATCCTGCCGCTGTTTGCGATCGGCAGCTTCCTCGGCTCGGCGACCCTGGACCGCTGGTTGGCGCTGGGCGCCTTCCCGCCTTATGGTCTGGTTGCGCATTTCGGGGCCCCAGTCGCCCTGATCCTCACTCTGGCAGGACTGGCGGCAACCGGGCTGGCGGTGGTTCGCTGGAGCGGGCGCTCGACCCGCCTGTTCGACCGCAAGCTGCTGATCGGCGCGCTCCTGCTGGCCGGGCTGGCTGCCCTGAATCTGGTGATCGCGGGCCAGCCCTGGGGCATTGTCTATGGCTTTGGTCTGTGGGCAGCCAAGCTCGCGACGGCTGCCGGAGCATTCGATCCGTCCGTCAACCCCTTCTGGAGCGAGGCCGTCAACACCGCGACGCTCAGCCAATCGGTATTCCTGGACGTCACCTCGATCACCAATCTTGGGATCCTGGCCGGTGCCTTGTGGATTGCCGCGGGCAAGCCCTCGGGCGGGGCCTCGGTCAAGCGTCTGAGCGGTACCCAGTGGATCGTGGGCATCGTGGCGGGATTCCTGCTGGGTTACAGCTCGCGACTGGCCTTTGGCTGCAACATCGGCGCCATGGTCAGCGGCATTTCGACCGGCAGCCTGCACGGCTGGATCTGGGTGCCCATGGCATTCCTGGGTTCCTTGCTCGGCGTGCGGGTGCGCCGCCACTTTGCGTTCTAAAAAAGGGGCCAGCATGAAAAACCCTTTGATGGCCGTGCTGTTCTGGGCCTTGCTGGCGAGTTTCTTTGCCTGGGACTGGGGGCACAGCAGCGCCGTGGACGTGCGCGCGGAGCCGCCGCTGATCGCGGCCGGTTCGGGCCAGGCCCCGACCGGCGGGCATTGTGCCTCGACGTTCTGATTGGCCTGGTGTATTGGATAGGGGTCGGTGTGCAGCGGCTGGCGGGCACCTGGGCGATCTGGACCCTGCTGGCCATGCTGGTGCCCGGTCCCTCTCGACCGTCCGCCCGAGGCGGCAGCCTTCGCAGCACGTCATTCGAGGGATCGCGCGCGGTGTCGGCGGCCCTCGGCGATCGTGATGATTCCGTAGACGGCGAAAACCGTCCATAGCATCCCGAGAGCAAAGATCAGCAGAATGAGCAGCCAGTCGATGGGTCCGCCCGCGTCCGTGAATCCCGAAGAAGAAACTTGCACCATCAGGACCAGGGCCGCTGCGCCCCCCACCAGCCCCAGTGCCTGGGACCAGATCATGCGCCGGGCCTGCAGGCCGCGCTCGCGCCATGCCGCGACGGCGAACAGCAGCGGTGCCAGCAGGCCGAATCCCAGCAAAGGCCAAAGGAATACATTCAACATTTCCCGCAAGATGGCGATCAGGGTCAGGGGGTCGATAGTGTCCATGTCGGTGTCCTCTCAAGTGTGGCCATGCAACATGCTGATGTAGGTGGGCTTCAGAGCCATGGTCTTCATCACCCAACTGACCCAGAGCTCCTCGAGCGGAGCCACCACCCCGGGAAAAGACGGAGTCAGGTTGTTCTGATAGTCGAACTCGACGAGCATGGCACGCCCCAGCCGGGTGATGAGAGGGCATGACGTATATCCGTTGTATATTAAGTCGGAATCCCGGCCTTGCAGGGAGGCGATCAGGTGGTCGACCACCACGGGCGATTGCCATTTGACGCTGGCCGCGGTTTTGCCCTTGGGGACGCCGGCGACATCGCCGACCCCAAAGATTTCCGGATGGCGCTTGTGGCGCAGGGTCTTTGGGTCGACTTCCATCCAGCCGTCCGCCACAAAGGGGCCCTCGCGCCAGGCCAGTGGGCTGTGACGGATGAGGTCGGGCGCGCGCATGGGCGGAATCACATGGATGAAGTCGTAGCCCAGCTCGACGCCGCCCGCCGGTGTATCGAAGGTGGCGATGCGCTTGCCGGGGTCTAGGGCCTTCAGGATACGATCGTAGTGGACTCGGATGCCCCTTTCCTGGAATAGCATGCGGACTTTCTCGGACACGATCGGGACGCTGAACAGGACTTTGTTGTTCGCGTTGTAGATGATCTCGGCCTTTTTCCGATTGCCCCTGCGCACGAGGTGATCCTCGGTGATAAAGGTGTACTTCAGTGGGGCGCCGGCGCATTTCATTTCAGTCTCTGGGCGTAAAAACACCCCGACCCCGCCCCGGTCAGCGAACTCGGACATCGCGCGCCAGGTGGCGTCGGCGGCCTCGGGTCCGTGGTAGAGGCTGCCCAGGCCGTTGATGCCGATGAGTGATTCGTCCATACCCTCGATCGCCGCATAGTCCAGCCGCAGGCCACAGGCGACGATCAGAAAATCGTACGGTAATGTGCGGCCGGACAGCGTGTGGACACGCCGGGCGTCCGCATCGATCTCGGCGGCCTGCTCGTCCACCCACTGGACGCCGCGCGCGATATGCTCGGCGGTGGTCGATATCGGGTAGCCGGCGGGCTTGATGCCGCCCGCCACGAGGGTGTAGCCGGGCTGGTAGTAATGCGCCTTGCGGGCGTCGAGCAGAGTGATCTGCGCGCCGTCCAGCCGCGATGCGAGCAAGGAGGCACAGGTCAATCCCGCTGCGCCCGCGCCGACGATGACGATGCGCGCCCGGGTGCGAATTTTTTCGGCGGCCTGGGCTCGTGCGGCAGGCAGTAGCGCAATGCCGGCGCCCGCCGCACAGCGAAGGAGAAAGGTTCGGCGACTTTCAGGGATCGAGGACAGCCATTGAAGGGGGGGCGATGACATTGCGAGTCTCCTGTCCGACATGGGGTTTCATGGGCATGGTGCGCCCTCGAGGGCGCAATTCGCGGATTCCAGTACATCGATGTCCAGGCGCCCGGCCAGGGCGTGCAGGCGCAGCCGATCCAGGACGACGTCGGACAGGGCTTGGCGAAGAGCCAGGTCGGCTCGTGCCACGGCGTCCTCGGCATCCAGCCAGTCCAGGGTATCTCGCTCGCCGACCTCCAAACCCAGGCGCGTGGCGTCACGTCGGGCCGCGGTGGCCTCGATGGCCTGCGTCAGCGCCCGGATGCGGGCGCGGGCGGTATCCAGGCTGAGCCACGCCGCGCGTACGCTTTGTGCGATGCGCTGGCCGGCGGCCTGTGTCTGGAGGCGGGCCTGGTCGCGTAGCGCCAGCGCCTCGTGGTAGCGGGCGCCGCGCATGCCCCCGGAATACAGGGGGATGCGCAACTGCAACCCAGCCGACCACTGGTTGGCGCTCTGCGCGGCGGGGCCATATTCACCCGTGCCGCTGAGGTGGCTGCGGCCGGCGCTGCCGATCAACTCGAGTGTTGGTGCCGCGATGGCGCGGTGCTTGTCGGCCTCATCGCTCGCCATGGCCGCGGCCTCCTGGCTTTGGCGGATGTCGGGGCTGGCGTTCGCGGCCTGCGCCAGCCAATCCTGCAAGGGCTCGCCGGGTGGCGAGGCCAGGCCCGCGTTGCCGTTTGCCGGCAAGGCGGCCAGGCCATGTCCCGGCAATCCGGTGATGTCCTGGAATGCCGCTTGTGCAAGTTCGAGCTGGACCTGCGCGAGCAGGCGCTGGGCATCGAGCTGATCGAGCCGGGCGCGGGCCTCGTGGACGTCCAAAATGGAGCTGTCGCCGGCCTGGAAGCGTGCTTGCGCGCGCTCGAGGGTTTCGCTGACGGTCCGCTGCTGCCGTTCGAGGACCCGCAGGCCGTCGCGCGCCAGCAGCACCTCGAAATAACGCTCGGCGGTGCGGAGCATGGCCTGTTGGCTAGCCGCCTGCCATGCGGCCTCGGCCTGTGCCGCGGAATGCCGCAACTGGCTTTGTGCGGCGTGGCGGGCGGGATCGATCAGCGGCTGGCGCAAGTGGATGCCGTATTCGGTTTGGGTGCCGCCGCGCACCGAGGTATTGAATTCGACCTCGCGGGCGCTGCCAAAGCCCGGCGCGGCGAACTCGGCGCCGCGGCTGCGGCTTTCCTGGGTACCGTATCCGGCCGAGGCGCGCGCCTCAAGCGTCGGCCGCCACAGGCTCTTGCCCTGTTCGATCCGAGCCTGGCCCGCCGCCAGGGCTTGTTGCGCGGCTGCAAGTTCGGGATCGTGGGCTTGCGCCGCCTGCCAGGCCTGCAGCAGGTCCGTGGCGTGGGCGGGCACACCCAGCGCGAGGGCGGCGGCGAGGCTCAGAATGCGTCCGAGCCGGCCCCCGCTTCCCCGGGGCGCATGTGTGCGGAACGTCAGGCGCTTCATGTGGATCTGGCCGTTTTAGTCACCGAGCGGCGCCCCGAGGCGCCGCATGATGCGCTCGAGCAGGCACCATCGGGTCAGGCCACTTTGCAGGATGTTCAGGCCGACAAAGACCGTGAACGCGAGCCACCACTGGCTGATGAACCAGGGGCTGGCCGGCGCCCCTAGCAGCAGGGAAATCAGGATGAAAAGGCCCGCGAGTACGCGTACGAGTTGCCAGGACGTCATGTCAGTCTCCTTGGTGGAAGAGCGTTTGGGGATGTTTGCGATAGGCGCTGTAGACCATCAGCGGGATGACGATCAGCGTGAGCGCGGTCGATACCAGGATGCCAAAGATCAGCGCGATCGCCAGCCCGTTGAAGATCGGGTCGTCGAGGATGAAGGCCGCGCCCATCATCGCCGCCAAGCCGGTGAGGAGGATGGGGCGCGCGCGCGCGGCGGCCGACTCGATCACGGCCTGCTCGAATGCCGCGCCATCGCGCAGGCGCAGGGCGATGAAATCGACCAGCAGTATCGAATTGCGCACGATAATGCCGGCCAGGG
Source organism: Castellaniella sp. GW247-6E4 (assembly GCF_040276065.1). NCBI lineage: Bacteria > Pseudomonadati > Pseudomonadota > Betaproteobacteria > Burkholderiales > Alcaligenaceae > Castellaniella > Castellaniella sp. GW247-6E4. The sequence continues at coordinate 67,698 of NZ_JBELOI010000009.1, read as the reverse complement.
CGATCATCCCGATCATGCTGGTCGCGGTGAATTGCTTGCCCAGCAGCGCGTGGCCCGGCATGACGCCGATGAGCGTGAGCGGGATGGGCGCCATGATGATGAATGGGATCAGGTAGGAGCCGAAATGGGCCACCACCAGCAGGTAGATGAGCAGGAGGCCGACCGCATAGGCCAGGCCCATGTCACGGAAGGTCTCGTAGGTGATCTGCCACTCGCCGTCCCATTTGATGGCATAGCCGTCGTAGGGGTTGCCGGGGGGCGCGATGAAATGCTCCTGCAGGGGTCGGCCATCGGCCGTGGGCAGTGCCAGGACTGCTTTGCGCGCGGCGAACATGCCGTACAGGGGACTGTCCACCGCGCCGGCCATGTCGGCGGTCACGTATTGGACGGGCAGCAGATCTTTGTGGTGTATGGGCTGCTCGCGCGTATCGCGGACCTCGTGCAACAGCTCGCCGATCGGCACGGCGGCGCCGTCCGCGCCGCGCACCCGCAGTTGCAGCAGCTCGTCGAGGTCGCCTTGCCGCTCGGGTGGCAGCCGCAGGACGATCGGTGTGGGCCGCGTCCCGCCATCGCGCAGGTAGCCGGCCACGGCCCCGCCCAGGCCGGTGCGCAGCGCCTCGACAATGGCCGCCTGCGAAACCCCGACGCGCGCCGCGCGCTCGCGATCCACCTCGAGGGTCAGGCGCGGCGCCGTGGCAATGCTGCTGTCCCGGACGTCCACCATGCCGCCGGTGTGTTCGAAGACCTGGCGCACGGCGCGCGCCAGGGCCAGCCGACCGTCGGCCTCGGGGCCGTAGACCTGCGCGACGATCGGCGCGAGGACCGGCGGGCCCGGCGGAACCTCGACCACCTGGATGTCCGCTCCGTGGCGTGCGGCGATGGCCGCGAGGGCGGGGCGTGCGCGCATGGCGATGGCGTGGCTTTGCGCGCCGCGCTCGCCCTTGTCCCTCAGGTTGACCTGCACATCGCCCAGGGCCGGGTCGCGGCGCAGATCATACTGGCGCACCAAGCCATTGAAATTGATCGGTGAGGCTGTGCCGGCGTAAGTCTGGACGCTGTCGACCTCGGGGAGGGTCAGCAGGTGATCCGAGAGATCCTGCAACAGAGCCTCGGTCTGTTCGACCGGGGTGCCGGCGGGCATGTCGACCACCACTTGAAATTCCGATTTGTCGTCGAAGGGCAGCATCTTCAGTTCTACCCAGCCGATTACCGGCAACAGGGCCGAGGCACCGATCAGGCCGAGCACTGCCAGCCCCATCAGGAGGCGGTTGCGGCGTGCGCGCGGCCTGTCCAGAAAGGGACGGAACATGCGCCCGAACCAGGCCAGGACACGCGCGGGCGCGATGTGTTCGGGCGCGGCCGCGGCGCGCGCCGCCGGGTGTCGGCCGATATGAATCGCCAGCCAGGGGGTCAGTGTCAAGGCAATGAGCAGCGAAATGAGCATGCCCATGCTGGCATTGATCGGGATGGGGCTCATGTAGGGCCCCATCAGCCCGCTGACAAAGGCCATGGGCAGCAGGGCGGCGATCACGGTGAAAGTGGCAAGGATGGTCGGTCCACCGACCTCGTCGACCGCCGCCGGGATGCGGGCGCGCAGGGGCCGTTCAGGATGCAGAATGCCGTGGCGATGAATATTTTCGACCACGACGATGGCATCGTCGACCAGGATGCCGATCGAGAAGATCAGGGCGAACAGCGACACCCGGTTCAATGTAAAGCCCCAGGCCCAGGACGCGAACAGCGTGGCCGCCAGAGTCAGGCCCACCGCCAGTCCCACGATCAGGGCCTCGCGGCGGCCCAACGCCGCCATGACCAGCAACACCACCGACAGCGTGGCGAAGGCCAGTTTGCGGATCAAGGTCCTGGCCTTGTCGTCGGCGGTGGCGCCGTAGTTGCGCGTCTCGGTCACCTGAATATTGTCCGGAATCACCTGGCCGCGCAGTTCGGCCACCCGCCGCGTGACGGCGTCGGCGACCTCGATGGCGTTTTCGCCGGGTTTTTTGGTGATGGCCAGAGTCACCGCGGCCTGGGCTGGCCCTTTGGCCTCAGCGCGCGCGCGGTGAGTCACGTAGTGCTCGGGCGGCGGCGCGCCTTCGCTGATGCGGGCCAGCTCGCGCAGGTAGACCGGGCGGCCATCGCGCAAGCCCACGATCAGGCCGGCGACGTCCTCGCCCTGACGCAGGAACTGGCCCGCGTTCACCAGGGTGCCGTGATTGGCGCCCAGCAATGCGCCCGCATGGACCCCGAGATTGGCGTCTCGCAGGGCCTGGGCGATGTCGCCCGGCGCGATCCCGGCGGCCGCCATGCGCGCCGTGTCCAGGTCGACGCGAACGGTGTGGGACGCCCCGCCGATGAGCACGATGTCGCGCGTGCCGGCGATGCGCTTGAGGTCGGACTCCATGCTGTGGGCGATCCGTTGCAGGGCGTGTGCATCCGCGTCCCCGGCGTGCAGCGTGAGGGCGATGATGGGCACATCGTCCACCCCCTTGGGCTGGATGATGGGCGCCTCGACGCCCAGGTCCGTGGGCAGCCAGTTGGCGTGCGTGCGCAAGGTGTCGTGCAGCCGTACCAGGGCCTCGGTGCGGGGGACTCCGACTTCGAATTGCGCGGTCAGCAGCGCCAGGCCCGGCGTCGACAGCGACATGACGTGATCCATGCCGTCGATGCGCGCGAGAATTTGTTCGGCTGGGCCGGCAACGAGCCGCTCGACATCCGCCGCCGTGGCTCCGGGCCAGGCGATCCGCACGCTGGCCATCGTGACGTCGATCTGGGGTTCCTCCTCGCGCGGGGTGGCGAGCAGGGCGAAGATGCCCATCAGCAACAGCGCGATCGCCAGCAGCGGGGTGATGCGGTTGTCCTGGAATAAAAGCGTGATCCGGCCTGCGATGCCGAGCCGGGTCGTCATGGCTCGCGGCCTCCGGCGGGCGCGTGCGCCGCGTCAGGCAGCACGCGCTCGCCCGCCCGCAGACCCGAGAGGACTTCGATCCACGGGCCGTTCGCCAGTCCGAGACGGATCTGCCGCAGTCGTGCGGCATCACGCTCGTCCAGCACATATGCGCCGGTCAGCTCGCCGCGGCGTACCACGGCGCTGGAGGGGATGCGCAAGCGCTCGCGCAGGCTGTCCGGAATCTCGATCGACAGACGCACGGGCGTGCCCGGGGCCGGGCCGGCGGCACCCCTGGGCAGCGCCAGGCGGATGGCGCCGGTCAGGCTGGCGGTCTGCCGGGTGGGCAGAGTCTGGATGGGCAGGATGTCCGGCAGCCCGGCGGCAAGGCCGGGCGGCCAGCGGATCCGGGCCTCACCGGCCAGCCGATGGATCAGGTATTGAGGGACCTGCGCCTCGATCCGCAGCGCGGAGGGATCGAACAGGGTCGCCAGTGGTCTGCCGGGCAGCGCCATGTCGCCTGGGTGGGCCTCGAGCGTGGCGACGATGCCGTCGTAAGGTGCCCGGATCAGGAAATGATCGGTCTGGGCCTCGGCGGCCAGGGCCTGCGCGCGCTGCGCGAAGAGCCGTTCCCGCGCCGCTTGGTAGCGCGCGAGGACCTGATCGTAGGCGGCCTGGCTGATGTACTGCTGTGCATGGAGGGTCTTTTGCCGCTTGAGCTCGGCCTGAGCAAGGGCCAGGGCGGAGCGGGCCTCGCGCACCTGGGCGTCGGCCGCCGCCCGGGCCTGGCGCGCGCCTTCGGCGTCCAGGCGCAGCAGAACCTGCCCTGCGCGCACGGCCTGGCCGGCTTGCGCGTCAATGACGAGGACGGCGCCGGCGACCTGGGCCGAGACCGTGGTGCCGCGTATCGCCTCGATCGCGCCGTCGACCTCCAGGCGATCGGCGACCGGCACGGATTCCACGCGCACCGCCTCGGGGCCGGCGGCCAGCGCCCCCGTGCCCGGCCCCAGCAGGATCGCCAGCGTCCAGGTCGAGCGCGCCATCCAGTGGGCCAGCCGTCTGGCGGCGGCCCGCGAAAGAAAGGTGAGGGAATCGTCTACGGTCATGGGGCAAGTCGGGCGAGCGGTGGCTACGGTAAATATTGCGTGGTATTATTTAACCAATAACGTAAATAGTCAATTAGTTAGTTAGCATTAAAGTTGAACGAATGGCGTAAACTATGCGCTCGAATCTCTGGGACGTCATTGATATGGGTCTACTTCCACCCGAGGTGCTCGAGCCGGTCGCGGCCTATTTCCGGGCCTTGTCCGAGCCCACGCGCCTGCACATCCTCAGCCTGCTGCGACAGGGCGAACACAACGTGGGCGAGCTTGCCGAGCTCTGCGGCTATACGACGGCCAACGTTTCACGCCATCTCTCGGTCTTGAAGAAACACGGTCTGGTCGCGCGCGAGGCGCGCGGCAACAGCGTCTATTACCAGATTGCCGATCCGTCCGTAGAGGCGTTGTGCGATCTGGTGTGCGGCAGCATTCTGCGCCAGATCGAGGAAGGCGCGCGGCAGCGCGCGGCCTTCGCCTCGATGCGCGGGATGGCCGATGATTCCCCCCCCGTCACGAAGGAGTCACCATGACATTCAACATCGGCACCACCGACCGGATCCTGCGGATCATCGTCGGCCTCGTCCTCATCGCGCTCGCGGCGACCGGCTCGGTCGGCTGGTGGGGGTGGATCGGGGTGATTCCTCTGGCGACGGGCCTGTTCCGGTTCTGCCCGCTGTACTCCTTGCTGGGCATCCGGACCTGCCTGCTGAAGACGCGCGGCTAAGCTGGGGGCGGCCCGCGGGGCCGCCCCGGCTCATTCGAGCCGCTTGCGCTGGATACGTACCTTGTCCAGCATGTCGTCGAACTGGGCGAGGCGGGCCTTTTCCTGCTCGACCACGGCGGCGGGCGCGCGCTCGACGAAGCTCGCATTGCCGAGCTTGCCCTGAGCCTTGGCGATTTCTTTTTCGAGCCGCTCGATTTCCTTGTCGATGCGGGCGCGCTCGGCATCCGCGTCGATTTCCACGTGCAGCATGAGTTGGGCGGCGCCCAGGACCTGCACCGGCGCGCCCAGGTCCGGCAGCCGCTCCACGGCCTGGACGCTCTCGAGGCGGGCCAGAGCCATCAGGTAGGGGCGCAACTCGTCCAAGTCGGCGATGGCGCCTTGCGCCAGCAGGGGCACGCGCTGACCCGGCGCGAGATTCATCTCGCCGCGCAGCGCGCGGATCGCGTCGGTCAGCGACTTCAGTTCAGCCATGCGCTCGACGGCGGCCGCATCGCGCAGCGTCGCGCGTGAGACCGGGTAGGGCTGGGCGCTGATGCTGGCCTCTGCCCCATCGGCGCGCACGCCGGCGGCCACCGAGACTTTTTGCCAGAGCTCCTCGGTGATGAAGGGCATGATCGGGTGGATGAGGCGCAGCAGGGTCTCGAGCACGTGGATCAAGGTGCGCCGCGTGGCCGCCTGTTGCGTGGGGTCGCCCGCTTGCAGCCGCACCTTGGCCAGTTCGAGGTACCAATCGCAGTATTCGTCCCAGATGAAGTGGTACAGGCGGTCGGCCACCTGATCGAAGCGGTACTGCTCGAATCCCGCATGGACCTCGTCGATCAAGCCCTGCAGGCCATCGATGACCCAGCGGTCGGCAAAGGACAGGTCGCCGGCCTGGGCTCGGCCCAGGTTCTGGCCCTCGACGTTCATCAGCACGAAGCGTGTGGCATTCCAGAGCTTATTGCAGAAATTGCGGTAGCCCTCACAGCGCTTGAGGTCGAAATTGATGTTGCGGCCCAGCGTGGCGTAGGCCGCCATGGTAAAGCGCAGCGCATCGGCGCCGTAGGCCGGGATACCCTCGGGGTAGTCTTTGCGCGTGCGCTTGCGGATCGCGTCGGCTTGCTTGGGGTTCATCAGGCCGGCGGTGCGTTTCTCGACCAAGGCGTCCAGGGCGATGCCGTCGATCAGGTCCACCGGATCGATCGTATTGCCCTTGGATTTGGACATTTTCTTGCCTTCCATGTCGCACACCAGCCCGTGGACGTAAACGGTGCGGAAGGGGACCTGCCCGGTGTGGTGCATGCTCATCATGATCATGCGGGCGACCCAGAAGAAAATGATGTCGAAGCCGGTCACCAGCACGCCCGAGGGCAGGTAGCGCGCGAGGTCGGGGGTCTGCTCGGGCCAGCCCAGGTCGGTGAAGGGCACCAGCGCCGACGAGAACCAGGTGTCGAGGACATCGGCATCGCGCGCGAGCGGGCCTTCGACGCCGGCCTCGCGCGCCTGGCGCTGGGCCTCGTTGGCGCTGCGCGCGACGAAGATCCGACCGTCGGGCGCATGCCAGGCAGGAATCTGGTGGCCCCACCAGAGCTGGCGTGAAATGCACCAATCCTGGATGTTCTCGAGCCACTGATTGTAGGTGGTGGTCCAGTTCTCGGGGACGAAGCGGACGCGGCCATCGGCCACCGCCTCGAGGGCCACCTCGGTGATGCTCTTGCCCGGGTGCAGGCTGCCTTCGGGGGCCGGCTGGCTCATGGCGACGAACCACTGGTCGGTGAGCATGGGCTCGATGATGGTGTTGGTACGGTCGCCGCGCGGCACCATCAGCTTGTGGGCGCGCACGGCCCGCAGCAGGCCCTGGGCCTCGAGGTCGGCCACGACGCGTCTGCGCGCCTCGAAGCGGTCCATGCCCCGATAGGCCTCGGGCGCCTCGTCCGAGACGCGGGCATCCAGTGTCAGGATGCCGATCATCGGCAGACCGTGGCGCTGGCCGACGGCATAGTCGTTGAAGTCGTGGGCCGGGGTGACCTTGACGACGCCGGTGCCGAATTCACGGTCCACGTAGTCGTCGGCGATGATCGGGATCGCGCGCCCGACCAGGGGCAGGGTCACGGCCTGCCCGATCAGGTGGGCGTAGCGCTCGTCCTCGGGGTGAACCATGACGGCGACGTCGCCCAGCATGGTCTCGGGGCGGGTGGTGGCCACCACCAGATGGTCCAGCCCGCCGACGGGCTGCGTCAGCGGGTAGCGGATTTCCCACATGTGGCCGTCCTCTTCGGTGCTGACGACCTCGAGGTCGGACACCGCGGTGCCGAGGACCGGATCCCAGTTCACCAGGCGCTTGCCGCGATAGATCAGGCCCTGCTCGTAGAGGCGTACGAACACCTCGACGACGCCACGCGACAGGCGCTCGTCCATGGTGAAGTATTCCCGCGACCAGTCGCACGAAGAGCCCAGACGGCGGAATTGACCGGTGATGGTGCTGCCGGATTTTTCCTTCCAGGCCCAGACCCGCTCGAGGAATTTTTCACGCCCGAGGTCGTGGCGCGAGATTTTTTCGGCGTCCAGCTGACGCTCGACGACGATCTGTGTCGCGATGCCGGCGTGATCGGTGCCGGGGATGAACACGGTGTCGTCGCCGCGCATGCGGTGATAGCGGATCAGGCCATCCATGATGGTCTGGTTGAACGCGTGGCCCATGTGCAGCGTGCCCGTGACGTTCGGGGGCGGGAACTGGATCGCAAAGGGGCTCGACGCGCGCCCCTCGGGCGGCTGGACGTGCTGGCCGCCGCGAAACAGGCCTTGATGCTCCCAGTGCGCATACCAGCGGGACTCGATGTCCTGCGGTTCGAAACTCTTGGGCAACTGGCTGGGTGATTCGGCGGAGGCGGTCATGTCTGAGAGGTTCTGTGCGCGTGGCGCGATGGACGCAAAAATGCCCATTTTATGCGCAGGGAAGGTGAGTGGGGCATGGTAAAATGCGCGGTTGACATAAACTTGAACAAAGTAATTGTTTTCATTGGGAAAACCGATTTTCCCGCCGTTCCACTCTTCATTGCGGATTCTTCATGGCTATTGAACGTACCCTCTCCATCATCAAACCCGATGCCGTCGCCAAGAACGCGATCGGTCAGATTGTCGCCCGTTTCGAGCAGGCGGGCCTGAAGGTCGTGGCCGCTCGCCTGCAGCAGCTCTCGCGCGACGACGCGCAGCGCTTCTACGCGGTGCACAAGGAGCGGCCCTTCTACAAGGATCTGGTCGATTTCATGGTCTCGGGCCCGGTGTTCGTCCAGGTGCTCGAGGGCGAGGAGGCGATTGCGAAAAACCGTGACCTGATGGGCGCCACCGATCCCAAGAAAGCCGCCGCTGGCACTATCCGCGCCGATTTCGCCGACAGCATCGACGCCAACGCCGTCCATGGCTCGGACGCGCCCGAGACCGCCGCCGTCGAAATCGCGTTCTTCTTTCCCGAGAGCAACATCCACAGCCGCTGATGCGGCCGGGCGCCCCAGCCGGGCGCTCGCCACGTCGCCGATCGCCGCATGTCCGCCGCCCAATCCGTCAACGTCCTGGGGTTAGACCCCGAAGCACTGGCCAGCCTGGTCGCCCAATGGGGCGGCAAGCCCTTTCGCGCGCGCCAGCTCTCGCGCTGGATCCATCAACGCGGCGAGGACCGGTTCGGCGCGATGACCGACCTGGCGCGTGATTTCCGCGAGCGTCTCGAGGCCCACTGCGCGGTTCTCGGGCCAGCGGTCAACCTGGAAAAACGCTCGGCCGATGGCACCCGCAAGTGGCTGTTCGACATGGGGCAGGGCAATGCCATCGAAACCGTCTTCATCCCCGAGGACGATCGCGGCACCCTGTGCATCTCGAGCCAGGCCGGGTGCACCGTGGCGTGCCCGTTCTGCTCGACCGGCTACCAGGGCTTCAGCCGCAACCTGAGCACCGCCGAGATCATCGGCCAGCTCTGGCATGCGAACCGCGCGCTGCGCGAGGACCCGTCGGCGGCGCGCCTCGAGGGCGGATCCGGCGAGCCCGCGCGCGCCGTCAGCAACGTGGTCATGATGGGCATGGGCGAGCCCCTGCTCAACTACGACCAGGTCCTGGGGGCGCTGCGCTTGATGCTCGATGATCATGCCTACGGCCTGTCGCGGCGACGCGTCACCGTCTCGACCTCGGGCGTGGTCCCCATGATCGATCGCCTCGCGCGGGATTGCCCGGTGGCGCTGGCCGTCTCCCTGCACGCGCCCAACGATGAACTGCGTGATCGGCTGGTGCCGCTCAACCGCAAGCACCCGCTGCCCGAACTGCTGGCGGCCTGCAACCGCTATCTGGAATATGCGCCCCGCGACTTCATCACCTTCGAGTACATTATGCTCGACGGGGTCAACGATTCGGACGAGCATGCGCGCGAGCTGATCGAGATCGCGCGGCAGGTGCGCTGCAAATTCAACTTGATTCCGTTCAACCCCTTTCCGCAGTCCGGGCTGCGGCGCTCGCCGGCGGCCCGGATCAGGCTGTTTTCGCAGCGTCTCGTGGATGCCGGCCTGGTGGTGACGGTGCGCAAGACGCGCGGCGACGACATCGACGCGGCCTGTGGGCAACTCGCCGGCGAGGTTCGTGACCGGACGCGTATCAACGAACGCCTGCCCGACCGGGCGCGCATCGTCATCAGAAAAAAGGAGCATGGATGAACCAAGTCCCGACGGAGATCGATGTGCAGGTGCAGGAATCGGCCCTGGGGGAGGCGCCGCTGGGAATCGGCGAGGCGCTCAGGCGCATGCGCGAGGCCCGGGGCTTCACTCTCCCGGAGGTCTCGGCGCGGATCAAGTATTCGGCCGTGCAACTGGGCTATCTCGAGGCCCGCGAATGGGCTCGTTTGCCCGAGGGGGTGCCGCTGCGGGGGCTGGTGCGCAACTACGCGCGCTTTCTCGATGCGGACGTGGACGCCATGCTGAGCCTGCTCGATGACGAGGTCGGCCCGACCCGGCCCCGACCCACGGTCAACTCGCTCGGCGCCGCCCAGGCCCTGCGCGTCTCGGACCTGCCCGCCAAAGGCGAGCCGGCCCACCGCACCTGGACCTGGCTGCTGCTGATCCTCGTATTGTTGTGCGTGGCCGGACTCTATGCCGTCAATCGGGGCTGGGTGCCCGATGAGTGGCTGATTTTCGATTGGTTGAAGGCCTTGAAGTCATGAGTCCCACCCTAGCGGGCGCCGCCGAGCCCTCCGCGGCTGAACGCCGGCCCACGCGCGCGGTCGTCGTGCGCTGGGGCGACCATGCCGTACAGGTCGGCGGCGGCGCACCCGTCGTGGTGCAGTCCATGACCAACACCGACACGGCCGATCCGCAGGCCACCGCGCTCCAGGTCGCGCAATTGGCGCGCGCGGGCTCCGAGGTCGTGCGTGTGACGGTCAACACGCCTGAAGCCGCGGCCCGAGTGGCGGATTTGCGCAATGCGCTCGACGGCATGGGCGTGCCTGTCCCGCTGGTGGGCGACTTCCACTACAACGGGCACAAGCTGCTCACGCAATTTCCCGATTGCGCGCAGGCCCTGTCCAAATATCGCATCAACCCCGGCAATATGGGCGGCGGCAAGCGGCGCGACGACAATTTCGCCCAGATGATCGAGGTCGCCTGCCGCCACGACAAGCCGATCCGGATCGGCGTGAACTGGGGCAGCCTCGACCACGAGCTGCTCGCGCGGATGATGGACGAGAACGCCGCGCGCGCCCAGCCGCTGGCGGCCGGCGCCGTGATGCGCGAAGCCCTGGTGGTCTCGGCCATCAGCAACGCGCGCCGCGCCGAGGAACTGGGCCAGTCGCCCAATGGCATCATCCTGTCCTGCAAGGTCAGCCACGTGCAGGACTTGATCGCCGTCTATACCGACCTGTCGGCGCGCTGCGACTATCCGCTGCACCTCGGCTTGACCGAGGCGGGCATGGGCAGCAAGGGCATCGTCGCCTCGACGGCCGCCCTGGCGGTGCTGCTGCAACGCGGGATCGGCGACACCATCCGCATCTCGCTCACGCCCGAGCCGGGCGGGGACCGTGCCCGCGAGGTCGTCGTCGCTCAGGAAATCCTCCAGACTATGGGCTTGCGGGCCTTCACGCCCATGGTGGTGGCCTGCCCGGGCTGCGGGCGCACCAGCAGCACCGTGTTCCAGGAGCTCGCCGCCAGCATCCAGGGGTTTCTGCGCGATCAGATGCCGGTCTGGAAAACCCGTTATCCGGGGGTCGAGAACCTGAACGTGGCCGTCATGGGGTGCGTGGTCAACGGCCCCGGCGAGAGCCGCCACGCCGATATCGGCATCAGCTTGCCGGGCACCGGCGAGGTGCCGGCCGCTCCGGTCTATGTCGATGGCGAGCGCACCGTGACGCTCAAGGGCGATACCATCGCCGAGGAATTCAAGGCGATTGTGGAAAATTACGTCGCTCGGCGTTTCGGGCAGGGGCCGGGCGAGCAGCCTGCGCGCCGCCCGGGCGTCGTGGCGCGCCATCTGGATTGATCTGCATGTCCGATTTCAAGAAAGTCCGTGCCCTGACGGGCATGAAGGATGCGCTGCCTCCCGAGAGCGCCCAGTGGGAGGCCCTCGAGGCGATCGTGCGCGACTGGCTCGCCGCCTATGGCTACCAGAATCTGCGCACGCCGGTGCTCGAGCACACGCGCCTGTTCGCGCGCGGCATCGGCGAGGTCACGGATATCGTCGAAAAGGAAATGTATTCCTTTGTCGATCCGCTCAATGACGAGCGCCTGACCATGCGCCCCGAGTTCACCGCGGGCATGGTGCGCGCGGTCATCGAGCACAATTTCCTCTACGACCGGCCGCGCCGCGTCTATGCCCTCGGGCCGGTGTTCCGCCATGAACGACCCCAGCGGGGTCGTTACCGGCAGTTCCATCAGATCGACGTCGAGGCGCTGGGCTTCCCGGGCCCCGATGTCGACGCCGAGCTCATCGTCATGCTCGCGCGCTTGTGGCGCCGGCTGGGCCTGACGGACATCCGCCTGGAAATCAATTCCCTGGGCCAGGCGCCCGAGCGCGCGGCCCACCGGGCCGCCCTGGTCGAGCACTTGCAGCGGCACGTCGATGTCCTCGACGAGGAGGCGCGCCGCCGCATGCACTCCAATCCGCTGCGCGTGCTCGACACCAAGAATCCCGCGATGCAGGACATGGCCAACGCGGCGCCGCGCCTGTTCGATTTTCTGGGCGAGGAATCCCTGGCGCATTACCGGGGCCTGTGCGCGCGCCTCGAGGATGCGGGCATCGCCTATACGCTCAATCCGCGCCTGGTGCGTGGCCTGGACTATTACAACCTGACCGTATTCGAGTGGGTGACCGACCGGCTGGGCGCCCAGGGCACGGTGTGTGGCGGTGGCCGGTATGATGGCCTGATCGAGCTGCTGGGCGGCAAGCCCGCGCCGGCCGTTGGATTTGCCATCGGCATGGAGCGCCTGCTGGACTTGTGGGCAGGCAAGGATGCGCAGGCGCAGCCAGACGAGTGCCAAGTCTACATGGTGCACCAGGGCGAGGCCGGCCAGCGCCGCGCGGCACGCTTGGCCGAGGTCCTGCGCGACACCGGGCTGCGGGTACTTGTCCACGCGGGTGCGGCTGGGTTTAAATCACAATTTCGTCGCGCCGACGCGAGCGGGGCGGTCGCGGCGATCATCATCGGCGAGGACGAGCTGGCGAGTGGCTGCGCGGCGGTCAAGTGGCTGCGCCAGGACGCGCCCGAGGGTGGACAGCAGGAATCGATCCCCTTCGATCGGCTGGCCGCTGAATTGCAATCGAGGATTTGAAAGGCATGGCATACGATCTCGAAGAACAGGAAAAACTGGACGCGCTGAAGGCGTGGTGGGACCGTTATGGCACGGTCAGCATGGCCTTGTTGCTGGCCGTGGTCGCCAGTTTCGCGGGGTGGCGCGGCTGGCAGTGGTATCAGGGGCACCAGGCCGGCCAGGCCATGGGTTACTTCGAGGCGCTCGAATCCGCGGCTGGGCAGCAGGGCGATGACGCCGTGGCCCGGGTCAAGGCCGCGAGCGCCACCTTGCGCGAGGACTATGCGAGCTCGGGCTATGCCGCCCGGGGCGTTCTGGTGGCCGCCTGGGCGCTCGAGCAGCGTGGCGATCTCGCCGGCGCGCGCGAGCAATTACAGTGGCTAGCCGCCTCCGGGCCCGCCTCGGCCTTGGCGCCGGTCGCGCGCCTGCGCCTGGCAGGCGTACTGCTGCAGGACAAGAAATACGACGAGGCCCTTGCGCAGATCCAGGGCGAGGCGCCGGTGGGCTTTGCCGCCTTGTACGCCGATCGGCGCGGCGACATCCTGGCCGCGCAGGGCAAGCCGGCCGAGGCGGTCGAGGCTTGGCGCGCGGCGATCCAGGCGTTCGGCGCCGACCCCGCCACCCAGATCGTGCAGTTGAAGATCGACGCCCTGAACGGAGCCTGACCCCCATGCGCACTACTGCTCGTCTGTTTCGCATCGCCGCCCTTGGCCTGGGTCTGGCGGTCCTGTCGGGCTGCGGCCTGTTTTCTCAAACCGATGCGCGTTACGACCCCGCGCCCCTGACCGAATATCCGCCCGCGTTGGCGGTCGCGGTCCGCTGGAGCGCGTCGATCGGCAGCGGCGGCGGCTACGGCTTCGCGCCGCAGGCTGTCGGCGACACCGTATATGCGGCCACGCCTTCCGGTGGGGTCGCCGCGCTGGCGCTGGCCAGCGGCGCCGCGCGCTGGCAGGCGAGCGTAGACAAGCTCAGCGCCGGGGCGGGCAGCGACGGCCACATCGTGGCGGTGGTCAGCGAGGCGGGCGAGGTCATCGCCCTCGATGCCGCGCAGGGCACCGAACGCTGGCGCGCACAGGCCGCCAGCGCGGTCAACATTCCCCCCGCCGTCGGCAATGGGGTGGTAGTGGTGCGCAGCACGGATTACCGCGTGCAGGCCTTCGACGCCGCCACGGGCAAGCTGCGGTGGGACGTGCAGCGCCCCGGGCCATCGCTGGCGCTGCGCACCAGCATGCGGATGCTGATGGTGCAGAACGTCCTCATCACCGGCATGCCCAACGGGCGCCTCATGGTCATCGACGCGGCCACCGGCGCGGTGCGATGGGAGGGTTCGGTATCCGTTTCGCGCGGCGCCTCCGATCTCGAGCGCATCAGCGATGTAGTGGGCGCGCCGCTGCCGCTGGGCCCGCTGCTGTGCGGCGCCAGCTACCAGGGCAGGATCGCGTGTTTCGACGTTTCGCAGGGCGGGCGCCTGGTGTGGGATCATAAAATCTCGATCTCCACCGGCATGACCACCGATGGTCAGCGCATCTATGCCCCTGGGGATCGCGACGTGGTGTTCGCCCTGGATGCCCAGAGCGGCGAGGAAGTCTGGAAACAGTCCGCCCTGTTGAACCGCCGCCTGAGCGCGCCCGCCGTCGTCGGCTCGGCGATCGTCCTGGGAGACTACGAGGGTTATCTGCATTTTCTGTCGCGCGCCGATGGCCATCTGATGGCTCGGTTGCAGGCCGGCGGGGGAGCCATCACCTCGGCGCCGCAGGCGACCGACCAGGGCGCGCTGGTGCAGACCGGGGCGGGCAGCGTGATGTTGGTGGGCGTGCGTGACTGAGACGTCCTTCAAGCCCGTCGTGGCCCTGGTGGGCCGCACGAACGTCGGCAAGTCCACGCTGTTCAACCGCCTGACACGCTCGCGCGCAGCGCTGGTGGCCAATATTTCAGGCCTGACGCGCGATCGCCATTATGGCGAGGGCAGGGTGGGCGATCACCCCTTCATTGTCGTTGACACCGGCGGTTTCGAGCCCGTTGCCACGCGCGGCATCCTGGTCGAGATGGCCCGCCAGACCGAGCAGGCGATCGCCGAAGCCGATGTGGTGGTGTTCCTCGTCGACGCGCGCGAAGGGGCCAATGCGCATGATCACGAGATCGCCCGCCTGCTGCGCAAGTCGGGACAGCGCGTCGTGCTTGCCGTCAACAAGGCCGAGGGCATGCGCCACCACGCCGACCTGGCCCAGTTCTATGAACTCGGCCTGGGTGAGCCGCTGCCGGTCTCGGCCGCCCATGGCGACGGCGTGGTCGATCTGATCGAACAGGCTCTCGCGCCCGTGGCCGCGGCCCAGCCGCCGCGCGCGGATGCGGGGGACGCGCCGGAGGCCGCGCCCGACGAGGCCGGGCATCGCATCAAGCTCGCGATCGCCGGCCGTCCGAATGTCGGGAAATCCACGCTCATCAACGCGCTGGTCGGCGAGGAGCGTGTCATCGCCTACGACCTGCCGGGCACGACGCGCGATGCGATCGAGATCGAGTTCGAGCGCAAGGGACGCCGCTATACCCTGATCGACACCGCCGGTCTGCGCCGCCGCGGCAAGGTGTTCGAGACGGTCGAAAAATTCTCCGTCATCAAGACCCTGCAGGCCATCGAGGCGGCGAATGTGGTTTTGCTGCTGCTGGACGCCCAGGAGGGTATTTCCGATCAGGACGCCCATATCGCGGGCTTTGCGGTGGAGGCCGGCCGCGCCCTGGTGGTGGGGCTGAACAAATGGGACGCCATCGACGCCGAGCGGCGCGAATGGGTCCGGCGCGAGTACGAGCGCAAGCTGCGCTTCCTGTCTTTTGCCAAGGTGCTGCAGTTGTCGGCCCTCGAGGCGCGAGGCCTGGGGCCGCTGATGCAGGCCGTCGACGCCGCCCATGCGGCCGCGTTTGCCAAGCTCTCCACGCCGCGACTCACGCGCACGCTGCAGGCGGCCGTCGAGCAGCAGCCGCCACCGCGCAAGGGAATCTTTCGCCCCAAGATGCGCTACGCCCACCAGGGCGGTCAGAACCCGCCGCGCATCATCGTCCACGGCAATGCCCTCGATGCCGTGCCGGACTCCTACCGCCGCTATCTCGAGGGACAGTTCCGCGAGGCGTTCAAGCTTGCCGGCACGCCGCTCTCGGTCGAGTTCAAGTCTTCCCGCAACCCTTACCTGAAGGATGAATGAGGTGAGCAAACTCTGGAGCGATCACGTCGCCGGATTGGTGCCCTATGTGCCGGGCGAGCAGGCGCGCATGCCCAACCTGCTCAAGCTCAACACCAACGAGAACCCCTATGGGCCCTCGCCCAAGGCCCTCGAGGCCATGCGGGCGGCCCTGGGCGATGACTTGCGCCTGTATCCGGACTACAGCGCGCTCGCTCTGCGCCGGGCGATCGCGCGCCGCTACGGACTGGATGCCGACGAGGTGTTCCTGGGCAACGGCTCGGACGAGATCCTCGCGCACGTGTTCAACGCCTTGTTCCTGCGCGCGGGACGGCCGTTGTTGCTGCCCGACATCACCTATAGCTTTTACCGGACATACTGCCGCCTTTTCCAGGTGCCCCACCAACTGATTCCCCTGGATGCAGAGTTCGCGATCCGGCCAGAGGACTACATGGAGCCGATGGCGGTCGAGCCGGCCGGCATCATTTTCGCCAATCCGAATGCGCCCACCGGCTGCGCGCTGTCGCTCGAGACGATCGCCGCCATCGCCCGGGCGCGGCCCGACACCGCCGTGGTAGTGGATGAAGCCTACGTGGATTTCGGCGCCGAGTCGGCCGCGGCGCTCCTGGGCAGCCACGACAACCTCGTCGTCATTCACACCCTGTCCAAGTCCCGCTCGCTGGCGGGTCTGCGGGTGGGTTACGCTTTGGCGCGGGCCCCGGTGGTCGAGGCGCTTTCGCGTGTCAAGGACAGTTTCAACTCCTATCCCATGGACCGCGTGGCGCTCGCGGGGGCACAGGCCGCCATCGAGGACGAGACGCATTTCGACCATACCCGCCAGGCGGTGATGGCCATGCGCGAGACCCTGACCGGTGATTTGCGGGCGCTCGGGTTCGAGGTGCTGCCATCGCAGGCGAATTTCGTCTTTGCGCGCCATCCGGCGCACGACGCCGCCGCGATCCAGCGGACCTTGCGTGAACGGGCCATTCTGGTGCGCCATTTCAAGTCGCCGCGGATCGAGCAGTTCCTGCGCATCACCGTGGGCACCCCGGAGGAATGCGCGCGCTTGTGCCACGAACTCGCTCAAATCCTGTCCGAATCGCATTAAAATGATTGCGACGACGCGGGCATCGTCCTGCGCATGCAGGATACGGGAAAACCCTGTACAGTGGTCATCCCTGACTATAAATTAAATAACCGGAGCCTTATCCATGAGCAACAAAGGGCAAATACTACAAGATCCCTTCCTCAACGCCTTGCGCAAGGATCACGTGCCCGTATCCATCTATCTGGTCAATGGTATCAAGCTGCAGGGGCAGGTCGAGTCCTTCGACCAGTATGTCGTCCTGCTGCGCAACACCGTGACACAAATGGTCTACAAGCACGCCATCTCGACCGTGGTGCCGGCGCGTCCGGTCGCGTTCCAGGTTGATGATTCCGCCGATTGATTCCTTGCGCCCCGCCGAATCGCATCGCCCGCCGCGCGGTCCTTGCCGGCGGGCGATGCTTTTGATGAGATGCCCATGAGGTCTTTGGTGATCAGCGTCGATCTGGGCGAGCCCGACTACCCGGCGCATGCCGAGGAGTTCCTGATGCTCGCCCGCGGCGCGGGCGCCGAGGTCCTCGAGGTGCTGATGGTGCGGCGCGACCGCCCGGATGCGGCGGGCTTCATCGGCACGGGCAAGATCGACGAGGCGGCGGCGCTGGTCGAGGCCACGGGGGCCGAGGTCGTCTTGTTCGACCAGCCCCTGAGCCCAGCGCAGCAGCGCAACCTCGAGCGCCGCTTCGAAGTCCGGGTGGTCGATCGCGTGACCCTCATCCTGGACATCTTTGCCCTGCGCGCCAAGAGCCACGAGGGCAAGCTGCAAGTCGAGCTCGCCCAGCTCCAGCACCTCTCGACCCGGCTGACCCGGATGTGGACCCACCTCGAGCGCCAGCGCGGCGGGATTGGGGTGCGTGGGCCCGGGGAATCACAGCTCGAGACCGACCGCCGGCTGATCGGCGCGCGCGTCCGGACCCTGCGCGAGCGCCTCGCCCGCGTTCAGCGCCAGCGCCTTACCCAGCGGCGTGCCCGCGCCCGCGGGCAGACCCTGTCGGTGTCGCTGGTGGGCTACACCAATGCCGGAAAATCCACGCTGTTCAATGCCCTGACCCGCGCCGAGACCTACGCGGCCGACCAGCTTTTCGCGACCCTGGACACCACCACGCGGCGGACCTGGATCGACGGCGCTGGCCAGGTCGTGGTCTCCGACACCGTGGGATTCATCCGCGACCTGCCGACAACGCTGATCGCGGCCTTTCGGGCGACCCTCGAAGAGACCGTGCATGCCGACCTGCTGCTGCACGTGATCGACGCCGCCAGCCCGCAGCGCGACGAGCAGGTGGCCGAGGTGAACAAGGTGCTGCGCGAGATCAAGGCCGATGGAATCCGGCAAATCCTTGTCTATAACAAAATCGACTCGGCAGGGTATGAACCCCGGGTCGAGCGGGACGAACATGGTACGATTGCGCGAGTCTTTGTCAGTGCGTTGCAGCGCAGCGGGCTGGATGGTTTGCGGCAGGCGATCGCCGAGTCGGCAGGAATGACGGGAAACGATACGGTCAATGAAATTATTCAATCTGAATGACCCGGGCTGGGGCCGGGGCAGTAACGAGGACTCTGATTCTTCGCGGAACAAACCCGGCCAGTCCGGCGGCCCGCCAGACCTGGACGAGGTCTGGCGCGATTTCAACAGGCGCCTGGGCGGCCTGTTTGGCAAGCGCTCTTCGCGCCGCGGCGGCGGTGGCGGGCCCATGGGCGGTGGTGGCCTGCCTCAATTGCCCGGCCCCTCGCCCAAGTTCCTGCTGGGTCTGTTTCTGGTCGCGGTGTTGCTGTGGCTGGCCAGCGGGTTCATGATCGTCCAGGAAGGCCAGGTCGCGGTGGTCACGCGTTTCGGCAAGTACACCCACACCCTCAGTCCCGGCCTGCAATGGCGCCTGCCGTATCCGATCGAGGACTCGCAGGATGTCAATATCTCCCAGTTGCGGACCTTCGAGGTCGGCTTCCGGGGTTCGTCGCGCAACAAGGTCCTGCCCGAGTCGCTGATGCTGACCCATGACGAGAACATCGTCGACGTGCAGTTCGTGGTCCAGTACCGCTTGTTGCCCGACGGGGCGCCGGCCTACCTGTTCAACACCAGCCAGCCCGACGAGTCGGTGCGCCAGGCGGCGGAAACCGCCATGCGCGAGATCGTCGGCCGCAAGCACATGGACTTCGTGCTGTATTCGGGCCGGACCGAGGTGGCCTCCGAGGTCCAGGCTCTGGCCCAGAGCATCCTCGACCGCTACGCGACCGGCATCCAGATCAGTACCGTGGCGATTCAGAACGTGCAGCCGCCCGAGCAGGTACAGGCCGCGTTCGATGACGCCGTCAAGGCCGGCCAGGATCGCGAGCGCCAGATCAACGAGGGCAATGCCTACGCCAGCCGCGTCGTGCCCGAGGCTGAGGGCCAGGCGTCCCGCATGACCCAGGACGCCGAGGGCTACAGCGCGCAGATCGTCGGGCAGGCGCAGGGCGATACCGCGCGGTTCGACAGCATCGAGTCCGAGTTCTCTAAGGCGCCGTCGATCACCCGCGAGCGCCTGTACCTCGAAACCATGCAGGACATCATGGTCGCCAGCAGCAAGGTCATGATCGATGCGCAGGTGGGCAACAATATGCTCTACCTGCCCCTGGACCAGATCATGAAGCAGGCCGCCAGCGTTCCCTCGCCAGGCGCCGGGTCCGGCTCGAGCTCCAGCGCCGGCGCGGCCTCCACGCAGGCGGCGGCCGGCGCACAGGCCGCCAGCGGATCGGCGAACGCATCATCGGCGGGGCGGCGGGGCGCCGCACCGTCGGGGCTGGATTCGCTGATGGTCAGCCCGTACTCGCGCTAGGAGCCTTCGATGCAACGTTTCTTTCCTGTCCTGGTCGGCCTCCTCGTGGTCATCGCGGTGCTGTCCTCCTGCGTGTTCGTCGTGCGCGAGCGCGATTCCGCGCTCCTGTTCGCCCTGGGCGAGGTGCGTGAAACCATCACCAAGCCCGGTCTGTACTTCAAGTATCCGCCGCCGTTCGAGAACGTCGTCTATCTCGACAAGCGCCTGCAGACGATCGAAACCCGCGATCCCGAGCGCATTCAGACCGCCGAAAAGAAGAACCTGCTGATCGATTCTTTCGTCAAATGGCGCATCTCGGATCCGCGTCAATACTACGTGACCTTCGGCGCCAACAGTACGGCTGCCGTCGAGCGCCTGCAAGCCCAGATTCGCGACGCTCTGAACGCGGCGGTCAACGTGCGCACGGTCAAGCAGGTCGTCTCGAGCGACCGCGACACCATCATGAAAGAAATCCAGACCGCCGTGGCGCGCCGCGCCGCGCCGCTTGGCGTGGACGTGGTGGACGTGCGGCTGCGCCGTATCGATTTCGCGCCCGAGATTTCCGAGTCCGTGTACCGGCGCATGGAGGCCGAGCGCAAACAGGAGGCCAACCGCCTGCGCGCGACCGGGGCCGCCGACAGCGAGCGGATCCGCGCAGAGGCCGATCGCAAGCGCCAGGAGATCCTTGCCAAGGCCTACGCGCAGGCGCAGGCGACGCGCGGCGGTGGGGATGCCCAGGCGGCGGCCATTTATGCGCGATCCTATGGCCGCAACGAGGACTTCTACAGCTTCTACAAGAGCCTGGAGGCCTACCGCTCCGCCTTTGCCGAGCAGGGCAATACGCTGGTGCTCAGCCCCGACTCCGAGTTCTTCCGGTTCTGGGATGATGCGCACGGCCGCTCCGCGGCGCCCGCCCGCGCCCCGGCGCCCGCCCGGTAGGCGTGAGGTGGGATCCGTTGCCATGATGTCAAACTGGCTGCTGCCGGAAAATCTGTCGGACATCCTGCCCGCCGAGGCGCGCCGGATCGAGGAATTGCGCCGCGACCTGCTCGACCTGTACCGCACTTACGGCTTCGAGCTCGTGGCGCCGCCCATGGTCGAGTATCTCGATTCCTTGATGCTCGCCAACGACGAGGCCTTGAGGCTGCGCACATGCAAGCTCGTCGATCAGCTCTCGGGCTTGACGATGGGAGTGCGTGCCGACATGACCTTGCAGGTCTCGCGCATTGACGCTCATCTGCTCAATCGCGAGGGCGTCACACGCTTATGCTATTGCGGGCCGGTGATCCATGCGCGCCCCTCGGGGCTGCTCTCGGATCGCGAGTTGTTGCAGATTGGCGCCGAGATCTTCGGCCATGCCGGGGTCGAGGCCGATATCGAATCCATACGGCTCGCCATGGAATCCGTGCGGCGGGCCGGTGTGCGCGAGGCGCGCCTGGACTTGAACCATCCCGGGGTGGGCCGTGCCCTGGTCGACGATGATCCGGCGCTCGCCGAATTTGCCGATGAAATCTACGACCTGCTCAGCGCCAAGGACGTGCCCGGCATCGAGGAGCTCCTCGGCGAATGCGGCGCGCGGCCCGACAGCGTGGCGGCGCTGCGGACCCTGGTCACGCTGTATGGCGATGCCGGGGTGGTCGAGCGCGCGGCGCAACGCTTGCCGCCGCTGCCGGCAGTGCGCGAGGCGCTCGATCAGCTTGCGCGCCTGTGTACGGCGCTGCCTGGCGAAGCCCTGGCGATCGATCTGGCCGACATGGGTGGCAGCTACGGCTATCATTCGGGTGTGGTGTTCTCGATCTATGCCAAGGGTTGGCATGACGCCCTGGTGCGTGGGGGACGCTATGACGGGATCGGTCGCAAATTCGGCCGTGCCCGTCCGGCCACCGGTTTCAGCCTCGACTTGCGCAAGCTGTCCTCGGGCCTGCCCGAGGCGCAGCCCGCGCGCGCGGTCCGCGCCCCTTGGGGAACCGATGCCGCTCTCGCCGAGGCGGTGGGGGGGTTGCGCGCGCAGGGCATCATCGTGATCCAGGTGCCTGGCGGCCAGGCCCATCCCCTGGACGAGTTCCGGGTGGACCGCGAGCTCGTCTCCGAGGGCGGTGCCTGGGTTCTCAAGGATCTCTGAGGGAAACCCCAGGCCAGGGCCTTGATTGAAGATCAGGCCCGATGGTTTAAACTACTTCGTTTCCAGCGGCGATAATTCGTCGCCTATCGTATCGTATTGGTGCATATGAGCAAGAACATCGTCGTGATCGGCACCCAGTGGGGTGACGAGGGCAAGGGCAAGATCGTCGACTGGCTCGCCGAATCCGCCCAAGGGGTGGTGCGCTTTCAAGGCGGGCACAATGCCGGCCACACCCTCTGGATCAACGGACGCAAGACCATCCTGCGCCTGATTCCCTCGGGCATCATGCATCCGCACGTGACCTGCTACATCGGCAACGGCGTGGTGCTGTCGCCCGAGGCGCTGCTGTCCGAGATCAAGGAACTCGAGACCGTCGGCCTCGAGGTGCGGCCGCGCCTGCAGATCTCGGCCGCGTGTCCGCTGATCCTGCCCTATCACGTGGCGCTGGATCAGGCGCGCGAGGCCCGCAAGGGCGAAGGCAAGATCGGCACCACCGGCCGCGGCATCGGCCCGGCCTACGAGGACAAGGTCGCGCGCCGGGCGTTGCGCGTCCAGGATCTCTACGATCCCGAGATTTTCGATGAAAAACTCGCCGAGGTGCTGGATTATCACAACTTCGTGCTGACGCAGTACCTGGGCGCCAAGGCACTGTCGACCGCCGAGGTCCGCGACCGGGTCATGGCCCTTGCCCCCGAAATCGAACCCATGGTCGCCGACGTCTCCAGCAGCCTGCATATTGCGCGGCGCGCGGGCCACTCCTTGTTGTTCGAGGGCGCGCAGGGCTCGTTACTCGACATCGACCATGGCACTTATCCTTTCGTCACCAGCAGCAATTGCATCGCCGGCGCCGCCTCGGCGGGCACCGGAATGGGGCCGCAGGTCCTGAATTACGTGCTGGGGATCGCCAAGGCCTACACCACGCGCGTGGGCTCGGGCCCGTTCCCCACAGAGCTCCTCGACGACACCGGCCTGCGGCTGGCCACGGTCGGCAAGGAATTCGGCTCGGTCACCGGCCGCCCGCGCCGCTGTGGCTGGTTCGATGGCGCCGCCATGAAGCGCTCGGTCATGATCAATGGCGTGAGCGGCCTGTGCATCACCAAGCTCGACGTGCTCGACGGCGTCGAGCAGATCAAGATCGGCGTGGGCTATCGCTACAAGGGAAAATTCCTCGACGTGCTGCCCTATGGCGCGCACGCCGCGGCCGAGGCCGAACCCGTGCTCGAGGAAATGGCGGGTTGGTCCGAGTCTACGGTGGGCATCACCGAATACGACAAGCTGCCGGTCAATGCGCGCCGCTACCTCGAGCGTATCGCCGAGGTGTGCGATGTGCCCATCGACATGGTTTCCACGGGCCCCGATCGCCTCGAGACCATCGTTCTGCGGCATCCGTTCCAGGGCTGATCCTCCAATATTCATCGGAATCCACATGAATCTGCCGCCAAGCACCGACCGTGATCTGTGGGTGAGCTGGGAGCAATACCACAGTCTGATCGAGCGCTTGGCGCTCCAGGTCCACGAATCGGGCTGGGTCTTCGACAAGATCCTCTGCCTTGCACGTGGCGGGGTGCGGGTGGGCGATGTGCTGTCACGCATTTTCGACGTGCCGCTGGGCATCCTGGCGACCAGCAGCTATCGTGAGGCGGCCGGCACAGTCCAGGGCCAGCTCGACATCGCCCAGTTCATCACGATCACGCGCGGCACCCTCGATGGCCGGGTCCTGCTACTGGACGACATGGTCGATACCGGCCTGACCTTCAGCCGCGTGCATGCGCACCTGCTCGAGCAATTCCCCGGCATCACCGAGCTGCGCACGGGGGTTCTCTGGTGGAAGGGCCATGCCCAGATCCGGCCTGACTATTATGTCGAGCAACTGCCCACCAACCCTTGGATCCACCAACCCTTCGAGGACTACGACAGCCTGCGTCCGCACCAGCTCGAGTCCTGGATCCGCAAGGGATTGCGCACGGCGCACCCCAAGTAAAGCCGGCCGCCGGCCGGGCGATCGTCAGGGGTGGCGCGGTCTGATGATTCTTGTGAATTTATGCTAGAATCACGTGTTATCTCAAACTGCTACCAACACAGGGCTTCAAGGAATTACATGCCTATTGTTCGCCTCAAAGAAAACGAGCCTTTCGAGGCCGCGCTGCGCCGCTTCAAGCGCACCATTGAAAAGACCGGCCTTTTGACCGAGTTGCGTTCGCGCGAGTTCTACGAAAAGCCCACCGCCGAGCGCAAGCGCAAGCACGCCGCCGCGGTCAAGCGCCACTACAAGCGCATCCGCAGCCAGCAACTGCCGCCGCGCCTCTATTGATTGATTCCTGAGTCTTTCGTCCAGGAACTGCTAGCGCGCATCGACATCGCCGACGTGGTCGGCCGCTATGTGCAGCTACGCAAAGGGGGCGCAAACCTGTTAGGTTTGTGCCCTTTTCATACCGAAAAGACCCCTTCCTTCACCGTCAGTCCGACCAAGCAGTTCTATCACTGCTTCGGTTGCGGCGCCCATGGCAGCGCCATCCGGTTCTTGACCGAGCATACCGGTGCCTCTTTTCCCGAGGCCGTCCGCAGCTTGGCTGCGAGCGTGGGCATGACCGTGCCCGAGGAATCCCGCAGTCCGCGCCAGCGCGAGGCGGATCGCCAACGACGCCAGGAGGCGTCGCGCCAGCAACAAATTCTCGACCAGGCCCAGGCGCATTATCGGCGCGCCCTGAAGGACGCGCCCGATGCCATCGCCTATCTCAAGCGCAGGGGCCTCAGCGGCGAGATCGCGGCGCATTTCGGCCTGGGCTGGGCAGGGAGGGATCGCCGGGGCCTGGCGACTGTCTTCGAGCGCTACGAGGATCCAGCCCTGCTCGAATCCGGTCTGGTGATCGAGTCCGAGGATGGCCGCCGGCACGATCGTTTTCGCGCGCGCGTGATGTTTCCGATTCGCAATACGCGCGGTGCGATCGTGGGCTTTGGCGGCCGTTTGATCGAGGCCGGCGAGCCGAAGTACCTGAATTCGCCGGAAACCAGCCTGTTTTCCAAGGGCAACGAGCTCTATGCTCTGCATGAGGCGCGCGCCGGCATCCACGCCGAGGGCTGCGTGCTGGTCGTCGAGGGATATATGGATGTGGTCGCACTCGCCCAGCACGGCCTGCGCAACGCGGTTGCCACGCTAGGCACATCCACCACGCCGAACCATCTGCAGAAATTGCGCCGTGCGAGCGATCGCATCGTCTTTGGCTTCGATGGCGATGCGGCGGGGCGCAAGGCGGCGTGGCGGGCATTGAATACCTGCCTGCCGTGGGTCGCCGAGGACGTGGCGATCCGCTTCCTCTTCCTGCCCGAGGGCCAGGATCCTGATTCCTACGTCCGGACCTATGGTGTCGAGGCGTTTCGCGCGGCGCTCGACGACGCCACGCCCTTGTCCCGCTTCATGCTCGATGAGCTGGCCATCCGCCATGATCTGAACGAGGCCGAGGGGCGGGCGGCATGCATGCATGAGGCGCGGCCGCTGTTCGCGCAGATGCCGGAGGGGGGGTTTCGCCTGCAGATGGAGCGCGAATTGGCCCAGCGGGTGCGCTTGACTCCCGAGGAGCTCGCCCAGGCTTTTGCCGAGGCGCGCCGCGCCGTGCTCGAGCGGGCGGCCGCCGCCCAGGGCGCGGCGGGCGAGACGCGACCCGCGCACCCCGCGCAAGCCGCCGCGGCCGAGGACCCGCCCGCATTCGCGTTCACGCCGCACCCCGACGACACGCATGAGCCCGCCGACCCCGCGCCGGTCCGGGCGCCGGCGCGCGCGGGGCGCCGGGGCACGCGCATGGTGACGCCGTTGGCACGCCGCCTGCTGCGTCTGCTGCTCGCCCATCCGCAGCTGGTTGCCGAGCTGGGCGACCAGCAGCTTGAACTTTTGGCCCGCAGCCCCCATCTGGTCCTTGTGCGGGACCTGATCGAGCTGGCGGGCACCTGTGGCGCGACCCATGCGGGCGCACTGATCGAGGCGGCCGAGCCCGACTCGGATCTTGCCCAGGCCATGCTCGATCTGTCCGGCGAAGTCCTCGGCCAGGACCTCCCCGATCCGCAGGCCGAGTGGAACGACGCGCTACGCCAAATCGAGTTGCAGGCGGTCCAGGATCAGTGCAATCGCCTCATTGACGGGGGCCTGCATTCCAAAGAGGACCAGCAGCGCTACCAGGCGTTGTCGCGCCGCCTGTCCAGGCTGAAATCGGGTCAAGGATGAACAGGGATGAATCTTCTATCCAAGTGAAGTAAAATACATAGTTTTCAATGAGTAATGTGCGCAATCGCGCAAGGCTGCCGTCTTTGGGGCGGGGCTTTTGCGCGGGCTTTGCGTCGTTGCCACCAGGCATGCCGCCCCTGGCATGCGAGCCCCGGCCATCGCGGTCGGGTCGGGCGCGCTTGCCGCGCCCGCAAGCATCTATGGAAAGGTACTTATGACCCAAGAAACTGGCAAGACCTCCCAGGCCGCCAAGAAAACGGCAGCCAAGAAAACCAAGGCGGCGAGCGCCGAGCTCGAGGCAGCGGTGAAGGCGGCCAGGACAACAACGGCCAAGGCGGCAGCCAGCAAGACCGCGGCGACCAAAACTGCGGCGACCAAAACCGCAGCCACCAAGACCACGGCGCGCAAGACCGCGGCCCGCAAGGCCGCAGGCGCCGAGCAGGCCGCAGGCGCGCCCAAGGCCTCCAAGCGCGCGGCTAAGGCGCCCTCGGGCCGCAAGCCTGGCCGTCCGTCCAAGAACGCCAACAGCGATGCGGGCGATTTCGTCGATGACGAAGCGGGTGACGGCGAGGTCATTCCTGATCTCAAGCCCTTGCCCAAGCGCGGCAAGCGCGGCAAGGCGGAAAAGGACGCGCCGGCGCGCAGCCAGATGAGTCCCGAGGAACAGGAGGCGCGCCGCAACCGTCTCAAGATCCTCATCAAGCTCGGCAAGGACCGCGGCTACCTCACCTACGGCGAAATCAACGATCACCTGCCCGACGACCTGGTCGACGCTGAGGCGATCGATGGCATCATCAGCACTTTTAGCGACATGGGGATCTCGGTCTATGACCAGGCCCCCGATGCCGAGACCCTGCTGATGAGCGACAACGCGCCCATGGCCTCGAACGATGACGACGTCGAGGACGAGGCCGAGGCCGCGCTGACCACGGTGGACTCGGACTTCGGCCGCACCACCGACCCGGTGCGCATGTACATGCGCGAGATGGGCACGGTCGAACTCCTCACCCGAGAGGGCGAGATCGAGATCGCCAAGCGCATCGAGGACGGGCTCAAGCACATGGTGATGGCGATCGCCGCCTGCCCGACCACGGTCAACGAGATCCTCGACCACATCCAGCGCGTGCGTGACGGAACGGCGCAAATCGATGAGGTCGTCGATGGCCTGATCGACGAAGAGGGCGAGGATTACGCCGGCTCTGGGGTCACGAGCGATGACGAGGACGATGGCCCGGCCGGCGGCATGAGCAGCAAACAGCTCGAGTACCTGCGCACCAAGTCACTCAAAAAATTCGAGGTGATCGCCACCTGGTTCGACAAGATGCGCGTGGCTTTCGAGACCGAGGGCTACAAGTCGGACAATTACATCGCTGCGCGCGAGGCCATCCTCAACGAGCTCATGGGCGTGCGCTTCACCGCCAAGATGGTCGAGCGCTTGGCCGATACCCTGCGTGCCCAGGTCGCCGAGGTGCGCATGCACGAGCGCGCCGCGATGCACATTTGCGTGACGCGCGCGGGGATGCCGCGCGCGCATTTCATCAAGGTGTTCCCCGGCAACGAGACCAATCTGGAATGGGTGCTCGAGGAAGTCACAGCCGGCCGCGACTATGCCGAGACGCTCGAGCGCCATGTGCCGGCCATCCAGGAAATCCAGCAGAAACTCATCGAGCTGCAGCACAACGTCGTGCTGCCTCTCAAGGACCTCAAGGATGTCAACAAGCGCATGGCCACCGGCGAGGCCAAGGCCCGCAAGGCCAAGCGTGAAATGACTGAGGCCAACCTGCGCCTGGTGATCTCGATCGCGAAAAAGTACACCAATCGCGGCTTGCAGTTCCTCGACCTGATCCAGGAAGGCAACATCGGCCTGAT
Organism: Castellaniella sp. GW247-6E4; assembly: GCF_040276065.1. Classification (NCBI taxonomy): domain Bacteria; kingdom Pseudomonadati; phylum Pseudomonadota; class Betaproteobacteria; order Burkholderiales; family Alcaligenaceae; genus Castellaniella; species Castellaniella sp. GW247-6E4. The sequence goes on along the minus strand of NZ_JBELOI010000009.1, from coordinate 39,965 downwards.
GAAGGCCGTGGACAAGTTCGAATACCGTCGCGGCTACAAGTTCTCGACCTACGCCACTTGGTGGATCCGGCAGGCCATCACCCGCTCGATCGCCGACCAGGCGCGCACCATCCGCATCCCGGTGCACATGATCGAGACCATCAACAAGATGAACCGCATCAACCGCCAGATCCTGCAGGAAACCGGCACCGAGCCCGATCCGGCCACGCTGGCGCAAAAGATGGACATGCCCGAGGACAAGGTCCGGAAAATCCTCAAGATCGCCAAGGAGCCGATCTCGATGGAGACCCCCATCGGCGATGACGACGATTCGCACCTGGGCGATTTCATCGAGGACACCGGCACCGTGTCGCCTTCGGACTCTGCCCTGCACGGCTCGATGCGCGACGTGGTCAAAGAGGTCCTGGATTCGCTGACCCCGCGTGAGGCCAAGGTGCTGCGCATGCGCTTCGGGATCGAGATGAGCACCGATCAGACTCTCGAGGAGGTCGGCAAGCAGTTCGATGTCACACGCGAGCGCATTCGCCAGATCGAGGCCAAGGCCCTGCGCAAGCTGCGTCATCCCAGCCGCGCCGACAAGCTCAAGAGCTTTCTCGAGAGCCAGTGATGATGCCGTGATCGCCAGGGCGGATCGCCTCCGGCAGCACGTGAAAGGGCCGCTCTCGCAGCGGCCCTTTTTTCACGCGGGGCCGTACAGGACGGCGTTGTCTCGAAAAAGCATTACTGCTGCAACCGACGGTGCAGGGTGCTGCGGTGCATGCCAAGCAGGCGGGCCGCCCGGCTGATGTTGCCCTGGCAGGCTTGCAGGGCCTGCTCGATGGCGCGGTCCTCGATTTCGCGCAGCGTGCGCGGCGCGGCGCGCGTCTCGTTGTGGCCGGTGCTCGCGGCCTCTGTGTGGTTGTGGGCATCGTCCGGCGCGCGCGCGTCCTCTTGCCCCCCGGTTGGAAAGGGCGACGGATCGAGCAGGTCTTTGGGCAGCATGTGGGCCCCGACGGGGCTCGGCCCCGGGTAGAGGCAGCGCAGGCGATTGAGCAGGCTGCGCATCTCGCGGTAGTTGCCCGGCCAGGGCAGTGCGGCCAGGAATTCGAGGGCTTCAGGCTCGAGGCGCCCGCCCAAGTCCGCATAGTATCGGTCGAGAAATTCGGGAAGGCCGGGCCGATTTCGCAGTGGCGGCAGATGGACGGGCATGTCCTGCAGGCGATAGTACAGATCGGCGCGGAAGGCCCCGCGGGCCACCAGGGCCTTGAGGTCCTGGTGGCTGGCGCTGATCAGCCCGAATTCGAGGGGGATCCGCTTGTCCGAGCCCAGGGGCTGGACCTCGCGTTCCTGCAGCACGCGCAGCAGGCGGGTCTGCAACGCCAGGGGCATGTCGCCGATCTCGTCGAGGAACACGATGCCGTGCTGCGCTTGCAGCAGCAGGCCGCGCGCGCCGTCGCGGCGGGCGCCGGTGAAGGCGCCCGATTCGTAGCCGAAGAGCTCTGATTCGACCAGGGATTCAGGCAGGGCGGCGCAGTTGATGGCCACGAAGCTGCCTTGCCGCCAAGAGCTGCCGGCATGGACATGGCGGGCGAGGACTTCCTTGCCGGTGCCGGTTTCGCCTTGCAGCAGGACCGCAAGGCCCGCGTCCACGGCGCGCACGGCCTGCTCCAGCAGGGGACGGCTGAGCGCATCGGGCGCGGGCAAGGCCCGCGCGGCCGGGGGCGCCGCAAGCGCCTGAGCGGCACCGCGCCCCCGGACCGGGGCCGGGGCCGGGGCATGCAGGCGGCCGGTCATGCGCCCGCCGTCGCGGCGGCGCAGGAGGCCCTCGTGGGTGTCGAGCGGGCCGTCCAGCCAGCGCCCGATGGGGGAGCCGATCAGGTCCCAGTCGGCACCCAGCGCCGTCAGCGCTGCTTCGTTGGCGCCGGCGATGCGCTTGTCGTCGTCCAGCAGCAAGATGGCATGTCCGGCCGCGCTGCGGGGGGCGGCCTCGAGCGTGAATTCGAGGCGGGCAAGCGGGGTGTCGCAGAGTACGCGATCGGCGATCTGGCGGGCGTAGGTCCAGACCAGCCCCAGCGCGTAGTCCTGGACCTCGTCGGCGGGGCCCGACAAGTCGAGGATGCCGAGAATCTCGCCGGTGGCCGAGAAGATCGGCGCCGCATGGCAGCTCAGGATGCTGTTGCAGGGCAGGAAATGCTCGCGCCCATGCACGCGCACCGGCTTGCCGTCGTGGAGGGCCGTGCCAATGGCATTGGTGCCGCGCATCGGCTCGGCCCAGCTCACGCCCGGCTGCAGCGCGACGCGCCGGGCCTTGTCGAGAAAGGATTTGCAGCCTTCTTCGTGGAGGATGAGGCCGCTGGGATCGGTGAGCAGCACGAGGCCCCTGGCCGCCCCCGCCATGGCGCCCAGCGCGCCGATGCCGGGCCCGGCGTGACGCAGCAGGCGTTGATTGGCCTCGCGGCGCACCACGAGGTCGGCGCGCGGCAGCGGGTTGGGATCCGCGAGTTGAGCTGGATCGAGCTGGGCACAGCGCTCCCAGGATCGATGAATGCGAGCGGGCGGATCCTGGCGTGCGCTCGGCGACAGGCTCAGTGGCGGGGATATCGGCATATGGCCTCCCGGGTCCAGGATTGCGACAGTGGGGTGTCGCGTTGCGCGACAACAAGGTGTCGCGCTTTGCGATAGTTCCTTGTTTTTGAAAGATAAGTATGCCATCGAGGTCCGTCGATGGGAAGCGTCCCGCGACGCTGGGCCTGCTTCTCCGTGCTTCATGGAAAACTTGGCATGCTCGTTGCTTCAGATAAAAGGACGGCCCGTGCGATTGGCGGGGCGAGCAAAGGCCCTGATCCGCCGGGCCCATCATTCGAACAGGAGACCAGCATGGACATGAGCGATCTGAAGCATTTTGGCATCGATATCGGCTTTCCCTATAAAAAGCACTATGAAAACTATATCGGCGGGCGCTGGGTCGCACCGGCCGGAGGGCAGTACTTTGACAATATCTCGCCCATCACCGGGCAGGTGTTCTGCGAGGTGCCGCGCTCGGACGCCGCGGACGTGGACGCCGCGCTGGATGCGGCGCACGCCGCGCGCAAGGCCTGGGGCCAGGCCTCGGTGGCTGAGCGTGCGGGCGTGCTGCTGCGCATGGCCGATCGGATGGAGCAAAACCTGCGCCTGCTGGCGGTGGCCGAGACCATCGACAACGGCAAGCCCTTGCGCGAGACCATGGCGGCGGACCTGCCCCTGGCGATCGACCACCTGCGCTATTTCGCGGGCTGCATCCGCGCCCAGGAAGGCGGAATCTCCGAGATCGACAAGACCACGGTGGCCTATCATTTCCATGAGCCCATGGGCGTCGTGGGCCAGATCATCCCGTGGAATTTCCCGCTGCTGATGGCGGCCTGGAAACTCGGCCCCGCACTGGCGGCGGGCAATTGCGTGGTCCTCAAGCCGGCCGAGCAGACGCCCGCCTCGATCCTGGTCCTGATGGAGCTGGTGGGCGACCTGCTGCCCCCGGGCGTGCTCAACATCGTCAACGGCTACGGCAGGGAAGCCGGCGCGGCGCTGGCCTCGAGCAAGCGCATCGCCAAGATCGCCTTCACCGGCTCGACGCCGACGGGCCGGCATATCCTGCACGCCGCCGCGGACAACCTGATCCCGAGCACGGTCGAGCTCGGCGGCAAGAGCCCGAACATCTTTTTTGCCGATGTCATGGACCGGGATGACGCTTATTTCGACAAGGCGCTCGAAGGCTTGAGCATGTTTGCGCTCAACCAGGGTGAGGTATGCACCTGCCCGTCGCGGATCCTGATCCAGGAATCCATCTACGAGCGCTTCATCGAGCGCGCCGTCAAGCGTGTCGAAGGCATGAAAACCGGTCACCCCCTCGATGCCGGCACCATGGTCGGCGCCCAGGTCTCGCAGGCCCAGCTCGACAAGATTCTCGGCTACATCGACATCGGCCGCGACGAGGGCGCGCGCTGCCTGACGGGCGGGGTGCGCAATGCGCCGGGCGAGGGCCTGGACCAGGGCTTCTACGTCAAGCCGACGCTGCTGTTCGGCGAGAACAGCATGCGCGTGTTCCAAGAGGAAATCTTTGGGCCGGTGGCCTCGGTGATGACGTTCAAGGACGAGGAAGAAGCGGTGGAGCTGGCCAACGACACCTTCTACGGCCTGGGAGCGGGGGTCTGGACACGCGATGGCTCGCGCGCCTACCGGATGGGCCGCGAGATCCAGGCCGGGCGCGTGTGGACCAATTGCTATCACCTGTACCCGGCGCATGCCGCCTTCGGTGGCTACAAGCAGTCCGGCATTGGTCGCGAGAACCACAAGATGGCGCTCAACGCCTATCAGCAGACCAAGTGCCTGCTGGTGAGCTACAGCCCCGACGCCCTCGGGTTCTTCTGACCCACGGCCCGGGCATGCGTCTCATCGCCCGGGCGGTGAGGCGTCAGGTCCCGGCGCGCTGGCGGAAGGCCTTGGGCGACACGCCCGAGGCCTTCTTGAAGAAGCGCGTGAAGTATGCCGGGTCCGAGAATCCCAGCTCGTACGAAATCTCGCTGATCGTCATCGAGGTGTAGACCAAGCTGCGGCTGGCCTCCAGCAGCAGGCGCTCATGGATGAGCTCGAGCGGGGACTTGTCCGCCTGGTTGCGCGTGATCACATTCAGGTGTGCCGGCGTGATCCCGAGGGTTCGGGCGTAGTAGGCCACGTCGTGGTGGGTGGTGTGGGATTGGTCCAGCAACTCGCCAAAGCGCGAGAAATGCTCGTGGCTGCGCGGCCGCGGGGCGAGGCGCTGGCCGATCGGCCGGTTGCGCCGCAGCCAGACATAGATCAGCGTGAGCAGGGCCTCGATCTGTATGCCGCGGTAGGGCGCCCGCGCGGTGTATTCGGCATTCAGGCGGGTGAAGGCATTGCGTATGGTGTCCTGATCGACACGGCGCTCGAGCACGTGGATGTGGGGCAGAGAGGGCAGGGGAGCGCTCTCGTCCAGGTTGCGCGAGAGCTGCGTGAGCAACGGATAGGCGATGGTCATCACGTAGCCCTGGCAGTCGTGGTCGAACTCGAAGCCGTGGACGACGGTCTGCGGCACCTCCACGACCTGGCGTCCGGCCAGTCGATGGCGCCGCTCATCGAGCTGCACGATCGCGTTGCCTTGATGCAGGTACAGAATCTGGTAGAGCCCCGTATGCCGGTGTGGCCTGATATGCCAATTGTGCAACTTGCTGCGTGAGGCGATGGTTTCGCAATGTACCAGGTCCGGCGTGGGCCATTCGTCATGGCCGCCGTACAACTTGAAGATCGGAACCTGGCGCGCGTATTCCATATTCACAATTTTAACTGTCAAAAATCCATTCAAAAAGTATCGAGGCGGGTGCAAGATGGTGGGCAGGGAGGGGCGTTCGAGCCGTGCGGCGCGGGCCCGCCCGCACGGAGGGATCACCATGAAGACACAAGTCGCCATCATTGGCGCCGGGCCTTCCGGCCTGCTGCTGGGGCAACTGCTGCACAAGCGTGGCATCGACAACGTCGTCCTCGAGCGACGTGGCCCGGATTACGTCCTTGGCCGGATCCGCGCCGGTGTGCTCGAGCACGGCTTCGTGGATCTCATGCGCGAGGCCGGCGTCACCGAACACATGGATCGTGAAGGTCATGTCCACGAGGGCTTTTCGATCATGTTCAACGGCCGGCGCGAACGTATCGATCTCAAGGGGCTGACCGGCGGCCATACGGTGATGATCTACGGTCAGACCGAAGTCACGCGCGACCTCATGGCCGCACGCGCCGCGAGCGGCGCGCCGTCGTTCTACGAGGTCGAGGACGTGGCCTTGCACGATATCGATTCCGGGCACCCCCGCGTCACCTTCCGCAAGGACGGGCGCGATGTCATGCTTGAGTGTGATTATATTGCGGGCTGTGACGGTTTCCATGGCCCCTCGCGGCAGGCCATCCCCCGTGGCGCGATTCGTGAGTACGAGCGCGTCTATCCCTTTGGCTGGCTGGGGCTGTTGTCCGACACCCATCCGGTCGAGGAGGAGCTGATCTACGTCAGCCATCCGCGCGGCTTCGCCCTGTGCAGCATGCGCTCGCCCACGCGCAGCCGGTACTACGTGCAGGTTCCGCTGAGCGAAAAGGTTGCGGACTGGTCCGACGAGCGCTTCTGGGACGAGTTGCGGGCGCGCCTGCCCGCCGATGTGGCGGCCAAGCTGGAAACCGGGCCTTCCCTGGAAAAGAGCATCGCCCCTTTGCGCAGCTTCGTGGTCGAGCCCATGCAGCATGGGCGGTTGTTCCTGGTGGGCGATGCGGCCCACATCGTGCCGCCCACGGGCGCCAAAGGCCTGAACTTGGCAGCGAGTGATGTATATACTTTATATAATTTAATATGTAAGGCGTATCTGGACGACCAGCCCGAGATGCTGTCGCGCTACTCCGAGATCTGCTTGCGGCGGATCTGGAAGGCCGAGCGTTTTTCGTGGTGGATGACTTCGGTGCTGCATCGCTTCGACCACGATCCGTTCAGCGAGCGCATCCAGCAGGCGGAGGCCGCCTATTGCGTCAGCACGGTGGCTGCCCGCACCAGTATTGCCGAGAACTACGTCGGCCTGCCCTATGAGCGCATCGAGTAACGCGCCCATGCGCCGCATGCCGATCGATCAGCCGGCTGGCAGGTCCGGCGGCGCGCGCTGGAATTCAGGGGGTGTGCGCCTGGATCAGCGCGCCGCCATGCACGAGGCGGATGGCCTTGTGGTTGGCCAGCGCGTAGCGCAGATTGCGGTGGGCGATCCGGGCATGTTCTCGCATCAGGGACTCGGCCCTGTGCCCCTGGCGCAGCTCGATCGCCTCGATGACCGCGCGATGGCCCTCCTGGGCTAGCGTCAGGATCAACCGCGCCTGGGGTGCATCAAGCTGGGCTTTGACGAAGCCGCTGGGCGAGGCGAATGGCAGGCGCGTCATGCGGTCGAATTCGCGCGCGAGCAGGTCGCTGCCCGACATGGCGATCAGCAGCTTGTGGAATTGTTCGTTGAACTTGATGTAGCGCTCGAAGTCCTGCGCCGTGATCGTGGCTTGGTCGAGAATCTGGTCCACCGCCGAGACGATATCGTGGGCCTTGGCCAGTAGCACGGGGCTCGCGCCATGTTCGGCGGCGAAACGCGCCGCCATGCCTTCCAGGGTGCCGCGCAGCTCGATGGCGTCGTGGACATCGCGTTCTGTAAAGGTCTTGACGGCATAGCCTCCGCCAACAATTTCCTCCAGCAGGCCTTCCTCGGCCAGCCTTTGCAGGGCCGCCCGCACCGGTGTGCGCGAGACTCCCAGGCGTTCGACCACCGCGAGTTCGGACAGGCGCTCGTTGGGCGCCAATTCCCCGTCCAGGATCAGGTTGCGCAATTCCAGCAAGGCGCGGGTGGTCTGGTTCGGAGTCGATTGCGGAAAGTCGGTAGAGGCCATTTGGTGGATTATAGGCTGAGCGTCCCGTCATCGTGTGCCACCGAGCATGGCGTTCAGGGACCGCGTCGCGAGCGTTTCAAAATAGTTTGCATCCGTTACGATTGTATGTATACTACTTGTATACAACAATAGGAGACTGAAGCGATGGACTTGGAAACGGCGTGCGCCACGGCCTCCCACGGGCCGGATATGGACTCCTTGCTGTCGGGGTACTCCCTCGAAATGACGGCGAACGGCCTGCCGGCGCTCGAGAGGGCCGCTTATGCGATCACGCCGGGCACCCCCATCTCGATCACCTTTCTGCCCGGTGAGGATTACGCGGCGCGCGTGCGCGCCGCGCAGGGGGTGCGCCGCTTGGGCTTCGTCCCGGTGCCGCATCTCTCGGCCCGTCGCATCGGCGGGGCTGCCGAACTCGAGGGCTTCATGACGGCGCTGGTCGATGCGGCGCAGGTCGATCGGGTCTTCGTGGTCGGCGGCGATCCCGACCGGCCCCTGGGGCCGTATGCCGATGCCCTGGCCTTGATCCGCAGCGGCGTGCTGATGCGCCACGGCGTGCGCCAGGCCGGGATCGCCGGCTATCCCGAGGGGCATCCGGCCATTCCGGCCGATCGCCTGTGGGGCGCCCTGGCGGACAAATCCGCCGCGCTCTCCGAGCAGGGCATCCGGCCGTTCATCGTGACGCAGTTCGGCTTCGAGGCCGCGCCCATCCTGGGTTGGCTGGACGAGTTGCGTGCGCGTGACGTGGCATGCCCCGTGCGCATCGGCCTGCCCGGCCCGGCCAGGATGGGCACGCTGCTGCGCTATGCGGCGCAATGCGGCGTCGGCGCCTCGGCGCGCGTGATGAGCCGCTATGGCCTGTCCATCACGCGCCTGATCAACACGGTCGGGCCGGCTGCGCTGGTCTCCGACCTGGTGACCGGCCTGGGCGGGGCACGCGGCGTAGCGCTGCATTTCTATGCCTTTGGCGGCTTTCAGAATACGGCCGAGTGGATACGCTCCTTGCGCGAGGCCCGCCATGGATAGCCCGCGCGCGCGGCAGGTGGATGCCATGGGTTGCGCGGCGGCGGTGGCGGATCCGGCGCCGCCGGGCGGCGAGGGGATGGCCGTCGCCAGGCGTGGCCATATCCTCACGCTGTCCTGCGAGGACAGGCCCGGGCTGGTGGCGGCCGTGGCCGGGACACTGGCACGCCATGGGGGCAACATTCTCGAGTCCCAACAGTTCGACGACTTGCTGTCGGGCCGGTTCTTCATGCGTGTCGTGTTCGACCTGGACGGCGGCGCCACGGGCCTCGATCGTCTGCGGGCCGAGTTCCCGCGCATGGTAGAGGCTCGCGCCCTGAGCTGGCGCGTCCGCCCGGCCGGCCAGCGCCGGCGCGTGCTGCTCATGGTCTCGCGCTTCGATCACTGCCTGGGCGATCTGCTGTATCGCGGCCGCGTGGGTGAGCTCGACATGGAGGTGGCCGGCATCGTCTCGAACCATCCTCGCGAGTCCCTCAACATTTCCCTGATCGGGGACATCCCGTTTCATCACCTGTCGGTCGAGCCCGGCCGCAAGGCCGAACAAGAAGCCCGGGTGATGGGCCTGATCTCGGATTCCGGCGCCGAACTGGTCGTCCTCGCCCGCTATATGCAGATTCTGTCGGATGAATTCTCGGCCTGGCTCGAGGGGCGGTGCATCAATATCCACCATAGCTTTCTGCCGGGCTTCAAGGGCGCCCGGCCCTATCACCAGGCCCATGCGCGCGGGGTCAAGATGATCGGCGCGACCGCCCACTACGTGACGGCCGACCTGGACGAGGGGCCGATCATCGCGCAAGAGGTCGAGCAGATCACCCATGCCGATGGCCCCGACGACCTAGTGCGCAAAGGGCGCGACATCGAGCGCCGCGTGCTGGCGCGCGCCGTGCGCTACCACCTCGAGGATCGTGTGCTGCTCAATGGCGGCAAGACGGTCGTGTTCTAGGCGAACCCCAACCCCCAATGTTCCATACCGTAAAACCAAGGTGAGAGAGATGAGTGCGAAAAACCTCGAAGAGCTGCTGCGGCAGCATGGCAATACCGTCGACATGCTGCGCAATTCGCGCGTGGGTGCTTATGTGTATCCGGTCGTCGCTCCCGAGTTCTCGAACTGGCGCAGCGAGCAGGTCGCCTGGCGCGAAACCGCCGTCCTGTACGATCAGTCGCATCACATGGACAATCTGTTCATCCGTGGGCGCGACGCGCTGAAGATGCTGTCCGAGACGACCGTCAATACCTTTTCCAACTTCAATCCGGGCCGCGCCAAGCAGTACGTGCCGACGACACCCTACGGGCACGTGATCGGCGACGGCATCCTGTTCTGGGAGCCGGGCGACACATTCATCTACGTCGGGCGTGCGCCGGTCACCAACTGGTTGATGTATCAGGCCCAGACCGGCAAGTATGACGTCGAGGTGGTCAAGGATGGGCGCTCGCCTTCGCGGCCCATGGGCAAGCCGGTGTCGCGCCGTCTGTACCGCTATCAGGTCCAGGGCCCCAATGCCTGGCCCATCCTCGAGAAGCTCAACGGCGGCAAGATCGAACCGATCAAGTTTTTCCACATCGGCGAAATCAATATCGCGGGGCGCCGCGTGCGCGCCTTGCGACACGGCATGGCGGGTGCGCCAGGTCTGGAGGTCTGGGGGCCCTACGAAGAGGGCGATGAGATTCGACAGGCCATCCTGGATGCCGGTGCCGACCACGGCCTGCTGCCGGTGGGCGCGCGCGCCTACTCGACCAATACCCTGGAGTCCGGCTGGATTCCCTCGCCGCTGCCCGGAATCTATACCGGCGACAAGCTCGAGGACTACCGCCGCTGGCTGGGTATCGACAGCTACGAGGCCACCGGCAGCATCGGCGGCAGCTTCGTGTCGGACAATATCGAGGACTACTACCTGAATCCCTACGAACTCGGCTACGGCTCCTTCATGAAATTCGACCATGATTTTCATGGCCGCGAGGCGCTCGAAGCCCTGGATCCGGCGACCCAACGCAAGAAAGTCACGCTCGCCTGGAACCGCGAGGACCTGACGCGCGTGCTGGCCTCGATGTTTGAACCCGAGGGCCATAACTACAAGTACTTCGACCTGCCGCAGGCGAACTACGCGTTTTCGAACTACGACCGGGTGATCGATGCCGGCGGCCGCGCGGTCGGACTGTCGATGTTCACAGGCTATAGCTACAACGAGCGCAGCGGCTTGTCTCTGGCCGTCGTCGACCACGAGGTGCCCCTCGGCGCCGAGCTGCGGCTGGTCTGGGGCGAAGAGAACGGCGGCACGCGCAAGGCCACGGTCGAACGGCACCAGCAGACCGAGATACGGGTCGTGGTGAGCGCGATTCCCTACTCGGAGGTGGCGCGCGAGCACTACGCCACGGGCTGGCGCACCGAGCGCGCATAGGCTAGTATTTTTGCCGCGGGTGCGGCTTGGATCGTGCGCAGACACGATGGCCACGAGACCCGGCGGGGGCACCATGGGCCGGCGCAGGCCGGCCGCACATCAAAGGAGAAGACCTTGAAACAAACGCTGAGACTGGCGCTGGCCGCGATCGCGCTGGCGGCCACGGTGCCGGGCATGTCCAATGCCCAGGACCTGAAGGTGGGACTGGTGGTGCCTTTATCGGGGCCCTTCGCCTCGACGGCGCAGCAGATGATGAATGGTGTCAACTTGTACGTCCAGCAGCACGGGGACACGGTCGCCGGCCGCAAGGTGGTGCTGATCGTCAAGGACGATACCGGGATCAACCCGGCGATCACCAAGCGCCAGGCACAGGAACTGCTGATCAAGGACAAGGTCGATGTGCTGGCGGGCTTTGGCTTGACGCCGGGGGCCTTTGCCGCGGCCCCCCTGGCCCAGGAAACCAAGACGCCCATGGTGGTGATGAATGCCGCCACCTCGGCCATCACGACCAAGTCCGACTACATCACGCGCACGTCGACGACTCTGCCGCAGGTCGCCGCGCCCATGGCCACGTGGGCCAAGGACAATGGGGTGCAGAAAGTCTACGTCATCGTCGCCGACTACGGGCCGGGCCACGACGCGGCGGCCCAGTTCAAAAAGACCTTCACCGCCGCCGGCGGCGAGATCATCGGCGAGCTGCATACCCCTCTGACCAAGCCCGACTTTGCGCCCTTCCTGCAAAAGATCAAGGACGCCAAACCCGACGCGCTGTTCCTGTTCATCCCCAACGGTGACCAGGGCGTGGCCTTTGCCAAGGGCTACAAGGAACGCGGCCTGGATCAGGCCGGGATCAAGCTCCTTGCCACCGGCGACATCGCCACCGAGGACATGATCGACGCCATGGGCGACAGCGCCCTGGGGATCCTCACCTCGTACTACTATGCGCAGGCACACGACTCGCCCGAGAACAAGGCCTACGTTGCCGCATATGCCAAAGCCTACCCCAAAGTCCGCCCCAATATGATTTCAGTGGCGGGCTATGATGGCATGCACCTGATCTACGAGGCGCTGAAGAAGACCGGCGGCGATGCCAGCGGCGACAAGTTCATGGCGGCGGTCAAGGGGATGAGCTGGATGAGCCCGCGCGGCCCGATCATGATCGACCCGGCCACGCGCGACATTGTGCAGAACGTCTACATCCGCAAGGTCGAGCGCGTCGACGGTGTGCTGCAGAACGTCGAATTCCATACCTTCGAGGCGGTCAAGGATCCGGAGAAAGGGTAAGTCGACGGAACTCTTTTGGGGACTGTCCCGATACGCGTTTGAAAAAGCGCGTGAAATAACCCGGGTCGGCAAAGCCCAGCGAGTCGGAAATGGTGTTGATGGTCCGGGGGGTGTAGATCAGTTCGCGGCGCGCCTCCAGCAGGAGGCGCTCGTGGATCAGGCGCAGCGCCGACTTGCCGGCCAGGGCCTGGACCACCACGTTGAGGTGCGCCGCGGTGATGCCGATGCGCGAGGCGTACCAGGCCACCTGGTGCCGGGACTTGTAGTGGGCTTCGATGAGTTGGGCAAAGCGGGCCAGGTGCGGGCTGCTGGATTCCTGTCCATGGATGGCGGCCAAGGGCTCCACGCCCCGGCTCGCCGAGACCTGCCGGTGCACCCAGGCGAGGATGCAGGATAGCAGGGCCTCCAGCAAAGCCCCGCGCTGCGGGGAGTACGGCCTGCGGTATTCCTGGTTCAGGCGGGTGAACACCAGGCGCGTGTGGCGGCTCTCGTCGTCCTCGCCCAGCGCAAGCAACGAGGGGTCCGGCAGGGCGGCCAGGGCCAGGCTCATTTTTTCGCAGACCTGGGCCATCAGGCCATAGGTGATGGTCAGGATATAGCCTTCGGCGTTCGGATCGAACTGGAACCCGTGCACGGCCATCTGAGGGACCAGGATCATCTGGCCGCCGCCCATCGAGCGGGTCGAGCCGTCCAGATGCACCTCGACGTTTCCGGATTCCAGGTAGAGGATCTGGAAGAGGTCCGTGTGCTTGTGCGGTTTGACATGCCAATTGTGCAATTTTTCCTGTGCGGCGATCGTTTCGCAGTACATCGGGTCTGGCGTGGTCCAGACATTCCCGTAACCATATAATTTATAAATGGGTATGGAGGTGTGGTCATGATCCGGCGGAGCGGGGCGCAGGCCTTCCATGGGGGGCTGTCCTAATATCTTCGTATATGCGAAATGTACTTTTTTAAAAAAGAAAAGTCCATTCTGTGAAACCCCGATCCGGCGCATCATGAACTTGTTTTTAAACCTGTGCCCCCGGGCACCCATCAGGAGACATGCATGAGCACCCCCCGACTCAAGCGGAATATCCCGGGGACCGTCATTTTCGACGGCGACCAGGCCCGCATCGGCTATGCCCTCAATAAAATGTGCTTCAGTTTCAACGCCGCCGAATGCCGCGAGGCGTTCCAGCGCGACGAGGAGGCCTACATGAGCAAGTACCGGCTCAACGATACGCAAAAGCAGGCCATCCGCAACCGTAACGTGCTCGAACTGATCGCGGCCGGCGGCCATCCCTACTATCTGGCGAAATTCGCCGGCATCTTCAAGCTCGACATGCAGGACATCGGTGCGCAGCAGACCGGCATGACCAAGGACGCCTTCAAGGCAAAACTCATCGCAGCGGGGCAATAATCATGGCTCAGATCATAGGCAGCGTCAGCACTTCCCACGTCCCGGCCATCGGCGGGGCGATCGCCCGCAACCTCCAGCAGGATCCTTACTGGAAACCATTCTTCGACGGGTATCCCGCTGCACGCGAATGGATCGAGGGCGCGCGTCCCGACGTGGTGGTGATCATTCACAACGACCACGGCCTGAACTTCTTCCTCGACAAGATGCCCACGTTCGCGGTCGGCACCGCCCCCGTCTACGAGACCGCCGACGAGGGTTGGGGGATTCCGGCCCTGGCGCCGGCGCCCGGCAATCCAGAGCTCGCCTGGCACATGGTCGAAACCCTCGTCGAGGACGAATTCGACATCACGACTTGCCAGGAGGCGCTCATCGACCACGCGGTGTCCCTGCCGCTGGCGCTGCTGTGGCCCGAGCACCAGGCACGCGGCGAATGGCCCGTGGAAATCGTGCCCGTGTGCATCAACACCGTGCAGGCGCCGTATCCCTCGGCCGCCCGCTGCTGGCGCCTGGGGCAGTCCATCCGCCGTGCGATCGAGTCCTGGGATTCGGACAAGCGCGTCCTCATCATCGGCAGCGGCGGCCTGTCCCACCAGCTCGACGGCGAGCGTGCCGGGTTCCTGAACAAGGATTTCGACCTGCGATTCATGGACAGCCTCGTGGACGATCCGCAGTGGGTGACGCGGTATTCGAACGATGAACTGGTCGAGCTGACCGGCACGCAGGGCATCGAACTGCTGATGTGGGTGGCCGCACGCGGCGCGCTCGATGGCGGCGCAGTCGTCAAAAAGCACTCCAACTACCACATCCCCATTTCGAACACGGCGACTGGCCTGCTGGTCCTCGAGGCCGCGTAGGGGGCTTTTGGCTTAGAGGGTCGCCGTGGACGCCAGTCCCCGGCGACCCAGCCATTCCAGGATGGCGCGCGTGCAGGCCTCGGGCTCCTCGAAGGGCGCCATATGGCCCGCGGCCGCGATGGCGGCCACCTCCGATCCGGGAATGTGCGAGGCCATTTCGTGGTGGCGGTCGAGAGGGCTCCATCGGTCTTCCTCGCCGCTCATGAGCAGGGTAGGGCAGGCGATCCGTCCCAGCAGGGCGGTGGCATCGGGCCGTTCGATCAGCGCCTGGATCTGTCCGGCAAACGAATCCGGGGTCGATCGCAGAACCATATCGCGCATTGAACGCATCAATGCCGCGTCGTCGCGGGTCCGGGGGGCGATCATGCCGTCGAGCCATGCATCGACAATGGCGCCGACCCCGCCCGCGCGCGCGGCCTCGACCTGGGCCATCCGGCGCGTCGTCTCGCCCTCGCCCAGGCCCTCATAGCCGGTGTTCATAAGCACCAGGCCGGCGCACCGGTCGGGCGCCTGGCGCGCGATCTCGAGCGCGATGCGTCCGCCCATCGAGTGGCCGATCACGATCAGGGGGCCCGAGGTTCGCTCGAGCACCTCGGCGGCGGCGGCCGGCAGAGAGCTCAGGCCGCTCAAGCGGGGAATCGACACCGGTCCCAGGCGCGACAGCGGGCCGGCCAGGTGGGACCAGGTCTGGCCATCGCAGAGCAAGCCATGCAGCAGAACGAAAGTGGGTGTGGTGGTCGCCATGGCGCGCTCCTGTGGTGTCGGGTCCGTAGTGTCAACAGGCGCTAGGATACGCTAACCTATGCCCGCGGCTTCATCCGGGACCTTTCACCCATGCAAGACTCTATCCTGCGCGAACCCTTGTACGTCCAGCCTGGCCACCTGCTGCGACGGGCGCAACAGATATCGGCTTCGATTTTTCACGACGAGCTCGGCCTGCTCGCCACGCCCATCCAGTACGCGGTGCTGTGTGTGCTGTTGACGCATCCCGGCATCGACCAGGTGTCGCTGGCGGGCCTGGCGGCGATCGACACCTCCACGGCGGCCAGCGTGGCCACGCGGCTCGAGGAAAAAGGGCTGCTGACGCGCCGCGTCGATCCGGCCAATCGCCGCCAGCGCATCCTCGAACTGACCGCCGCAGGCAGGGCCCTTCTGGCCGAGGCCAATGACGCCATCGAGCGTCTGCACCGCCGCATTTTCGAAAAGTTCAGCGCCGACGAGGAGGCCGTGTTCATGGATCTCCTGCAAAAGCTCGTGGATGTCAACAATCACCAAAGCCGCGCGCCGCTGGTGCCGGCGCCGCGCATGGGCCGCCGCGAAGCCTCTCAGCCGGACTAAGCCAGCGATATCTAGGGTTTGCCCCAATGGAATATCCTTGTTGAAAACATAGAATTCAACTAAACGTTCAGTGTGCTGAATATTACAGTTTGAAGCTTAAGGTGGCCGGCCTCGTCGAAGGATCGCGAGAGTCGCCATGCAAGGAGGATCACATGTTTCCGAAGAACGCCTGGTACATCGCCTGCACCTCCGATGAGATTGCCGGCGAGCCGCTGGGCCGTACGCTGTGTGGGCAGCGGGTTGCCCTCTATCGCGGCCACGGCGGCAAGGTCGCCGCGGTCGAGGATTTCTGCCCGCACCGCGGGGCAGCGCTGTCCCTGGGCCGCGTGGTCGATGGCAATCTGATGTGCGGCTATCACGGCCTGGTGATGGGTTGTGACGGCAAGGTGGTGTCCATGCCCATGCAGCGCGTGGGCGGCTTTCCCTGCATCCGCAGCTATCCCGTGGCCGAGCGCCACGGCTTCGTCTGGCTGTGGCCCGGCGACGCGAGGCTGGCCGACGAGGGGTCGATCCCGGCGCTGGCCTGGTCGGACGATCCCGAATGGGCTTTTGGCGGCGGCCTCTATCACATCCAGTGCGACTACCGGCTGATGGTGGACAATCTCATGGATCTGACCCACGAGGCCTATGTCCACGTCGGCAGCATCGGCCAGAACGAGATCGACGCTTCCCCGGTCAAGACCCGGATGGAGGGCGAGACCGTGGTCACCAGCCGGATCATGGAGAGCGTCATCGCGCCACCGTTCTGGCAGGAAGCGATGCGGGCCAACGGCCTGGACCCCGAGGCCCTGGTGGACCGGTGGCAGATTTCGCGCTTTACCGCCCCCGGCCAGGTACTGATCGACGTGGGTGTCGCGCTGGCGGGCAAAGGCGGATTCGAGGCTGCGCCCGAGCATCAGGCCTCGGCGGTCGTGGTCGATTTCATGACGCCCGAGACCGAGTCCTCGCATTGGTATTTCTGGGGTATGGCGCGGCGCTTCAAGCCCGCCGATGTGGCGCTGACCGAGGCGATTCGCGAGGGACAGGGGCGGATCTTCAGCCAGGACCTCGACGTGCTCGAGGCGCAGCAGCGAAACCTCCAGACCTTTCCCGACCGTCGCCTGCTGGCCTTGAACATCGATGCGGGAGGCGTACAGGCGCGGCGTCTCATCGACCGCCTCGTGCAGGCCGAGAAAACCATGGCGGCGACTGCGGGCACGCCCGAGACGGCCGTGGCATGACGTATGCTAGTGTCCTGCTCGGCTAATCCGAGCAGGACACTAGACGTAAACGCGGTGCGCCCCGGCCGGCGGCGCGCCGTGCAATCTCTACACACAGGTTGTCTTCGACATGCAAGAATTATCTGTCAAGGTCGCCGACAAACGCCGCGAGGCGCAGGACATCGTCAGTCTCGAACTGGTCGATGCCCATGGGTCGCCTCTGCCCGTCTTCACGGCGGGCGCGCACATTGACGTGCATTTGCCGGGCGGACTGGTCCGTCAGTATTCGCTGCTGAATGACTGCGCCGAGCGCACGCACTATCGGATCGGCGTGCTGCGTGAGATCGATTCTCGTGGCGGTTCGATCGCGTTGCACGACCGCATTGGCGTGGGCGACGTCCTGCGCATCAGCGCGCCCCGCAATCGCTTCGCCCTGCAGCCGGCGCCGCGCAGCCTGCTGCTGGCGGGCGGCATCGGCGTGACCCCGATCCTGTGCATGGCCCGCCAGTTGCAGGCGGCGGGCGCCGATTTTGAGTTCCACTACAGCAGCCGCAGTCGGGCACGCGCCGCGTTCCTGGACGACATCGGTGGCTCGGGCCTGGCCGCGCACACCCGGCTGCACTTCGATGACGAGCCGGGCACTGCGCTGAATGCGGCGGGCCTGCTCGCGGCGGCCGGTGTGGGCACTCATGTGTACGTGTGCGGGCCGGCAGGCTTCATCGATCATTTCGTCGCCCTGGCCCGCGCGGCGGGAATCGAGGATGCGCGCATTCATTTCGAGCGTTTCGCCGCCTCCGAGCACGTGGCGCCGCTCGAGGGGGATCAGGCCTTCCAGGTCAAGCTGGGCAGCACCGGAGAGGTCTTCGACATCCCCGCCGACATGCCGGTGACCAAGGCGCTCGACCGGCATGGAATCTTCATTCCCGTGTCCTGCGAAGAAGGCATCTGCGGGACCTGCCTGACCGGCGTGGTCGAGGGCATCCCGGATCACCGCGACAGTTACTTGACCGATGAGGAGCATGCGGCAAACGACCAGTTCACCCCATGTTGCTCCCGTTCGCAAACCCCGATGCTGGTCATCGATCTTTGAGGTCTTGAAAGGCTATATTTAAAGCTTCGACAGGCCTTCGTCCGGCGCCGCATGAGCGCTTTTCCAAACCCAAGGAGACAAGCTTGAAATTCGATCTATTGAAGACGCTGGCAGCGGTCGCGCTAGCCGGCGGCGCACTGGGGGCGGCGCAGGCCCAGGACCTGAAGATCGGCCTGATCGTGCCGCTGTCCGGGCCCTTTGCCTCGACGGGCCAGCAGATGGTGAACGGCGCCGAACTCTATCTCAAAGAGCACGGCGATACAGTCGCCGGCCGCAAGGTGGTGCTGATCGCCAAGGACGACACCGGGGTCAACCCGGCGATCAGCAAGCGCCAGGCGCAGGAACTGCTGATCAAGGACAAGGTCGACGTGTTCGCGGGCTTCGGCCTGACGCCGGGTGCCTTTGCCGTTGCGCCGCTGGCCACCGAGGCTAAAGTGCCGATGGTGGTGCTGAACGCCGCCACCTCGTCGATCACGACCAAGTCCGATTACGTCGTCCGCACCTCGATGACCCTGCCACAGGTTTCCGCGCCCATGGCCACGTGGGCGGCAGCCAACGGCATTAAAAAGGTTTACACCATCACCGCGGATTACGGGCCGGGCCATGACGCGGCGGCCCAGTTTAAAAAGACCTTCACCGCCGCCGGCGGCGAGATCGTCGGCGAGCTGCATACGCCGATGACCAAGCCCGACTTTGCGCCCTTCCTGCAAAAGATCAAGGACGCCAAACCCGACGCACTGTTCCTGTTTGTGCCCAACGGCGACCAGGGCGTGGCCTTCGCCAAGGGCTACAAGGAACGCGGCCTGGATCAGGCCGGGATCAAGCTCCTCGCCACCGGCGATGTGGTCACCGAAGACGTGCTGGACGCCATGGGCGACAATGCGGTGGGGATGATCACCTCGTTCCATTATTCGCAGGCGCATGATTCGCCGGAAAACAAGGCGTTCGTGGAGGCCTATACCAAGGCCTATCCCGGCGTGCGTCCCAATATGGTGGGCGTCGCGTCCTATGACGGCATGCACTTGATCTACGAGGCGCTGAAGAAGACCGGCGGCGATGCCAGCGGCGACAAGTTCATGGCGGCGGTCAAGGGGATGAGCTGGACGAGCCCGCGCGGCCCGATCACGATCGATCCGGCCACGCGCGACATTGTGCAGAACGTCTACATCCGCAAGGTCGAGCGCGTCGGCGGCGTGCTGCAGAACGTCGAGTTCGACAAGATCGCCGACTTCAAAGACCCCGGCAAGGAATAGGGCGTTGCGACGCGCGGCGGTATCCGCCGCGTGACCTCATCGTACGATAGAGGACCGGACACCCGGCGGGTCGCCGGGTGTATCGCATTTTGCCGCAAGGGCGCCACCGCTCCATAGCGGCCCGGCATAGCTGCTAGTCCGGACGCCCACTTAACAATCGGCGGGCTTGTCCCCATAATGATTCAATATGACGACATTACGTAAAATCGCGGATCTCGAGGTTTTCCCGATCGGGCTGGGATGCATGAGCCTGAGCCACGGCTATGGCGCCCCGACCGATCCGGCCCAGGCCGAGGCGTTGCTGCTGGGCGCACTGGACCGCGGCGTGACGCTGTTCGACACCGCTGCCTTGTACGGGTTCGGCCACAATGAGGAATTGCTCGGGCGCGTCCTGGCGCCGCATCGCAGCCGCTTCGTCCTTGCCAGCAAATGCGGGATTTTTCACGAAGGCGGCAAGCGCCGCATCGATGGCCGGCCAGAGACCCTGCGTCGCACCTGCGAGGAGGCCCTCGTGCGCCTGCGCACGGATGTGATCGACCTCTATTATCTGCACCGCTGGGACAAATCCGTGCCGATCGAGGACAGCGTGGGCGCGCTGGCCGAGCTCGTCAGGGCAGGCAAGGTCCGCCACATCGGCCTGTCCGAGGTATCCGCCGAGACCCTGCGCAAAGCGCACGCAGTGCATCCCGTGGCCGCTGTCCAGAGCGAGTATTCCCTCTGGACGCGCAACCCCGAGATCGCGGTGCTGGAGGCCTGCCGCGCGCTCGGCGCGGCGTTCGTGCCTTATAGCCCCCTGGCGCGTGCGTTCCTGGCCGATGGCCTGCCCGATCCCGAGGCGCTGGATGAGGGCGACCTGCGCCGGCGCATGCCGCGTTTCCAGCCGGGCGTCTATGCCCGCAACCTCGGCCTGCTCGCACCCTACCGGCGGATCGCGGCGCGCGTGGGCTGCTCGCCCGCCCAACTCGCGCTGGCCTGGCTCTTGCACCAGGGCGGGGACATCATCCCGATTCCGGGCACGACCCGGCTGGATCACTTGGCCGACAATCTGGGCGCGGCCGAGGTGGCTCTGGAAGCCGCCACCCTGGCCGAACTCGGCGCCTTGATCAACGACCGCACGGTCGAGGGGGCGCGTTTCGGCGCGGGGAACGCGGCCGAGGTCGATACCGAATCGTTTTAAGGAGCCCACTGTCATGCAGAGCGCGAATCTTGGATTGATCGGCTACGGCGAGGTCGGCGGCATCTTCTGCGCCGGGCTCAAGGAACACGTGGCCAGCGTGCAGGCCTGGGACATCAAGCTTGCCGACGAGGCCGCCGCCGCCCCCCTGCGGGCGCGCGCCGAGCGCGACGGGGTGTCGTTGTGCGGTTCGCCAGCCGAGCTGTGCAGCCGCGCCGACTTGATCATTTCCGCCGTGACCGCCTCGAGCACGGTCGACGTTGCCCGCGAGGCGGCGCGCCACATCCGGCCGGGCACGGTGTTCCTGGACCTGAACTCGGCCTCGCCGGGCGCCAAGCGCGACGCCGCCGCCCTGATCGAAACCGCCCGCGGCCAGTATGTCGAGGCGGGCGTCATGACCTCGGTGCCGCCCTACGGGATCCGTGTGCCGATGCTGCTGGGCGGGCCTTATGCCGAGGCCTTGGCCGCGCGTCTGTGCGCAGCCGGCATGGAGGCCTCGGCCGTGTCCAGCGACCTGGGCGTGGCCTCGGCGATCAAGATGTGCCGCAGCGTCATGATCAAGGGCCTCGAGGCGCTGGTCATCGAAAGCTACACCACCGCGCGCGCTTATGGCGTCGAGGATCATGTGCTGCCGACTCTGCAAGAAACCTTCCCCTCGATCGACTGGTCCGAACAGGGCGCTTATTTCTATAGCCGCGTCGTGCAGCACGGGCGCCGGCGTGCCGAGGAAATGCGCGAGGTGGCCAACACGGTGCGCGAAGCCGGCTTCGAGCCCCTGATGTCGAGCGCGACCGCAGCCAAGCAGGATTGGGTCGCCGGCCTGGCGGCGCAGGGCCTGTTCGCCGAGGTCGACAAGGCCGGCGGCTGGCAGGCATACGCCGATCGGCTGATCGCGCACGCAAAGAATCAGTGAAAATCCCGCGGCGCGCAGCCGGCCACGACACCCATTGGGGGAGGGGACATGAGCGAAGACTTGCACGTCAGCGGACGGGAGTATGCGCTGCGCCAAGGCGAGACCATCGTGCTGGCGACCGACCTCGAGGGGCGGATTACATACGTTAATGAGGATTTCCTGCGTATCAGCGGGCACGAACCCTCGGAGGTGATCGGCGCCCAGCAGGGGATCCTGCGCCATCCAGAGATGCCCCGCGAACCGTTTGCCGATCTGATGCGCACCGTGCGACGCGGCAAGGCCTGGTCGGGCCTAATGAAGAATCGCTGCAAGAACGGGGATCACTACTGGGTCGACATCCAGGCGGCGCCGATCTTTCAAGAGGGGCAGGTCACCGGCTTTACCTCGATTCGCACGCGCCCGCCGCGCGATCGGGTCGAGGCGGCCGAGCGTGCGTACCGGGCCATGGCCGAGGGCCGGCGCGGGGTGCGCATCCACGAAGGCGCGATCTCCCTGGCGGGGCCCGTGCGCCGCGCGCTGGGCCGCCTGGCCGGCGCGTCCTTGCTCACACGGGTGGCGCTGTGGTCTTTGGCGGGAGCGGGCCTGTTCGCGGGGCTCGGAATTCTGGGGGCGGCCAACCCCTTGGCGCTGCTGTTGGCGACGATTGGTGCCCTCTGGTGTCTGCTGGGCGGCCTGGTGCTGTATCGCCCGATGGCCGTGGCCATGCGCCGCATGCGCATGGATATCGAGCGCATCAGTTCAGGAGATCTGTCGGGCCGGATACGGGTCGACGGCGCCGCCGAATTGGCGAGCCTCGCCCATGGTCTGCGCATTCTGCAGATCAATATGAAGCTGTTGATCGTACGCATCAAGGAATCCGCCTCGGTGGTCGTCCATGGCGTCAGCGAGATCGCGCAGGGCAATGACGATCTGTCGCGGCGCACCGATGCGCAGGCGAGCTCGCTTGAGGAAACCGCCGCCTCGATCGAGCAACTCGCCAGCACGGTCAAGCAGAATGCCGCGCACGCCGGCCAGGCGAGCGAGCTCGCTGCGGGCACCGAGCGGCAGGTCTCGCGCAGCGAGACCTCGATGCGCCGCGCGGTCGACACCATGTCCCGCATCCAGGACAGCGCCCGCCGGATCGCGGACATCTCCGGCGTCATCAACAGCATCGCCTTCCAGACCAACATCCTGGCCTTGAATGCGGCCGTTGAGGCGGCGCGCGCGGGCGGGGAGGGGCGTGGCTTCGCGGTGGTCGCCGCCGAAGTGCGCGGCCTCGCCCAGCGCACGGGCGAGGCCGCCCGCGAGATCGAATCCCTGATCGGCCAATCGGTCCAGGCGGTTGCTGAAGGGGCGGACATGGTGGGCGAGGCGGGCCGGGTTTCAGGGCAGGCGCGCGAGGCTGTGCAGCAATTCGTCTCGATCGTCCACGAGATCGCCCTGGCCAGCCGGGAGCAGGGGCAAGGGATCGAGCAGGTCAATCTGGCGATGACCGAAATCGACGGCGCCACCCGCAGCAATGCCGCGTTGGTGGCTCAGGCCGCGGCAGCGGCGGGCAATATCCGCCATCAGGCGGAAAAACTCGGGGCTCTGGTGGATTCGTTCAGGCTGTTTGAATCATCGCCGGCGGATAGACTTGCCGTGCCGTCTCGCGGATGAGCTCGAGCATCGCGTTCTGGGTCAAGGTCGTGATGCGACCCGATGCCGTGGCCACGCACAGGCGGCTGAGCAACTGGGGCTGGACGATGGGCCGGATGTGGTAGAGCTCGGGGCGCGCCGAGGTCAGCACCGCGTGCTCTGTGAGCACCGCGTAACCCGCGCCGTCGGCCACCAGATCCAGGATCGCGGGTACGCCGTCGATTTCCAGGCGGATGTTGGGCTTGAGGCCGATGGTCGACATCTCGGACTCGAGCAGCATCCGGATCGTATGTGGGCGGTTCGGGATCACCAGCGGGATGTGGGTCAGCGCTTCCAGGGCCATCGGCTTGTCGGAGGGGTGGGGGCCGCGCGGGCCGATCAGGTATAGGGACTCGCAGGTCAGGGGTGCAATATCCAGCTCGGCCGAGGGGCTGGGGTTGTAGAGCAGGGCGATGTCCAGGCGGCCGGCCAGCAGCCATTCCTGCATGACGAAGGACAGCCCCTCGCTGATCGACAGCGAGGCGTTGGGCAGGTGCTTGCGCGCCTTGCGCGTCAAGCGCACGGTCATCATCTTCGAGGCGCTGGGCGCGATGCCCACGGCGACCCTTCCAGCCAGCGCGCCTTGCACCCGACCCAGGTCCTCTTTGGCGCGCTCGACCTGGTGCAAAATGCCCCGGCAGTGTTCGAGCAGGAGTTTGCCGGCCTCGGTCGTCGTCACACCGCGCCCGTTACGGTTGAGCAGATTCTGCCGCAGCTCGACCTCGAGCATGCGCACCTGCCGGCTGAGTGCCGGCTGCGCGATGTTCAGGGCGCGGGACGCCTGGGTGAAACTGCCCAGCTCGGCCACACGCAGAAAGTACTCGAGTTGTTTGAGATCCATGGATTCTGTCTATGTGCGGCATGGTCGACGCTGTATCATAGCATTGCGGCATAGCTGTTAGTGAGTAACAGGCCTTATCCAAATGCCGGGTTCCGCCCATAATGGGCTCATCATGCAAAAAGCCATTCCCACCTTGTTCATGCGCGGTGGCACGTCGCGCGGGCCTTTCTTCCTTGAGTCGGATCTGCCTCTCGATACGGCGGCGCGCGACCGGGTGCTGCTGGCGGTCATGGGCTCGCCCGATCGGCGCCAGATCGATGGCCTGGGCGGCGCCCATCCCTTGACCAGCAAGGTCGGCATCGTACGGCGCGGCACCACCCCCGGCGTGGACGTGGAATTCCTGTTCGCCCAGCTACAGCCCGATCAGGACACCGTGGACACCACCCCCAATTGCGGCAATATGCTGGCGGCGGTCGTGCCTTTCGCCATCGAGCGCGGCTTGGTCCGACCCCAGGGCGACGAAACCACGGTGCGGGTCCTGACCCGCAACACCGGCATGCAGTGCGACATCACCGTGCTCACGCCGATGACGCCGGATGGCCGCCGCGTCAGCTATGAGGGCGACGCCCGCATCGACGGCGTTCCGGGCCGTTCGGCGCCCATCACCATCAATTTTCTGGATACCGCCGGCTCCGTGTGCGCGGGCCTGCTGCCCACCGGACGGGTGCTTGACACCGTCCGCGTCGAACCGGCGGCGGGCGACGATTTCGCGGCCTTCGACATCGAGACGACCTGCATCGACAATGGCATGCCGTTGGTGATGTTCCGCGCAGCCGACGTGGGCTGCACCGGCTACGAGACACCGGCCGAGCTCAATGCCGACGGGGCGCTCAAAGCCCGCGTCGAGGCCCTGCGCCTGCGCGCCGGCGAGCTCATGGGGCTGGGTGACGTCAGTGCCCGCAACTACCCCAAGATGACCCTGGTGTCCGAGCCGCGCGACGGCGGCAGCATCAGCACGCGCTGCTTCATTCCGCACGTGTGCCACGAAGCCATCGGCGTGCTGGCCGCGGTCACCGTCGGCACGGCCTGCGTGCTCGAGGGTTCAGTCACTCAGGGGATCGCGCGGATGCCCGCAGGCGCGCGCAAGACTATTTCGATCGAGCACCCCAGCGGCGAATTCAGCGTCGAGCTCGAGCTCGATCCCCACGACAACCAGAAAGTTTCGCGCGCGGCGCTGTTGCGCACCGCGCGCCTGATCATGCGCGGCGAGGTCATGGTCCCCGCCGCCGCATATCCGGAAACCCGATAGCCTAGGAAGGACACGTTCGACATGAGCAGACAGCCCTTGATCATCGATTGCCACGGCCACTACACCACGGCCCCGCAGGCGCTGGCCGATTGGCGTGAGCGCCAGATCGCCGGCATCGCCGACCCGTCGGCGATGCCCAAAGCGTCCGACCTGCGAATCAGCGACGACGAGCTACGCGAGACGATCGAGTCCAATCAACTGCGCCTGATGCGCGAGCGCGGCTCGGATCTGACGATCTTCTCGCCTCGCGCGAGCTTCATGGCGCATCACATTGGCGATTTTCAGGTCTCGAGCGCCTGGGCGGCGATCTGCAACGAACTCTGCCACCGAGTCGCACAGCTTTTCCCCGATCATTTCGTCACCGCCGCGATGCTGCCGCAGTCGCCCGGCGTCGATCCGGCGACCTGCATCCCCGAGCTGGAAAAGTGCGTCAAGGAGTATGGCGCAGTGGGCATCAACCTGAATCCCGACCCCTCTGGAGGTCACTGGACCGCGCCGCCCCTGTCGGACCGGTCCTGGTATCCGATCTATGAAAAAATGGTCGAATGTGACATCCCGGCCATGATCCACGTGTCCACGAGCTGCAATCCGTGCTTCCACACGACCGGCGCGCATTACCTGAACGCGGACACGACCGCGTTCATGCAATGCCTGACCTCTGATTTATTCAAGGATTTCCCTACGTTGCGCTTCGTCATCCCGCATGGCGGCGGCGCGGCGCCGTATCATTGGGGGCGTTTCCGCGGCCTGGCCCAGGCGCTGAAAAAGCCGCTGCTCGACGAACACCTGCTGAACAACATCTATTTCGACACCTGCGTCTATCATCAGCCCGGCATCGATCTGCTCACCAAGGTGATTCCGGTCAAGAACGTGCTGTTCGCCTCTGAGATGATCGGCGCGGTGCGTGGCGTCGATCCCGAGACCGGGCACTACTTCGACGACACCAAGCGCTATATCGAGGCTGCGACCACGCTCAGCGACGCGGATCGGTTCCAGATCTATGAGGGCAATGTGCGTCGCGTCTATCCGCGGCTGGACGCCGCGCTGAAGGCCAAGGGCCTGTGAGCCCCGGCGCCGTGAAACAAGGACTATTGAAATGGCATCTCCTCTAAACAATCTGGGCGTCGTCCATCGCAACATCCGGCGCGCCGATCCGGCCGCCGCCGAGCGTCTCTCGAAATTCGGGGTGGCGACGATCCACGAGGCCATGGGCCGCGTGGGCCTGATGAAGACTTACATGCGCCCCGTGTATCATCGCGCACGCGCTTGCGGTACCGCCGTGACCGTGTTGCTGCAGCCCGGGGATAACTGGATGCTGCACGTGGCCGCCGAGCAGATCCGGCCCGGCGACATCGTGGTGGCGGCCTGCACGACCGACAACACCGACGGTTTCTTCGGCGACCTGCTGGCGACCTCCTTCAAGGCGCGCGGCGCCCATGGCCTCATCATCGATGGCGGTGTGCGCGATGTCGATACTCTCGAGGAAATGGGTTTTCCAGTCTTCAGCCGCGCCATCAACGCCAAAGGCACTGTCAAGGCCACCCTGGGCTCGGTGAACGTCCCGGTGGTGTGCGCGGGCGCCCAGGTGATGCCGGGTGACGTGGTCGTCGCCGATGCCGATGGCGTCGTGGTCGTGCCGGCGGCGATCGCTGGCGAGGTGGCCGACCGCGCCCAAGCCCGCGAGGACAACGAGGGCGCCAAGCGCGACATCTTCGCCTCGGGCGTGCTCGGCCTGGACTACTACAAGATGCGCGAGGGCCTCGAGAAGGCCGGCCTCAAGTACATCGATTGAACACGCCAAGGAATTCTGGGATGCCGCATACCGCGAACGAAATCTTCACCAAAACGCCGGGTTGGCTGGATTTCTATGATGGCCCGAGCACGCCCCGTTTTCGCGTCCCCGAAGGCGCGGTGGATGCGCATTGCCATGTTTTCGGACCCGGCGCCGCCTTTCCCTACGCGCCCGAGCGCAAGTACACACCCTGCGATGCGCCCAAGGAGGCCCTGTTCGCCTTGCGCGACCACTTGGGCTTTGCCAAGAACGTGATCGTTCAGGCGACCTGCCATGGCACCGATAATCGGGCCCTGGTCGATGCCCTGCGGGCCTCGCAGGGCAGGGCGCGCGGTGTGGCCACGGTGGCGCGCGACGTCGCCGATGCCGAACTGCGCGAGATGCACGAGGCGGGCGTGCGCGGTACGCGCTTTAATTTCGTGCGCCGCCTGGCCGATTTCACCCCGCGCGAGGTCCTAGCCGAGATCGCCGGGCGCATCGCGCCGCTGGGCTGGCACGTCGTCGTCTACTTCGAGGCGCAGGATCTGCCGGAACTCTATGATTTCTTCACGACCCTGCCCACGACGGTGGTGGTCGATCACATGGGTCGCCCCGATGTCTCCCAGCCGGTGGACGGCCCCGAGTTCGAGCTGTTCGTGCGCATGATGCGCGAGCATCCGAACATCTGGAGCAAGGTCAGTTGCCCCGAGCGCCTGAGCAGGTCCGGTCCCCCGGCGCTGGACGGACAGCGGCACGCCTACTTGGACGTGGTGCCGTTCGCGCGGCGCCTGGTAGAGACTTTCCCCGATCGTGTGCTGTGGGGCACCGACTGGCCGCACCCCAACCTCAAGAACCACATGCCCGATGACGGACTGCTGGTGGATTACATCCCCCAGATCGCGCCGACTGGCGAATTGCAGCGCAAGCTGCTGGTCGACAATCCGAACCGTTTGTATTGGAGGTGAGCCATGTCGCTCAATAAACCCTATACCGATATCCCTGGCACGATCATTTTCGATGCCGATCAATCGCGCGAGGGCTATCACTTGAACCAGTTTTGCATGTCGCTGATGAAGGCCGAGAATCGCGAGCGCTTCAAGGCCGGCGAGCGTGCGTACCTGGACGAATGGCCCATGACCGAGGAGCAGAAACAGGCGGTGCTCGACCGCGACCTGAACCGCTGCCTGGCCTTGGGCGGAAACATTTACTTTCTGGCCAAGCTCGGTGCGACCGATGGCCGGTCCTTCCAGTACATGGCGGCCAGCATGACCGGCATGTCCCAGGAGGAATACCGCGACATGATGATCGCGGGCGGCCGCAGCATCGAAGGCAATCGCAGGATGGGGGATTCCAAGTCATGAGCAAGCAGCATGCGCGCATCGGCGCCAGCGTCTACACCTCGCACGTGCCGGCCATCGGGGCGGCCCTCGACCTGGGCAAGACGGCCGAGCCTTACTGGGCGCCATTGTTCCAGGGCTACGAGCCGTCGAAGCAATGGATGCGCGACAACAAGCCCGACGTGATTTTTCTGGTCTACAACGATCACGCCACCGCTTTCAGCCTCGAATTCATCCCGACGTTCGCCATCGGCTGCGCGACCGAGTTCCACCCGGCCGATGAGGGCTGGGGACCGCGCCCGGTGCCCACGGTCATCGGCCACCCCAAGCTCGCCTCGCATATCGCGCAGTCCGTGATCCAGCAGGACTTCGACCTGACCATCGTCAACAAGATGGACGTGGACCACGGCCTGACGGTGCCGCTGTCGCTGATGTGCGGCCAACCCGAGGCCTGGCCCTGCCCGGTGATCCCGTTCGCCGTCAACGTGGTGCAGTATCCGGTGCCCTCGGGCCGCCGCTGCTACGAACTGGGCCGCGCGATCCGCCGCGCGATCGAATCCTACGACGAGCCCCTGAACGTCCACATCTGGGGCACGGGCGGCATGAGCCACCAATTGCAGGGACCACGCGCCGGGTTGATCAACAAGGAATTCGACCAGGCTTTCCTGGACCGCCTGATCGCCGACCCCGAGGGCCAGGCCGCGGTGCCGCATATCGATTACGTGCGCGAGGCCGGGTCCGAGGGCATCGAGCTGGTCATGTGGCTCATTGCGCGCGGCGCCATGGCGGATGTCGCCGGTGGCCCCGCACCCAAGGTGGTTCATCGTTTCTATCACGTCCCCGCATCTAACACGGCCGTGGGACATTTGATCCTGGAGGAGCAGGCATGAGCGGATCGACGATCAAGGTCGCCCTGGCCGGGGCCGGGGCCTTTGGCATCAAGCATCTGGACGGCATCCGCAACATCGAGGGCGTCGAGGTGGTGGCGCTGGTCAGCCGCGAGCTCGACAAGACCCGCAAGGTCGCTGAAAAGTACGGCATCGGGCAGGCCACGACCGAGCTCGACGAGGTGCTCGCGCGCCCCGAGGTCGATGCCGTGATTCTGTGCACGCCCACCCAGATGCACGCCTCGCAGGCCATGGCCTGCCTACGGGCCGGCAAGCATGTGCAGGTCGAGATTCCGATGGCTGACAGCCTCGAGGATGCCGAGGCGCTGGCCGCCGTGGCGGCCAGCAGCGGCAAAGTCGCGATGTGTGGCCATACGCGGCGCTTCAACCCCAGCCACCAGTACATCCACGGCCGTATCCAGCGTGGCGAGTTCAATATCCAGCAGATGGACGTCCAGACATATTTCTTCCGGCGCACCAACATGAACGCGCTGGGCGAACCGCGTAGCTGGACGGATCACCTGCTGTGGCATCATGCGGCCCATACGGTGGATCTGTTCGCCTATCAGGCGGGCAGCCCTATTGTGCAGGCCAACGCCCTGCAGGGCCCGATCCACTCCGAGCTGGGTATCGCCATGGACATGTCGATCCAGCTCAAGGCGGCGAACGGCGCCATCTGCACCCTGTCGCTGAGCTTCAACAACGACGGCCCGCTGGGGACGTTCTTTCGCTACATTGGCGACACGGCAACCTATATCGCACGCTACGACGACCTGTTCAATGGCAAGGAGGAAGCCATCGATGTCAGCCAGGTGGCCGTATCGATGAACGGCATCGAACTGCAGGACCGTGAGTTTTTCGCGGCGATCCGCGAGGGGCGCGAGCCCAACGCCAGCGTGCGCCAGGTCCTGCCGTGCTACCGCGTACTGCATCAACTCGAGCAGCAAATCGGCCATTGACCCTATGGGCAAGGCCTCCGGGCAACACCATGACTCTACAAGAACCAGGAGAGCAAACATGACATTTAGT
Organism: Castellaniella sp. GW247-6E4; assembly: GCF_040276065.1. Taxonomy (NCBI): domain Bacteria; kingdom Pseudomonadati; phylum Pseudomonadota; class Betaproteobacteria; order Burkholderiales; family Alcaligenaceae; genus Castellaniella; species Castellaniella sp. GW247-6E4. The sequence continues at coordinate 9,850 of NZ_JBELOI010000009.1, read as the reverse complement.
AAGAAATTCGGTGTATTCACCCTGGCGCTCGGCGCCATGGCCCTGGCGACCGGCGCTCAGGCTGCCGAAGACCTCAAGATCGGTGTCGTCGTGCCGATGTCGGGTCCGTTCGCCGCGCATGGCAAGCAGATCACCAATGGCCTGAACCTGTTCCTTGCCCAGAACGGCGACACGGTCGCTGGCCGCAAGGTCAAGCTGATCATCAAGGACGACACCGGCGTCGAGCCCGCCGTGGCCAAGCGCCAGGCCCAGGAGCTCCTGATCAAGGACAAGGTCGATATCCTGGCGGGCTTCACCCTGACGCCCAACGCCTTCTCGGTCGCACCACTGGCCACCGAGGCCAAGGTGCCGATGGTGGTGCTGAATGCCGCCACTTCCTCGATCACCGAAAAATCCCCCAACATCGTGCGCGTGTCGATGACGCTGCCGCAGGACACCGCGCCGATGGCGCAGTGGGCCCACCAGCAAGGCATCAAGGAGGTCTACACGCTGGTTGCCGACTATGGTCCAGGTCATGACGCCGAGAAGCAGTTCAAGAAAACCTTCACCGAACTCGGTGGCAAGATCGTCGGCGAGGTGCGCACGCCGGTCAAGAATCCCGACTTCGCGCCCTACCTGCAGCGCATCAAGGACCTCAAGCCTCAGGCGGTGTTCCTGTTCGTGCCCAACGGCGAGCAGGGTGTGGCGCTGGCCAAGGGTTACAAAGAGCGCGGCCTCGAAGCCGCCGGCATCAAGGCGCTGGCCACCGGCGACGTGACCGACGAGGACGTCATCGACGCGATGGGCGATGCGGCGCTCGGCATGATCACCTCCTTCCACTACTCGGCGGTGCATGATTCGCCCGAGAACAAGGCCTTTACCGAGGCGTATGCCAAGGCCTACCCGAACGCCCGCCCGAACTTCGTGTCGGTGGCCGCCTATGATGGCATGCACCTGATCTACATGGCCTTGGAAAAGACCAAGGGCGACGCCAGCGCGGAAGCCTTCATGGCGGCGGTCAAGGGCATGAAGTGGATGAGCCCGCGCGGTCCAGTCGAGATCGATCCCCAGACCCGTGACATTATCCAGAACGTCTATATCCGCAAGGTCGAGCGTGTCGACGGCGTGCTGCAGAACGTCGAGTTCGACAAAATCGAAGCGGTGAAGGACCCGGGCAAGCAATAATCATATCGCCCGCGGGCGGGCCGCCATCGGGGAATTGGCGACCCGCCCGTCTCATGGCAGGGGACGATACACATGACTATATTCTTTGACGGCATCGCTTCGGGCATGCTGCTTTTTCTCATCAGCGTGGGGCTTTCGGTGACCCTGGGGCTGATGAACTTCGTGAATCTCGCGCATGGCGCATTCGCCATGCTGGGAGGCTATGCCTGTGTGGTGCTGCTCAATGACTATGGCGTGCCGTTCCTCGCGACGCTGCCGGTCGCCATCATCGTGCCCGCGATCGCCGGCGTGATCCTCGAGCGTACTTTGTACCGACGCCTGTATGCGGCCTCCGAACTCGACCAGGTGCTGTTTTCCATCGGCCTGGTATTCATGGCGGTTGCGGCCGCGCATTATTTCTTCGGTGCACAACAGCAGCCCCTGCATCTGCCGGATTTCCTGACGGGCCAGATCCACCTGCCGGGCCTGGACGTCGGCGTCTACCGGCTGTTCCTGATCGTGGTCGGCCTGCTGATCGCCGTCTTGCTGCAGTGGTCGGTCGTCAACACGCCGTTCGGCGCGCGCCTGCGGGCTTCGGTCGACAATCAGCGCGTGGCGCGCGGCATGGGCATCGACGTCAACCGCGTATTCAGCCTGACCTTTGCGCTGGGCTCGGCGCTGGCAGGCCTGGGCGGCGCCCTGGGCGTCGAGATGCTGGGCCTGGATCCCGAGTTCCCGGTCAAGTACTTGGTGTATTTCCTGATCGTGGTGTCGGTGGGCGGCAGCGGCAATATCCTGGGCTCGCTGTATGCGGCCATCATCCTGGGCGTCGCCGATGTCGCCGGAAAATACTATGTGCCGCAGATCGGCGCTTTCATCATCTATGCCGTGATGGTGGCGACCCTGATCTTTCGTCCTCAGGGCCTGTTCGGTCGTTCCCATAAATAGGGCGCAGACAAATGACTACCAATGCAACGACGACGGGCGCGTCCCCCCGCGCCGCGGACCGACCGGATTTCCTCCTGCGCTTTCGCCAGGCGGCGCGCTGGCATCCCCTCGAGTATCTGTTCTGGTGCGCCCCGGTGGCGGCGTACTTTCTGTTCACCGACAATTACCTGCTGCTCAGCCAGATCGCGATTACGGCCTTGTTCGCGGTGTCCCTGGACCTTATTTTCGGGTATGCCGGCGTGATTTCTCTGGGCCACGCCGCGTTCTTCGGCGTCGGGGCCTACACCGCCGGGATGCTGGGGGTCTACGGTCTGGGCGATCCGCTGCTGGGCCTGGTGCTGGGGGCGATCGTCGCCGGCTTTGTGGGATTTCTCAGCAGTTTCCTGCTGCTGCGCGGCAATGATCTCTCGCGCCTGATGGTGACCCTGGGCGTGGCCCTCATGCTCTACGAACTGGCCAATAAGTTCACCGAGATCACCGGCGGCGTCGACGGCCTGCCGGGCATCGAGGTCAAACCCCTGCTGGGCCTGTTCGATTTCGACATGTACGGCCGGATCGGCTATGTCTATTCGGTGGTGGTCCTGTTCGTGCTGTTCTGGGTCGCGCGGCGGCTGGTGCATTCGCCTTTCGGCCAGAGTCTGCGGGGCATCCACATGAACACCCTGCGCATGCCGGCGCTGGGCGTGCCGGTCACGCGCCGACTGGTCAAGGTCTATACGATCGGTGCCGCCTATGCGGGCGTGGCCGGGGCGCTGCTGACGCAGACCAACCAGTTCGTGTCGATCGACGTGCTGGGCTTCCAGCGCTCGGCCGACCTGCTGCTGATCCTGATTCTGGGGGGCGCCGGCTATCTCTATGGGGCGATCTTCGGATCGATTGTATACGTCGTGATGAACTACCTGCTCTCCGACATGAATCCACAGTACTGGCAGTTCTGGCTCGGCCTGATCCTGGTCCTCGTGGTGCTGTTCGCCCGCGGCGGCATCATGGGCACCACCCAGCAATGGATCGAGAACGCGCGCCACCGTGCCCGTGCCCGCGATCGCGCCACGGGGGGGCAGCCATGAGCGCCGTCCTGAAAACCCACGATCTGGTCAAGCGCTTCGGCGGCTTCGTCGTGACCGACGATGTTACGCTGTCGATCGAGCAGGGCGCGCGCCATGCCCTGATCGGCCCCAATGGCGCCGGCAAGACCACGCTGATCAACCTGTTGACCGGATTTCTCGTGCCGACGTCCGGCCGCATCGAACTCATGGGCGCCGACGTCACCCAGATGTCGCAGCATGAACGCTGCCGCCACGGCCTGGTGCGGACCTTCCAGATCAACCAGTTGTTCGTTGGTATGACCGTGCTCGAGTCCGTCACCATGGCGGTGTCCGAGCGCATGGGCCTGGGCACGCGCTGGTGGCGGCCCGCCGGCTCGTATGCCGAGGCCGTGGACGAGGCGGCCGAGATCCTGCGCAGCCTGAAGCTCATCGACGACGCCTACGAGGCCACGCGCAATCTGGCCTATGGCCGCCAGCGCCTGATCGAGATCGCCCTGGCGCTGGCCCTGCGGCCCAAGGTGTTGCTGCTCGACGAGCCGGCGGCGGGCGTACCCACCGGCGAGAGCCAAGAGTTATTCGAAACCATTGCCCAATTGCCCAGGGACGTGACCATCCTGCTGATCGAGCACGATATGAACCTCGTGTTCAAGTTCGCCGAACGCATTTCGGTGTTGGTCAACGGCGCCTTGCTGGTCGAGGATACCCCCGACGTGATCGCGCGCCATCCGCGCGTCAAGGAAGTCTATCTCGGAGAAGAATCCCATGGCTGAGCTGCTGCGCCTGGAAAACGTCTGGGCGGGTTACGGGGACGCCACGATCCTCGAGGATATTTCCCTATCCCTGGAGGCCGGCGGGAGCCTGGCGCTGCTGGGGCGCAACGGCATGGGCAAAACCACGCTGTTGGCCACCCTGATGGGCGCGACGCGCATGCGCAAGGGGCGCATTGTCTACGAGGGCCGCGACATCGCGCAGGTGCCCAGTCACAAGCGCGCCCATGCCGGTCTGGGCTGGGTTCCCCAGGAGCGCGAGGTGTTCCGGTCCCTGACTGTCGAGGAAAACCTTGAGGTGGTTGCACGCCCCGGCGAGTGGACGCTCGAGCGTGTCTACGACATGTTCCCGAGGCTGCGCGAGCGCCGCGCCAATCTGGGCAGCCAGCTCTCGGGCGGTGAGCAGCAGATGCTGGCCATGGGCCGCGCGCTGATGCTCAATCCGCGCCTGCTGTTGCTCGACGAGCCCCTCGAAGGCCTGGCGCCGCTGATTGCCCAAGAACTGCTGCACATCATCGATCGCATGGTCGCCGGGGGCAGCATGGCCGTCATCCTGGTCGAGCAGCACGCCCGCCAGATCCTGCCCATCACCCGGCAGGCCTTGATTCTCGAGCGCGGCCGCATCGTCTACCAGGGGCCGAGTGCCGATCTGCTCGACGAGCCTCGGACCCTGGACCGTTGGCTGGGCGTCGTGTCCGCTGATGAGGAGGCCGCGGCGGGTTCGCCGCGCGGGCAGCCCGCGCCGCGCATTCCGGCGATCGAGATCATCCGCGAGGAGCACCGCGCGCTCGCCGCGGTATTGCAATGCATGACCTACCTGATCGACGAGATCGAGGCCGGGCGGCTCGAGCCCGACTTCAAGCTGCTGGCGAGCATGATCGAGTACATCTCTGAGATGCCCGACAAGGTCCACCATCCCAAAGAGGACCAGATATTCGCCCGCCTGCGCCAGTACACGCACGAGGTTGATGCGCATCTGGACCAGCTCGAGGCCGAGCATGCCGGAGCGACCCAGGCGACGGCCGCCATGGACCGCGCACTGGTGCATTACGTGCAGGCGGGCGCTGCGGGCTTCGCGCTGTTTCGCGATGCGGTGCGTGCCTATATCGCCGATGAATGGGTGCATCTGGGCAAGGAAGAGCGCTACATCCTGCCCGCGGCGCAGCGTTTCCTCGCCGCCGAGGATTGGGAGACGATCAACCGCGACTTCGGGCACAACGGCGACCCCTGGCGCGGCGAGCACAACCAGTACGCCGAGCTGTTCAAGCGCATCGCCAACTTGGCGCCGGCACCCATTGGGCTGGGCGAGGCGCCCGCGGGCGAGGCCTGAGGGCGGAACAGCGCGGGGGCTCCCATGCCGTTCCTTGGAACCCGCGATTGCAGCCACGCAGCGCGGTGTCCGCGCCTCAGCGGCGCCAGCGCGCCAGTGCATGGCAGGCGCCGCCCAATACCAATCCCCAGAATGCGCTGCTGCCCACGCCCAGCAGGCTCATGCCCGACGCGGTCGCGAGGAACGTGACCAGAGCGGCCTCGCGGCCTTCGGACTCGCGCAGGGATTCGGAAATGCTGGCGCCCAGCGTGCCCAGCAAGGCGAGCCCGGCGATCGCGGCCACGAGTTCCCGCGGAAAGGCGGCGAACAACCCCACGACGGTCGCGCCAAAAATCCCCGTCGCCAGGTAGAACAGGCCCGCCCAGACCGAGGCCTTGTAGCGCTGGGCGGCTTCGGGATCGGCGTCGGAACTCATGCAGATGGCGGCGGTGATCGCCGCCAGATTGAAGGAAAATCCGCCTAATGGGGCAAATGCGATGCCGGTCAGGCCGGTCCAGGTGATCAGCGGCGATGCCGGCGTGTGGTAGCCGTTGGCGCGCAGCACCGCCAGCCCCGGGACGTTTTGCGACGTCATGGTGACGATGAACAGGGGGATGCCGATTCCCAGCAATGCCGGCCATGAGAATTCCGGCGCCATCCAGACCGGATGCGCCGGTGCCCAGTCCAGGCCCCTCAAGTCGAGCGCGCCCAGACCGGCGGTCCACAGGATGCCGGCGAGGAAGGCCAGCGGCACGGCGTAGCGCGGCAGCAGGCGACGGGCAACGATGAAGGTCGCGAACATCAGCAGGACCAGTCCCGCCTGCCCGCGCACGGCGCCAAAGAGCGCCAGACCGAATTGCAGAAGGATGCCCGCCAGCATCGCATTGGCCAGATTGCGCGGCATATAGTCCATGATGCGCTGGAACCAGCCGGTCACCCCGCACAAGGTGATCAGTGCGGAGGCGAACAGGAAGACCCCGATCGCCTGCGCCATTCCGATATCGCCCAGGCTGGTGGCCAGCAGGGCGGCGCCCGGCGTGGACCAGGCGGTCAGGATAGGCGTGCGCCAGACGAGCGACAGCCCGATGCAGGTGAGGCCCATGCCGATGCCCAAGGCCCACATCCAGGAACCGAGCTGCGCCGCGTTGGCACCGGCGGCGCTGGCGGCTTGAAACACGATGGCGACGGAACTGGTGTATCCGACCAGCACCGCGATGAAACCCGAGGAAATGTGCGAAATCCGCAGCCAGCGACCGATAAACGACAAGGTTTGCTGCATGGGTGCCTATTGCGCTGCCTGGGTCATGGTGTGGCCCCATTCGAACGCCTGCTGGATCAGGGCGGCGAGTCGCTCCGCGTCTATGGCCAGTTCCGCCATGAGGGGGGCGGGGTTCTCGAGCGTGTCCTCCACCAGGGGAAACGCCAGCACGGCCAGGCGCAAGTCCGGGCCCAGCGGCCCCGTTCGCTCGAGCAAGGCCTGACGCACCGGGGTGTCAACCATGACCTGGCCCAGCAAATCCCGCATGGGCATGCCTCCGAACAGATGATCCATGGTCGACAGCATGCCGGTGGTGAAGGCCGCATCGGCGCGCACGCTCTGCTCGGGGTGGCGCAGCAGCGAGAGTTGCTCGAGCAGATAGGCGCGCGCGCTGGCTTGGACCAGAATAGGCGAGAGATATCCTTTGGGCCTGCCCGACTCGGTATACATCAGCATCTGGATCCAGCGCTGCAACTGGCGGCGGCCCAATAGCATGATGGCCTGGTTCAGCGACTCGACCTCCTTGGGCAGGCCGAAGGCCGGAGTGTTGACCATGTTCAGCAGGGTTTTGACCAGCTCGCGGTCTTGCTCGAGGCAGGCTTGGATTTCGGGAATTTCGCTGTCCCCCATGATCAGGGTTATGAGCTTGAGCAGGAGTTTTTGCCGCGTGCTGAGCGCCACCGCGGCACCTGTGGGCGCAGGCCAGGCGCCGCGAAATTGCGTGAAACCCAGGAGCACGGCGGTGTTCAGCTCGTCCTGTGAACGCAGCGCGGTCAGGTGCAGTTTCCGGCCGGCTTGCTTGTGCGGCAGGCTTTGGCGGAAGATATCGGCCTTGGAGCTGCGTTCGGGGTCGAAGCGGACGGCGCGGCAAAACGGCAGCAGGGGCTCGTAGGCCGGTTCGGCCGCGAGATCCGCGCGTATCGTGAAGCGCAGTCCGGAGCGCGACATGCCGGCAAAGGACTGGATCAGCTCGGGGGTGACCTCGAGGCCCTCGGGGATGTCGAGCAACGCGCGATTGTGCGGCAGCATGTGAACGAAAGGCTGGTCCACCAGCCCCGGGCTGGCCGTGAATTCGTGCGGCAGGAACCCCAGGACCTGGTTGACGTCGTGGCGCCGGCACTGCGCGATGATGGCCTCGCCCGGGTCGTGCGGTTGGTCGTCCAGCCACAGAGGCCGCAGGATGTAGCCGACCAGGCTCCTGTCCTTGTCCAGGGCCGGCTCGCGTCTCATCAGGCAGAGCGGGGCGGCGGGATTCTGGCCCGATGCGCCAGTTTCAGCGAGGGTGGCTGTCGGCCCCATCGTGTCCTCTCCGGATTATCATGCCGTTACACATTATGCTGCTTTCGAATGTTGGGTATGAACCAACTGCATATTATAGATTTGGTATTGGCGCGCATGAGCGTTTCGCTGGGCAGGGGGATACCCGAATTTCGGGCTGGATGGTGACACCGCTCCCGTTGAGTGCCTTCCAACGGCTCGGCCGAGGCGCCGATGCTGAATTCCGGTGGACCTGGCGCGGGCCGGACTCAGCTTTAAGGGGTTGTGAATCCGCTGCGCAGTTTGGGTCGCGCTCGCCCGTTTCGCCAGCATGTTCATCAGCTTGTGGTGGGCGCTGTGCTGCACGAATAGTCTGGAGCCGGCCACGCAGGACTGGCCACTGCTTTCAAAGATGCCGCCGACGATGCCTTCGATGGCCGCCTCCCGGGTGGATCTGGGTGTCGCTCATATTCCAGCGATGCAGGCGGTGATTGTTCAGAGGCGGGCCGAGCTTTATTCTGTGATGTGGCCTATGCTGTTAGGTTGGCCGCAGAAAATCCGTCCCGGCCACCGACAATGAGGATGAAATGGACACGAAAGACAAGGATCAGAAGCAAGGCAAGGAAGCCGCGAAGTCAGTCACGACTCCCAAGCCTGTGCCAAAACAGCCGCGCTGGCCAGGCCTGGGCGGAAATTCGGGAATCAAAAACGCAAAATCGGTTCATAGCCGCATGCCGACTGGACGCGGATCGGCGCGGGGCCGATAGGCTATCAGGATGGGTGTGCATCGCGTGCTGCCCAGGTTGATGCGGAGATGACCCGCCGGCTAAGGGCGAAATGCCCAGTTGTGGCGATCATTAACATGGGATCGTGGCAAGGAGCTGTCTGATCACGCCCGCTTTACTATAGAGTCCGGCGTGAAGGTATTTTTCGCCGACCCCCACAGCCCATGGCAGCGCGGTACGAACGAAAACACCAACGGCCTTCTACGACAATGCGATGGTTTTTCCTCATGTGATGCCTCGCCCACAAAATTCTGAACAGGCTCCTTGAACCCGTAGGCAGTTATGGTGACGGCTCCCACGGATTGATGATGGTCACTCCCGTAGGCTTGAAATCGACCACGTTGCGCGTTACCACCGCCATGCCGTGCACCAGCGCCGTAGCCGCGATGAGCGCGTCACGCTCGCCGCGTTTGTCCGGCACATGCAGTCGAGCGCAGCGCTGCGCCACAGCGGTATCGATAGGCAACGTGCGCCCGGAGAACTCGGGTAGTACGTGCTGCTCCAGCCACGAGCGCAGCATGGCCCCTTGGGCAGCGTCTTTGCGTTCAATCGACAGAACGCCGAGCTCCAACTCCATGATGGTGATGGCCGATATGAAGAGGTCGGCGGCATCGACGCTTTCCGTCCATGTCATCACATTCCCATCGGCCTTGCCGAGCCGTCCCTTGCGCAGCTCGGACAGCACGTTGGTATCGAGCACATACATCATGAGAGATCAGCCGGCCGGGCTCCAATGGTCACGCGCGGTGGTTCAAACTCGATGTCCGCAACACCCGGCATCGCCAGCGCGTCGGCAATGTTGCGCCGCTGCTTTGTCAACCGCTGATAGTCCTCGAAGCTGAGCAGCACGTGCGCGGGCTTGCCGCGATCCGTGATGAACACCGGGCCGTTCTTGGTGGCCTTCTTTGCTCGCGTCACGTCCTGGTTCAACTCTCGACTGGATAGGGTCGTGATGGTCATAGAGCACCTCCAGTATCAATAATTGTAGGTACGTTACTACAAAATTGATCGAAGGGCAATTAGCTGCTCAACCCAAACCACCCAGTCAGGCCCAAGCCGGCGCCCGACCTCTGATCTGGCGGCAGCACGACCCTGAAGGGCGTAAGAACCGAGGCTTATTGAGTCTCATGCGTCGCCATCACTGGAAGCTGTCCTCGATGCAGAAGGAACGCCTGCATCAGTATCTGGCCCAAACGCCCGTGCTGCGGGCGCTGTACTTCGCCAAGCAGCCGCTCAACGGCTTTCTAGGGAAGGTCTGATCAAGTCCCCTGGACCTGTCAGAATGTAGGTTGTTGAACGAGACCCAATCAGGAAGCCCCCGATGAGCCAGTTGAGTT
>NZ_JBELOI010000008.1:0-209661 GCF_040276065.1 Castellaniella sp. GW247-6E4 | reverse complement strand
TGCCAGGCATATCACCACGACCCGAAACATGTCGGATTCTTCAGCTTAGGGCTGTCCATGTTTTGGGAGGACGTCAGGAGGACGTCACTTGCTCCGAAACTCTACCGATCGTTGTCTACTTGACAGGGGAGCTTACGGCTTTACGAGTACCATCGCAGAAAGGCGGCTGCGGTCAGTGCGACAATAGCCAGCATGGCGAGTACTTGCCATGTGATGAGAGCGCGTCGGTCTGCGTACGAGCCATGCGCATGCAGCAATAAGGCGATGAGTACGAGCGCCATAATCGCGCACGCTATCTTGATCGCTAGCGCCACGATGGCGACACCATGAATGTCGGGTAGCTGGCTGTAGAAGTAGAGGCTTACCAGGCCAAACAAAGTGCCACTGGCAATTTGCGCGACCCACCCAACCAGGGTCAACCACAAGATGCGGCGCTCATGTTTGGTCTGGCGGTTGATCAGGAAATAGAGCGGCCCAGCAACCACGGCCACCGCACCGAAGTTGTGGGCAACCTGGGTCAGCGCGTAAACGAGGTTTTGCCAGTTCAAAGCGCCTATCCGACGTTAAGATCGACGCAGTCCTCGGCGCCAGTAGCGACATGGGCTCTATTTGCCACCTTGATGCAGACGGTATGCTTTCCTGGTGATAGGTCCATGCCATCAAGCGTGAAGCCACCCTTGAGCTGGCGTGTTTGCCCAATCAACTCACCATCCATGTAAACGTGCAGGTGATCGACATCGGGCCCAGGGGTCGCACTGAAAACGAGCTCGTTTGGGTTTTTAACATTGAGCGTCACACCGCTCGCCTGTGGGGCAGTGGCAATAGTCCTCTCGGCGCCTAGGCTGGGGGATCCCAATAAAACCGATCCTGAGACCAATGCGACCAACAATGTTAGTGCTCGAATAGATAGCATGCGGGTTCCAAAATTCGTTATTGAGCCTTGGGAGTGTCCCAGATGACGAGGTTGTGATCATTGGTGTCCGCGACGAAAATGGCGAGTAGCTTTGCTGGCTCGGTATCGCTCGCGTTTTCGCTGACAGCGTGATGATCACCTGGATTCTCGGACCAGCTTTCGCCCGCGTGAAAGACGATCTCCTTGCCATCATTGACTTTGCTGCGAATCGCGCCTGACAGTACGTAGGCGACAACGAAAGCAGCGCCGTGGCTGTGTGGAGGGGATTTGACGCCTGGCGCGTAGTCGACAACGACTCCGGTAAGTGATTTGCCTGGGGCGTTGGCGATAGCTTGCTGGAAGGCTTGCGTGATGCCTTGATCCTGCTGGGAGGGGTCAGCCGCTAGCGTTGTGAAGCTTGCAGTGGCTAAAAGGCTGGCTGCTGAGATTGCCAACGATAAAGTTCGTATACTCATTTTTTGCCTCTTGCACATGACTTCATGTGTTTCTGCTTTTAGGATAGGCGTTTTCTATTGAAAAGGCACATTACAGTTTTGTAATCTGCCCGTCATCGTCCTGTCAGGCGGGCGTGAGTAGAGTCCTACCTGGGTTTAGGCAATTCTTAGGCAGAGCGCTGTCCGCGAGTTGGGTGTAATACAGAAGAGCGTCGCAGGAGCGATCACATGAAATTGCTCGTTGTTGAAGATGAAATAAAAACCGGTGAATACGTGCGCCAAGGCCTGATGGAGTCCGGTTTCGTGGTCGACTTGGCACACACAGGCCTGGACGGGCGCCATCTCGCACTCACGGAGTCCTATGACTTGATCATTCTCGATGTCATGCTCCCAGACGTTGATGGCTGGCGTATTCTTCAAACCTTGCGTGAGGCGAAGCTGTCCACGCCTGTGCTTTTTCTGACGGCACGCGATAGTGTGGAGGATCGTGTCAAAGGCCTGGAGCTGGGTGCTGACGACTATCTAATCAAGCCCTTTGCGTTTTCGGAACTACTTGCACGAGTGCGTACGTTACTGCGCCGGGGCGCTGTGCCAGTTTTTAATGATCAGCTGCAGGTAGCGGATCTCGTGCTGGATATCCCGCGCCGACAGGCGAGGCGCAAGGAGATGCGTATCAATCTGACCAACAAGGAGTTCGCCCTTTTGGAGCTTTTGGTTCGGCGCCAGGGCGAGGTTTTGCCGCGCTCACTCATTGCGTCTCAGGTATGGGATATGAATTTTGATAGCGATACCAATGTGATTGATGTCGCCATTCGCCGCTTGCGAGCCAAGATCGACGAGGCCTTTGAGCCCAAGCTCATCCATACCGTGCGGGGTATGGGCTATATGCTCGACGTCAGTAGCGACGTCAACTAAGCCGTGGCGCACCGTCCAGCCTCTCTGGCGCTGCGCCTGACTGTCTCTATTGGGGCAGTCATCACGGTGGTTTTGCTCACATTTGGGTGGACGGTTGAACGGTCTATCAATGATCACTTTGTCCAACAAGACGTCGACGAGCTCAATGCCGTGGTTCAGGCCCTACAGCAATCGTTGTCGTCCCGCCCGCTAGACGAGGATCCTGCGGCACTTCGGCGTCGGTTGGCCGCTGCGGTCTCGGGACATCATGATGCTGAGTTTCGTGTATCGGACGAGAGCGGCGCACTGATCTATGCGACGCCTGATTCCGATCTCGAAGGATTCGCCCGCCTGCCACCGTCGACTGAAGAGATTGATATCAGCTCCGTCAAGATCTGGCGAGATAAGGGCCAGACGTATCGAGGTGCTGTCATACAGATTGTGCCGCATGGAGCTCCTGACAATGCGCCCTTGACCGTTGTCGTTGCGACAGATATCGATTTCCATTTGCACTACCTTGAGAGCTTTCGTGATTACCTGCGGTTGATAACGCTCGCCGCCTGTCTTTTTGCCATCTTGGCCATTTGGTTCGCGGTGTATCGAGGTCACGCGCCAATTCGGCGTATCAGTCGTGAGATGAGGCGTATCAAGTCCGATCAATTGCATATTCGGCTCGAACCGGAGGCTGTGCCGGTTGAGCTGACGGAGTTGGCGGCATCGTTCAATGACATGCTGGATCGCATCGAGGGTGTTTTTCGCAGGCTCTCCAATTTTTCAGCCGATATCGCCCATGAGCTGCGTACTCCGATTACCAGTTTGAAGACTCAAACAGAGGTAGCCCTGTCCCAGGTGCGTAGCGTCGAGCAGTATCGCGAAGTCCTGTACTCCAGTTTGGAAGAATACGAGCGCATGGCGAAAATGGTGAGCGACATGCTGTTCTTGGCGCAGGCGGACAATAAGCTGCTGAAGCCCGAACTGGTGACTGTCGACCTTGCTGCGGAAGTGCATAGCTTGTTTGATTACTTTGAGGCGTGGGCAGAGGAGTGCGCGGTGGCGCTCGTTTTAGATGGATCGGGTGTGTGCGTACAAGGTGATCGTCTGATGATTCGCCGTGCCTTGAGCAATCTATTGTCTAACGCGATTCGTCACACCCCCAAAGGCGGTGCGGTCAGGGTCTCAGTGAGTTCGGCTGGCGACAAAGGGGTACTCCGAGTGGAGAACCCGGGATCTGCGATATCACCTGAACATCTACCTCATCTTTTTGACCGATTCTATCGGCCAGATGCCTCAAGGCGGCGCAGCGGCCAGGGTGCGGGGCTTGGGTTGGCGATTGTTAAATCGATCATTGAGGCACATGACGGATCGATCACAGCGTCCTCCTCGGGCAGTGTAATCACGTTCGAGATGACTCTGCCCACGCTAATGCATGCTGCAGATAACGCTGCGACTGAACCGCGATAACACCACTAAGCTACCACTGAATTTTGTGATGTTCTTCGGTCTCGCGGTGTCGCGCGTCATCCGAGGAATGCAGGTAGGTATTGGTTGTGCTGATGGACTCGTGCCCGAGGTTATCCCGGACATGACGCAGATCCACCTGGTTATTGGCCATGTGGGAGCCTGCGGTGTGCCGTAGCCAGTGAGCCGAGGCTTGTTCAACCCTTTGCGCTTTCGACTCAAAGTCAATGCCTCGTGCTCGGACCCGGGTAGCGGCTTCTTTAAAAATATGCTTAACAATACGATGGACTGCTGCGCGGGTGAGTGCGCGCGTCTGGCGACCGATCGGTAGCAAAAGCGGCGTAAATTCACCGGGAATAGGGAAGGGCGCCAAGCCCTTTTCACGCCGATAGCGCGCCAACTCGATCATGAGCTCGTGGGTAGCGGGAATGATCCGGGTTTTCTCGCCTTTACCAGTCACCTCCAGCCACCAGCGCTCCTCGCCATCCTTATCGCGTCGGCAAAAGAAGCCACCCATGGTATTTTGAGTGACTTCCGAAATACGCAGCCCGCATAGGTAGAGCAGGGAAAATAGCCAACGCAGCCGAAAATAGTGCTCACGCTCACGGTCGGAATCACGTGGCAGGGCATCAATGGCGAGTTTTACTTCGCTCCAGGCCTCGTCATCCAGGTAGCGCGTGACGCGCGGCTTGGCCTTACGAGCGCGCTGGCGCGAGAGCGATAACGGATTGCCTGCCAAGTAGCCAGCCGTCACCAGCCAGGAAAACATCCCGTTCAGAATGATGATGGCCTGACGACGACTCGTGGGCGCCAAGGGGCCGGCGAAGGGGCGCCAATCGGCATGCGTGCGGCCCACCTTACGCCCGGAGCGCATGACCCATTGGGCCGCGGGCTGGGGATCACTCAAGAAGTGCTGATAAGCCAGCAAGTCTTCGTGCGTGAGCGATGACACCGGCTTTTGCATTGCGCCAGTCGACCACAGCAGGAGGCGCTCAGCTTCCTTACGGTAATTATTGAAAGTGTTGGGAGAGTCCATAAAGCGCGCCAACCAGGCCGTAATGGCATCGACATCGGTGGTAGCAGCGATCTGGGGCCGATTACCCATGGCGCGGTTCGTACCAGCGCGTCCGTCCAGTTCTGGAGAAACACGCACAGCCTCGAAGGGCGAGGGCGGAGTAAGCGCTGCTGAAAATTCATTATTTGAGGCCATGTCCAGCTCGACGTAAGCAGAAGATCGTACTCTCTGTATAACTTGACATTATACCAATAATGTCAAATTATCAAGAAAATAAGTCATGTATTTAACGTATTACGTAGTATTATTTCTTGAATTATTTTATGGATTGTTGCCATGGCCACGGATATCGCCACGGATGCGGCGCTTTCGCGAGATGTCGAGGCGTTACGCGAGCGCTTCACCCAGACTCAAGAGCTTTATCGTGAGGTCTGTGCATTGCTGTTCTTTCGATATGGCGTCACACCGACAGCCAATAAGCTCTATCAATTAGTGCGCAAGGGCAGCATGAGCGCACCGGCTGAGGCGCTGACCAGGTTCTGGGGGGATCTGCGCGAAAAAAGCCGCATACGCATTGAGCATCCTGATTTGCCGGAAGCCTTGAAGAGCGTCGCGGGTGAACTTATTGCCACGCTATGGACAAGCGCCCAAACGGCTGCTCAAGAGTCACTGGCAGCGTACCGTGCCGAAGTCCAGGAAGAGGTACTCCAGGCAAAGGCCGATCTTGCCTCAGCGGAAGCTGAACGAGACGCTGCACGATCGGCGGCGCAAGGCGTTAAGAGTGAGCTTGAGCGGGCGAGACAAGAAATAGGTACTCAGTGTGAAAATCTAGCAGTCGCGGAAGAAACGCGGAATTCATTGCTCGCAAGGCTTGATGAAGCGAAGCATGAAAACACGGTATTACAGCGCCAGCTTGAAGATGCTCGCCGTGATTTTGCTCTTGAGCTCGACAAACAGCGCACCTCGATGCAGTTAGCCGAAGAACGCTCACGTGCCTCTGAAAAACGCATGCTTCTGGATATGGATCGTGAGCGTACCACCTTGGCAAAGCTTCAGAAAGAGCTTGATGCCCATGCCGCTGGAGCTTTACGCACGGTTGATCAGCACAGACAAGAGCTTAATTTACTGCAGCAGGCGCTCGGCGATAGTCGCCAAAAAAATGGCCAACTGGAAGGCGCTCTGCAAACAGTGACAGCAAGCCTGGAGCGCGCGGATACCGAGGCCAAGCAAATGCAAACCCAATTAAGCGAATCCAGCGCTCAAACAGTGCTGTTTCGTAGCCAGGCCGAAGGTTGGCGCCGTCAATTCGAAGAATTGCAAGAGCTCCAAAGAAAAAACGCACAAACAACCAAAGCAACCGCACGAAAGCCTCGCCGACCCTGAGCAGCGATATTTCGACAGATATGGCTAGCTGGAGCCTATCTAGATGATGCTTCCAAAAGATATAGATTTGATCTTCTAGACGGTGGCGGCAGTATCCTTGTCGATGCCGTGCAATAGAGCGGTCACAATCGTCTCACGAGTTGCGCCTGGCACGGAGAGGAATGGAACTAAACTTCCCACCAACATGCAAAACACCCATGTGGGGAATTTGGTTCAGAGCATTTTTTGACAATTCCACCTTGGAACTAAAGTTGGCAAGAGGATGCCACGCATCAATTTGCTAACTTTAGTTAGCGAAACTCGACCGACTTTAGTTCCGAGCACTGGAGGCCCCGATCCGGCGCTGATCCGGTGCAATGCGTCGACTCATGTAATTCGCATAATGTATATTATGTAAAGTAAAGAATAGATGTCCCAATCGCGATTCCCGCCCGATCATCAAAGACCATTGATTGTGGGCATGGTCACCCCGCTGCCGCACCGGGATCCGCCTTGAACGTCAATAGCCCTCGAACTCTTCGGTCTTGATGTTGTCCTCGTCCACGTTCAGTTGCATGAGCACCGCGCGCATGGCCTTCACCATGGACTCGGGCCCCGCCAGATAGTAGCGCGGCGCGTTCACATCGGGGACATGCCGGCGCACCGTATCCGCGTTCACGAATCCATCCGTGTCGCTGTACACGGGAACGAAGGTGAAATGGGCATTGATCTCGGCCAGCCGAGCGAGCTCTTCCGCGTACGCCGCCTGCGCCGGTGCGCGATTGGAATAGATGAGCGTGATCTCGTGCTGGGTTTTATCGTGCGTCGCCTGGGCGATGATGCTGCGCACCGGCGTGATGCCGATGCCGCCGATCAGAAACACGGCCGGAATGCGCTCATTTTTCTGTAGCGTGAAGTCGCCCCAGAGCGCGAGAAGCTTCACCATCGTGCCTTCGGGCACCCGGGCTGCCGCCTGCTTGTAGCGGCTGGTCTCGCGCATGCGCGTTGCCATGCGCAGGGTGTCCTCGAAGGGCGCGCTCACAAAAGAAAAACCGTGCTTGTTGTTGCTCTCGTCCAGGCCGGTGGACGGCGGCAGGACCAGATCGCCGTACTGGCCCGCCCGATACTCGAAGCCGTGGGGCTTCTCAATCGTGAATTCCAGGGTGCCTTCGGCAATTTCCCGCCTGCGCAGCAACTTCACGTCATAACTGGTCGACATGCATGTTCTCCTTCTCAAAACCGTTTACCTAGCCGATTATGGCACCGCGAACAATCCTCCATTGCCCTTCGCCCGCGGCGCAGTGTGGCTAAAAACAATAGGCGCCCGCGCCGCCTGGCGCATCAGCGCTGGCGTAACGCGAACGCCTGGATGAAGGCCGCCAGGTCGCTCATCGCCTCCAGAGGCAACACATTGGCCACATATTGGTCGGGGCGCACCACCACAATGGCGCCTCGCCGATCGATGCCGCGCCGCGCAAAGATATCGTCCTCGGGCAGGGCCGCGTAGACATTCTCGAGATCGGTCAGGCGATAGGGGCCGACCTCGGGCCGAAATGCCCTGGGCACGCGGCCGATATCGACATTCGTGTGGTCTTGCTGGTAGATCACTTTGACATCGAACCAGGCGTTCTCGTCGATATCGGCCGGGGTATGGCCCCGGAGGGGGGATTCGGGGGACTCGTCCAGCCACCGCCCCAGCGCGGCGGTCGGCGACTCGTCGCCGGCACGCGCGGAATCAGCGAACACATAGATCCGCCAGCGCCCGTCCGCCCGGGCCTGATGGCCCAGATGCTGGCGATTGGCGTCGGCCACCCGCATGACCTCGGCCGACCAGAATCGTTTGCCGACAAGCAGCTTTGTCGCCAGTGCCTGATGTTTGGCCGGAGCGGTGATCATCGAGGGCGCATACTGGGTCATGAACCCCTGGGCGAATTCCGTGATGCGCAGGTAGGCCTGCTCGAATTCCGCATGGCTGGCAAAGGCATCGGCGCCCTTGGCCATTTGCGTGGCCCATTTCCGGTCCTCATCGATCAGATTGCGGCCGATCGCCTGACGCTCGGCCGAGTACGTGGCCAGCAGACTCTCGGGGCTGCGCCCCTCCAGCACATGCCCGAGCTTCCAGCCCAGGTTGAAGCCGTCCTGCATCGAGGCATTGGTCCCCTGCCCGGCCTTGGCGCTGTGCGTGTGGCTGGCGTCCCCGGCGATGAACACCCGCGGCGCGCGCGTGCCGACCAGATCCGGCGGCACGTCGTCGAAGCGCTCGCACAGGCGGTGGCCCACCTCGTACACGCTGTGCCAGGCCACGTGGCGGACGTTCAGGGTATATGGCCGCAGGATGCGCTGAGCCCGCTCGATGATCTGCTCGACGGGTGTGCGCCGGATGGCGCCATCATGGGTGGGCGCCACCTCGCCCAAATCGACGTACAGGCGGAACAGGAACCCCCCCTCACGCGGAATCAGCAGGATATTGCCATCGGACTCGGATTGGATGGCGCATTTTGTGCGGATGTCAGGAAAATCGGTATTGGCCAGCAGGTCCATCACCCCCCAGGCATGATTGGAGGATTCGCCGTGCAGCGTGCGGCCGATGGCTTTGCGCACGCTGCTGTGGGCCCCATCGCAGCCCAGCACATATCGGGCACGCACCACGCGCTCCTGCCCTGCCCGCTCGCCGGCCGTGTGCGCCAACGTGACTGTGACCGGATGGCTGCCTTCGGGCGCCACCGACAGGCTCTTGAACTCGAGCCCGTAGTCCGGTTTCATGCGAGTGGGCGCACGCTCCATGAACTCGGCAAAATAGTCCAGCACCCGGGCGTGGTTGACCGTCAGATGCGGAAACTCGCTGACCCCTTGCGGGTCCTCGTCGACCCGGGAAACGCGGACGATGTTCGCCGGATTGTCAGGATCCGGCTTCCAGAACAGGGTTTCCGTGACGTGGCAGGCCTCGGCCATCAGCCGCCGGGCGAATCCGAAAGCCTCGAACGTCTCGAGGCTGCGCTTCTGCATGCCATCGGCCAGCCCGATTTCCAGGCGGCTGGACCGGCGGTCGACGATCCGTGTCACGACTCCGGGAAACTGCGACAGTTGGGCGGCGGCGATCATGCCCGCCGGCCCGGCTCCGACGATGAGGACATCCACCCGATCGGGCGGATCCTCGGGGCGGTCGATGCCGGCGCCGGCCGCCGGCTGGATGCGTGGATCGTGCGAGACATATCCGTGATGGTGGTATTTCATGCCGTCTCCTGGATTCGCCGGCCCGGCGATCTCGACGTATCGACGACCGATGGTTTCGGGCACGGGCAAAGCACGGCCATGCGGCCGGGGCAATCAATATTCTATGGCCGGCGCGATGCTTTGGCTGGCGCGAGCGGTGGCGTGCTTGCTCAGGATGCCGGTGACGGTGCGTCCTTGGCCAGCCGGAACCCCAGGTGCGACATCGGCGAATACGGGTCCGAGCCGCGGCGGGCGCTGGGCCGGTACGACAGGCAGTAGGACTCGTTGCACAGGAACGAGCCGCCACGGATGACGCGCTTGGGCGCATCCGCCGGCATTCCGTACATCGAGGGGTCGAAGGAATCCTCCGGTCCCTTGGGGTTGTCGATCGGACCATCGCCCGCCTTCGCCTGCAAGGCGAAATAATCGGCCCGATAGCGGTCGGCGACCCATTGCCAGGCGTTCCCCGTCATGTCCTCCAGGCCGTAGCCGTTGGGGGCGAACGAACCCACGGGCGACGTCCCCGGCACGCCGGCGGGTGCCGTATTCACCACGGGGAAACTGCGCTGGCGCACGTCCCAGTAATTGGCCTGCATCCGCCCGTCCGGCAAGGGCTCCTCGCCCCAGACATAGTCGGCCTGCTCCAGCCCGCCGCGCGCGGCGTACTCCCACTCGGCCTCGGTCGGCAGGCGCTTGCCAGCCCAATGCGCATAGGCGAGCGCATCCTCGTACGACACCTGGACCACGGGATGGTCGCCCTTGTCCTCGATCGAACTGCCCGGCCCTTGCGGGTGGCGCCAGTCGGCCCCGGGCACGTAGCGCCACCACTGGGTGTAATCACGCAGATTGACCGGCACTTGCGTGCCGACGAAGACCATGCCGCCCGGCACGAGCACCTCGTCTGGGGGACGCGGCGTCCCGGGCGGCAATTGCACGCGGATGGTGTCCCAGTCGGGCTTGCGCTCGGCCGTGCTCACATAGCCGGTGGCGCGCACGAACTCGGCGAACTGATCGTTGGTGACGTGCGTGACATCGATCCAGAAGCCTGGCAGCGCGACCCGATGCGCGGGCCGCTCGTTATGCTGGGCGAGCTTGCTGTCGCTGCCCATGAGGAATTCGCCCGGCGGGATCCAGGCCATGCCCGCCGGCGTCGAGGCGCCATCGCCCAGGATCGCCACGGGGGTGGCGGGAGCCGACGCTGGGCGGGCGGACCAGGCGAAGGCCCCGCCCGCCAGCGCCACCGCGAGTACCACGCCGCTCGCCGCCAGCAGGCGGCGGCGTCGATCAATAGAGGCCATGGCTGCGGTCGCAGGTGACGTTCATATTGGCGTCGATGACCGCCTGGTCGGCGCCGTCGGTGATCCCGTCGCGCTTGGTGTCATCGGCGGGCGGACCCGCGAACACGAAGTCGTACACGCTGGACAGCCCCCAGTCCTTGTTGATCCGCGCCCAATCGGCTGTGTCGCGGCTGTCGACCACGCCATCCCAGTTGCCGTCCCCCGGGCACGGTGGGTTGGACGCCATCATCTCGTTGAACTTGGTGTTCAGCGCGTCGAGCGCGGCCTTGGCCTCCCCTGCCGGCAAGTCCGGATCCCCGCTCTTCCACAATATGACGTCGTCATTGTCGAGTTTGGGCGTCGGCACGGCCTGGTCGACCGCATAGAACTCCTTGGTGACGACCGGGTCAACAATCCCGGTGCCCGGGATATAGGTCTGGACCGTATTTTCGACCAGCTTGTATTTGTCGTTGCGGATCGCCGCCGAAATTTCCGGCAGGATGGTGATCATCGGTTCGCCAGCGCCGTCGAGCGCCTCATTGACGGCCGCACAACTGAGATAGCCGGTGCCGCCGTTGTCCACGACCGACGGATCGTCGTACCCCGATCCCCACCAGGCCCCCTGGTTGTCTTCGCAGACACTCTTGGAGATCGGAATCTGGGTGCAACTGCCCGAGATCACGCATGGCCCGTTGCGCCCGCCGTTGGCCTGTGTGTTGTAGCCGCCGATGGTGAAGTTGATGGTGCGCAGGCTGCCTTGGCCCGGATCCTTGAGGTAGGGCAGGATACCCACCGAATCGATGGTGCGCGGTACAGCCTGATGCGCGTCGATGCCCGCCACCTCGCCAAAGAACTGGAACAGGTCCACGGTATTGACCATGTGCTCGACGTCGCGGTCGGGCTGCGCGACCTGCGGCCCGGCGATGATCAGAGGATCCCAGACGCCGGTCTGGTAGGCGGTGCCCTTGGCCCTATCTGTTTGAAATGGCGTCTTAACCGCCGAGCCCAAGGTGCCGTTGTCGCCGACGATCACGATGACGGTGTTGCTGGCCTTGGGATCGTAGAGCAGGCTGCCGTCCGCGGCTCGGCGCGCCAGACCGGTCTCGACCAGCAGGCGCCCGAACTCGGTGTCCATGGCCTCGGTCATCTCGTTCTGGATGATGCGGCCCGGCCCCGTGTCCGTGCAGCTCAGGTTGCCGGTGACCGACAGCCCGCCGGCCAGCAGCTCGCCGGGCGGCTGCTGCCAGGGGGTGTGGGGCGCGCTGTAGCTGACCGTCGCCATCCAGGGCCGGGACGCCGGGCGGGATTTGATCCAGTTGATCGCTGCATCGGTCTCGATGCGCGTGCGGTAGCCCCGTGCCCGCGGATCGGTCAGCGGGACTTCCTCGACTGTGCCGCCGTCGATGATGACCAGAGGCGAAACGTAATAGCCGTTCTGGCGATCGAACTGGAGGGACGCCGGCGCCGCGGCGGCGCAGGTCTGCCCGGGCACGAAAATGCCCCCGGAGTCCAGGCACTGCAGCCCGGCCGGATCCTGCCGCAGGTCAGTGCGCCGGATCATTGAGCAGCTATTGTCGGCGTAGCGGCAGGCCCCGGCATTGACGTCGCCGACGCCGATGCCGGGACCGGCGACCCCCCCATTGCCTGGCACGAAGCCGCACTGATAGGTTTTCAGGGCGTTGCCATCATCCCCTGCCTGGGTGTCGATCGAACCTGGCAGGCCGCCGATCCAGCCATAGAAATAATCCCAACCCAGGACGCTGGGCGTGGCGTTTTCGGCCTGGTTGTGCTCAGGCCCAGCCAGGTGGAACTTGCCGAACATCGCGCTCTCGTAATTGGCCTCCTTGAGCATCTTGGGCGCGGTCATGTCGTAGGGCGACAACTGTGAGTTGGCCAGGTCGGCCGGCCCGATGGCCTGGTAGATATTGGTGCGGATGGGATAGCGGCCCACGAAGAACGCCGCGCGCCCCGGCGAGCATTCCGGCATGGACCAGGTATTGCGGAACCGCACTCCGGCCTTGGCCACCGCGTCCATATTGGGCAAAGTGGGCGCGGTCAGGCCGCCGTAGCCAAAGGACGCCATCTGGTCGATCCCGACGTCGTCCATGATGACGAAGAGAATGTTTGGGGTCTGTGACGCGGGAGGCGGCGCGTTGGACGCCAGCCCGCCGGAACCGCCGCCGTCGCAGGCGGCGAGAATCAGCGTCGCCGAGGCCGCGGCAAGCAATGTCGGGAGTGACTTCTTCAATAGCTTCTCCAGTTTTCCACAAGGCCGGTTCGCAGACAGGCGCCCAAGAGGCCATGACCTGCAAGGCCGCTCTCGGCGCGTGGCGTGCCGCGTCATGCTTTGCCGTGAACCCATGGGATGCCGAAAATCGTAACCTATTTTTCCGGTTGAATCATCAACAATCAGGGCCCATACCATCTATATGGTAGATGCGGAGAAGACCGCACCAGGCGGCTTCCGGCGCCGGGCGTGTGCTCGAATCAACGCGGATCAGCTCAGATCAAAAGAGATGGCCGACGTCGAGCAGCGTGAGGACGCCCAGGACGGCGAAGACGGCCGCGGCGATGCCGTGCACCAGGCGCATCGGCACACGCCTGGCGATGGCTTCTCCGAGGAACACGGCGGGGGCGTTGGCCAGCATCATCCCCGCCGTGGTGCCACAGACCACCGCCACCAAGGCGTCATAGCGCGCCGCCAGAGCGATCGTCGCGATTTGGGTCTTGTCGCCCATCTCGGCGAGAAAGAACATCGTCAGGGTGGCGCCCAGGACCCCCACCAGGCCATGCGCGGGGCGGGCCACTTTCTCGTCGATTCTGTCGGGAATCAACAGCCAGCCCGCCATGGCCAGCATCGACAGGCCGACCGTCCAGCGCAAGACCTGCGGACCCATGAGGTGGGCCGCGCCGATGCCCAGCAGACCCGCCAACGCATGGTTGGCCAGGGTGGCCAGCAGGATGCCCAGGCAAATAGTCCAGGGGCGCTTGAAGCGCGCAGCCAGGACGATGGCCAGCAACTGTGTCTTGTCGCCCATTTCGCTCAGGGCGACGATTCCGGTGGAAATCAGGAATGCATCCATGTCGGGTTTGATCGGGGGCTGACGCGACTACGTCACCCCCCGGCCCCTTGCGGTGGAACGACGCAGTCAAAGGTCTTGCCAGGCCCGAAGCTGCACGCGCCACGGCCGGATGGCCAAGTGTGTTGACGCGTGCCTGCGCACGGATGCGCAGCGGCTACTCCCCGATGACGGGTGCGGCGGAATTATAGCCTGTCCGGCGATATCCTCACTCGCCGTGGCGCCCGCCTGCCGTCGCCGCCCCCTTTTGACGTATGATGGAAGTTCCCCTCGTGACATTCTCATTACGCATCATGTCATCCCGCACCAAGATCATCGAATTCGACCAGCCCGACATGGCCACCGGTACCCATGGCGTCGCCGAAGCCTGGGCCAGGGTCAACCCGCCGCTGTCCGCCAAGGAACGCGAGTTCCAGAAAAACCGCATCCGCACGCTGCTCCAGGCTCGCGACGCCGTGCTGGTCGCGCACTACTATGTGGATTCCGACATCCAGGACCTGGCCGAGGAAACCGGCGGCTGCGTGTCGGATTCTCTCGAGATGGCCCGCTTCGGGCGCGACCACGCGGCCAGCACTCTGGTCGTGGCCGGGGTGCGATTCATGGGCGAGACCGCCAAGATCCTCAGCCCCGAGAAACGCATCATCATGCCCGATCTGGACGCGACCTGTTCGCTGGATCTGGGCTGCGACCCCATTGCCTTCCGGCAATTCCGCGCCCAGTACCCGGACCGCATCGTCGTGGTCTACGCCAACACCAGCGCGGCGGTCAAGGCGCAGGCCGACTGGATGGTGACCTCGTCGATCGGCCTGGACATCGTGGCCGAACTGCACCGCCAGGGACACAAGATCCTGTGGGCGCCCGACCGCCACCTGGGCGGCTACATCCAGCGCCAGACGGGCGCGGACATGGTCCTATGGCAAGGGTCTTGCCTGGTGCACGACGAGTTCAAGGGTGTCGAACTCGATCTGCTACGCGAAGAGCACCCCGACGCCTTGGTCCTGGTCCATCCGGAATCCCCGGCCTCGGTCGTGGCCCAGGCCGACGTGGTGGGATCCACCTCACGCCTGCTCGCCGCCGTCCGGGAATCCTCGGCCTCGACCTTCATCGTCGCCACCGACCAGGGCCTGCTGCATAAGATGCGCCAGGCCGCGCCCGATAAAACCTTCCTCGCCGCGCCCACGGCGGGCGAATCGGCGACCTGCAAGAGCTGCGCACACTGCCCCTGGATGGCCATGAACTCGCTCAAGGGGCTGGCCGACTCGCTCGAGTTCGGCCACAACGAGGTTCGTCTGGACCCGGCGCTGGGTCGCAAGGCCAAAGTCTGTATCGACCGCATGCTGGATTTCGCGGCGCAACGTGGGCGCAATGTGCGCCCCGGCCCCGACCTCGCCCGTGAACAGGCTCTGTTCTCGGGGGTGGGCCCCGCATGAGTTCGCCGACTTCCACGCTGCGCAACCCCCACACCCCCTTCCCGCCCGATCTGCAGTCCTCCTTCGACGCCAACATCGACCGCGCGCTCGCCGAGGACATCGGCGCGGGTGACGTGACGGGCCTGCTGATCCCCGCAAACCGGGTTGACGATGCCAGGGTTTTCGTGCGCGAGGCTGCGGTTCTGTGCGGCGCCCCCTGGTTCGAGGCCGTCATGCATCGGGTCGACGATGGCATCCGCATCGAGTGGCTCTACGCCGAAGGCGACACCATGGCGGCCGACTCGACTGTCTGCCGCCTGCGCGGCCCGGCGCGCGCGCTGCTGACGGCCGAACGCACCGCCCTGAATTTCCTGCAAATGTTTTCGGGCGTGGCGACAGCCACGCGGCGCTATGTCGACCTGGTCGCGGGGACGCGGGCGAGTGTCCTCGACACACGCAAGACCCTTCCCGGCCTGCGCCTGGGCCAGAAGTACGCCGTGCGCGTCGGCGGTGGGCGCAACCAGCGCCTGGCGCTGTACGACGGCGTGCTGATCAAGGAAAACCACATCGCCGCCGCGGGCGGGATCGGACAGGCTCTGCGCACCGCCATGGCCCTGCCCCACGACGTCCCGGTTCAGATCGAGGTGGAATCGCTGGACGAACTGGGTCAGGCGCTCGAGGCCGGCGCCGCATCGATCCTGCTGGACAATTTCAGCCTGGCGGATCTCACCGAGGCCGTGCGCTTCAACCGGGGCCGCGCCCTGCTCGAGGCCTCGGGCGGGATCACCCACGACACCATCCGTGCCATCGCCCAGACCGGAGTGGACCGGATTTCAATCGGCAACCTGACTAAAGACATCAAGGCCGTCGACTACTCGATGCGCATTGTCTGACTTGGACGCGACATGAGCCGCGCGCTGCGCTTATCCGAAAAATGGTTTCGCCGCGGCCTGTGGCTGGTGGCGTTCGTGTTCGCCGGCTTCCTGATCGGCCTGGGCAGCGCAATCGTCGGCGACCTGCCCCGGGTGGAAGCACCCCTGACACTCGAGGATTTCCTCGCGGACAAACCTGCCGCGCACGCCCTGCAGGCAAGGATAGAGGATGCGCGCCAGGCACAGGAGACGGGCCAGAGCGCCCTGGATCAGGCGCGCCTGCAGTACGAAAAAGCCCGCCACGACAATCTGGCCGCGCGCGAGACCTACGACAACTGGCTTGCCGCCCGCGCGGTGACCAACCGTCCGGACCACGATCCAGAGCTCCTGGCGCGCACCCGGGCGCTGGATGCGCTCAAGCAGACCGAGCGCGCCGCTCAGCAGGCCGTCGAAACACAACAGCAGGCGGTACTCGACGCCCGCCAGGCGGCCGACACGGCCGAGGGGCGCTTGCGGGACATGCGGGCCGCGGCCGGCGAGAAAATGCGGGCCGAGCAGGTACGCGTGGAATTGCGCGTCTTTCTGTACCGGCTGCTGCTCACCCTGCCGCTGCTGGCCGCTGCCGGCTGGTTGTTCGTCAAGAAACGCCATGGCACCTGGTGGCCCTTTGTCTGGGGCTTCGTGTTCTTTGCGCTATTCGCCTTCTTTGTCGAACTGGTCCCCTACTTGCCCAGCTACGGCGGCTACGTACGGTCGATCGTGGGCATTGTGCTCACGATTCTGATTGGACGCTACGCCGTCCTCGCGCTCGGCCGCTATCTCGAACGCCAGAAGCAGGCCGAGGCCCTACCCGACCGCGAACGCCGCAAAGAGCTGGCTTATGACGTGGCGCTGACCAGACTGGCGAAAGGGGTCTGTCCGAGCTGCGAACGCCCCGTGAGCCTGAACGATGCACAAGTCGACTACTGCCCGCACTGCGGCATTGGGCTCTTCGATCGTTGTGGGCACTGCAAGGCGCGCAAGAGCGCATTCGCCCGATTCTGCCCGTCCTGCGGGACTCAGGCCGCCTCCCGCTGAGGCGAGCCTAGCGAAAGTCCTCCTCGGGCGTCAGCACTGTGGGCAAGGCCTTGGGCAACACCCATGGGTAATCCAGGCAGTAGTGCAGTCCACGGCTTTCCTTGCGCAGCAGCGCGCTGGACACGACCAGGGCCGCGACCTCGATCAGATTGCGGCATTCCAGCAGGTCGCTGGTCACGCGATGCGCCTGATAGTAGTCCTCGATTTCCTGTTCTAGCATGGCGATGCGTTGGCGCGCGCGCCCAAGGCGTTTTTGGCTGCGCACGATGCCGACGTAATTCCACATCAGCCGCCGCACCTCGTCCCAGGCATGCGTGACCAGGACCGCCTCGGAGGAATCCCGCGCACGGCTGTCGTCCCAGGCGGGTACCTCGCCGTGCGGGCGCGGTGGCGCGTCTTTGCGACCGTCGATGTCGTGCGCGACATTGCGTCCGATCACCAGGCATTCGAGCAGGGAGTTGCTGGCCAGGCGATTGGCTCCGTGCAGGCCGGTGTATCCGGTTTCCCCAACGGCATACAGGCCGGGGATGTCGGTGCGCCCGTTCATGTCGATGACCACGCCCCCGCATGTGAAGTGCATGGCGGGCACCACCGGGATGGGCCCGCGCGTCATGTCGATGCCGAATTCCAGGCAGCGGGCGTGAATGGTTGGAAAATGCTCGAGGATGAATTCTGGCGGGCGGTGGCTGATGTCCAGCTCGACGTGCGTGAGGCCGTGCTTTTTGATCTCGAAGTCGATGGCCCGGGCCACCACGTCGCGCGGCGCGAGCTCGAGCCGTTCGTCGTGCCACTGCATGAAGCGCTTGCCCGCCTCGGCGCCGGCGCCCGCGGGCAGGCGCAGCACCCCGCCCTCGCCGCGAACCGCCTCGGAGATCAGGAATGATTTCGCCTTGGGGTGGTACATGCAGGTGGGGTGAAACTGCATGAACTCCATGTTGGCCACCCGGCACCCGGCGCGCCAGGCCATGGCGATGCCATCGCCGGTGGAAGTGTCGGGGTTGCTGGTGTGCAGGTAGACCTTGCCCGCGCCGCCCGTGGCGAGGACCACATGCGACGCGAGGATGGTGTGCACGGTGTCGCCGGCCTCGTCGTACACATAGGCGCCCAGACAGCGCGCGGGCGCGCTCTCGTTCGTGAGTGTCCTGGGACCGCCGAGGATCCGGCTGGTGATGAGCTCGACGGCGGAGTGGTGTTCGAGCAAGGTGATGTTCTGGTGGGCGCGGACCCGCTGCTCGAGCGTGACCTGCACCAGGTGGCCGGTCTCATCGGCCGCATGGATGATCCGGCGCTGGCTGTGGCCACCCTCGCGGGTCAGGTGAAAACCCAGTTCGGCACCCTGGTCGGGGGTGAACGGAACGCCGAGATCGATGAGCCAGTCGATTGCCGAGCGCCCACCCTCGACGATGCTGCGGGTGGCCGCCTCATCGCACAAGCCGGCGCCGGCCACCAGGGTGTCGGCGATGTGCTCATCGTGGCTGTCCTGGGAGTCGAGCACCGCGGCGATGCCGCCCTGCGCCCAATTGCTGGCTCCGTCGAGCAGGGCTTTTTTAGACAGGACCGCAACCTTTTTGTCGGCTGCCAGGTGGAGGGCGACGGTCAGGCCCGCCAGGCCGCTGCCAACGATCAGTACATCGTATGAGTGGTTCATTGTGGGATGTGGTTTGACTGTGCTTCGTTCAACGCGGCGTCCAACTGGACAGTTCCCGGATTATGACACTTCTTTGGGTTGCGGCTTGCACGCGACGGGACCCCGGCATGAAGCAGCCCTCCACGTCGCGGCTTGCACGCCGCTCCGATTCGACAGGCACCGGACAGTCCGCAGGGACTCTCAAGCCGAGGCATCCCTCCACCTCGCGGCTTGCACGCCGCTCCGATTCGACAGGCACCGGACAGTCCGCAGGGACTCTCAAGACGAGGCATCCCTCCACCTCGCGGCTTGCACGCCGCTCCGATTCGACAGGCACCGGACAGTCCGCAGGGACTCTCGAGCCGAGGCAGCCCTCCACGTCGCGGCTTGCACGCCGCTCCGATTCGACAGGCACCGGACAGTCCGCAGGGACTGTCCGGTGTCCTGTCTCATCCACATGCTCCTTGGTAGCCGCATTGGGTGCAGAATTGGCATCCGTCCTTTTTGATGACGCGGTGCAAGTGGCACTCGGGGCATTCGGCGCCCATCATGGCGACGAGCGGCTCGGTCTGCTGGAGGCGCGGAGCGCCCTCTGCGCTTTCGGCTTGGACGACGCCCATCTGTTCGAGCGGCTCGCCCTGCTCGTCCAGGATTCCCAGCATCGCATAGCGGTGGATGACCAGGCGCGCGATGTAGGCTTCGGTGGATGGGAACGAGGCCGATTTGTCACCGCCCGGCACCCGCGCGAGAAAGTCGCCCTGGGGCTCGGCGTACTTCAGGAGCTTGCGCAGTTTCATGGCGATCCAGGCCGGATCCACGATGCGCATGTCCAGGCTGAGCAGCTTGAACAAGCCCTCGAAGGCGCGCGGGAATTTACCCGCGCCCCATACGGAATACGGCCGCGTCAATCCGTCGGGCATCCGCAGCTCTTTCATCATGAGCACGAAATCGTCGCCCGTCACGGGATTGAGCACGTCGCAGATCCAGCCCATGGTGCCATCGGTGCCGGTCTTGGGCTCACGCGGGGCGATCAAGGCGTCCATCATGGCCGAGGCCTGGCCGTCGGCGGAGATCCCCAGGCTGCGATGGCGAAAACCTACGAGGCGCGCCAGCGCGGCGACGGTCGAAGGCAGCCAGACGGGTTCACCGGTCTCGGGGTCGGTGATCTGAAAGGCCGAGCCGCCGTTGGTGCGCGCGAGGACCTCGAGCTTGCGGTTCAGCCATGGCGTATCGTCGGTGTACATGTCGAGGCTGAGCATCTTGGCGACGGAGCCCAGGCCGCGCGGCGGACGGGCGCCGTTGACCCAGACCTCGAAGGGCCGCTTGGACAGATCCGAGACAAACACTACGAAGCTGCCATCCGGGGTCTCGATCGTATCGGATGCCCAGGCCGAGGCGCCGCGCGGCAGGCGCGGCCGGCTGGGCCAGCGCAGGCTGTTGAGCACCGGCTCAATGGTGCGTTTGAGTACCAGGCGCCGATCGGCCTCGGACAGCAGGATCGCCTCGGGCTGAGGCGCCTCGACGACGGGCGCGACCGACAGCACGGCGGCGCGCTTGCCGCTCGGGCGATAGGTGGTGATGCCCTTGAGGCCGAGCTTCCAGGCCTGCAGGTACAGGTCTTTGAAATCCTCGTAGGGATAGTCCACGGCGACGTTGACGGTCTTGGAGATCGCAGCGTCGACGTGGTCCTTGACGGCCGCCACCATCAAGGCATGGTCGCGCGCCGAGATTTCGAGCGCGGTACGGAAATACGGCGGCAGCCCGCCGGATACGTCCCCGCCCATCAGCCGGTACAGCCGATAGGCATGGTCCTCGACCACGTAGTCCTGCTTGCCGCCGTCGGCCATGCGCTTGGTTCGGGTATAGGTCCACGAGAACGGGGGCTCGATGCCATTGGACGCGTTGTCGGCAAAAGCGAGCGAAATCGTGCCCGTCGGCGCGATCGAGGTCAGGTGGCTGTTGCGGATTCCGTGTTCGCGGATCGCCTGGCGGATGTCCTCGGGCAGTCGCTGGGCGAAGCCGCTGGCCAGGTAGGCTTCAGCCTGGAAGGCCGGGAACGCGCCGCGCTCGCGGGCCAGGGCCACCGAGGCCCGGTAGGCGGCCTCGGCCACCTCGCGGGTGAAGCGGCCCGCCAGGCGGCGCGCCTCGTCACTGTCGTAGGCCAGCTCGAGCATGATCAGGGCATCGCCCAGGCCAGTGACACCCAGGCCCACGCGGCGCTTGTTCGCGGCCTCGGCGGCCTGCTCGGGCAATGGCCACACCGTGGCGTCCAGGACGTTGTCGAGCATACGCACCGCCACGCCCGTGACCTCGGCGAGAGCCTGCCAATCAACCTCGGGCGAGCCGCCGAAGCCAAAGGGGTTGCGCACGAAGCGCGTCAGGTCGATCGAGCCCAGGCAGCAGCAGCCATAGCCTGGCAGGGGTTGCTCCCCGCACGG
The DNA here is from genome assembly GCF_040276065.1 of Castellaniella sp. GW247-6E4. Taxonomy (NCBI): domain Bacteria; kingdom Pseudomonadati; phylum Pseudomonadota; class Betaproteobacteria; order Burkholderiales; family Alcaligenaceae; genus Castellaniella; species Castellaniella sp. GW247-6E4. Next base: position 188,592 of record NZ_JBELOI010000008.1, on the reverse strand, counting down.
GTTCGTGGCCTCGAGCACCTCGATGTAGTGCAGATTGTTTTCGCGGTTGATCTGGTCGTGGAACAACACCCCCGGCTCGGCGTAGTCGTAGGTCGAGCGCATGATCTCATCCCACAGGTCGCGGGCACGGATTTCCTTGTAGATCCATATGCCGTCGTCGCGCGGCCGGGCGCCGGCCGCCAGCAGATCGACACCCGGCTCGGCCGGGTGCGTGAGGGGGAATGTGTCGTCGTTTTCGACCGCCCGCATGAACTCGTCGGTGACGCTGACCGACACGTTGAAGTTGGTGAGCTCGCCGCTGGTTTGCTTGGCGCGCACGAAGGATTCGATGTCGGGATGGCTGACGCTGAGCACGCCCATCTGCGCACCGCGCCGCGCGCCCGCCGATTCGACGGTCTCGCAGGAGCGGTCGAAGACACGCATGTACGAAACCGGGCCCGAGGCCTTGGAGGCCGTGCCCTTGACTGCGGCGCCCGCCGGCCGGATGTGGCTGAAGTCGTAGCCCACGCCCCCGCCCCGGCGCATCGTCTCGGCGGCCTTCTGTAGGGCATCATAAATACCGGGACGTCCATCCACCGCGGCCGAGACTGAATCGCCCACGGGTTGAACGAAGCAGTTGATCAGCGTGGCCGACAGGTCGGTGCCCGCCGCCGAATTGATCCGCCCGGCCGGGATGAAGCCGCGCTGCTGGGCCTCGAGGAATAGTGCTTCGAAGTGTTTGCGGCGGGGCTTTTTTTCGACAGCCGCCAGGGCGCGCGCCACACGCTGTTGAATCTCGGTGATGCTGGTTTCCCCGCCCTTGGCGTACTTTTCCTGCAAGACCTCGACGGAAATTGATTGGGGTTCCAGCCCGGCGATGGGGTGTGCTCTCTTCATGGTGCGCGCCTGAATATATGCTTGATGTCCAAATGAAAAACCCTGCGAAGGCCCTGGATGACGTGGCCTGTCGCAGGGTCGCCCGTCGCGCCGTGTTATTGGGAGGCGCCCGCGATCAGCCACTCGACGACGGTCTTGATGTCGGCGTCCGAGATGCCGGCGTTAGGCGGCATCGGAATCGGGCCGTAGACCCCCGAACTGCCTGAACGGATGTGCTTGGTCAGCACCTCGGCCGCGTCGGCCTGGCCTTTGTGCTTGGCCGCGACCTCTTGGTAGGCCGGCCCGACGACCTTCTTGTCGACGGCATGACAGGCCAGACAGGCATTCTTGGTGAGAATGTCTTTGACCTGGGCGTAGTCGGGGGCCGCCTGCGCGGCGCCGCCCATCGCGAGTAAGGATGCGCACAGGGCGATCGCGGATAGCTTCATCGTGAATCTCCGAAAATAAGATTGTTCTTGGGACAGGCCCGGATCATAGGGTCAGTATAAGCCACAGCGACCGTCAGGAAAAACACTGGACCGGCGCCCCGGCCATTACACCATGGCCTGCTTGATCCGACGCGAAATATCAGTACGGGCCGTAAGCTTTCCCTGACAAGACACACGACTTATGATAGACCCTGGAGCCGTGGCCCACCGGCCGCGCCCACCGTTTCCGGACCCTACGACATGCCCTATCATGAACACGCCCCGGCCTTGCAGATCGCCCGGTGGTTGAACACCGACGAGCCGCTCGACCTCGAGGGCCTGAAAGGCTCGGTCGTGGTGCTGCATGCCTTTCAGATGCTATGCCCGGGCTGTGTGTCCCACGGCATCCCGCAGGCCAAGGCGATCCACAACGCCTTCCCGCCGGGGCGCGTGCGCGTGATCGGCCTGCACACGGTGTTCGAGCATCATGAGGCCATGGGCGAGGTCGCGCTGAAGGCCTTTCTGCATGAGTACCGGATCACCTTCCCGGTCGGAATCGACATGGCCGACCCCAGGGGCAATCCCATCCCATTGACCATGCAGGCCTACCGGCTGCAGGGCACCCCCAGCCTCATCGTCCTGGACCAGGCGGGCGACATCCGCCTGCACCATTTCGGCTCGCTCGACGACTTGCGGGTGGGCGCGGTCATCGGCCAACTGCTGGCCAATGAGCCAGGCAGCACGCCCTAGCGCCTATCGTCGTCGGGCGCCGCCGGCGGCGCCCCCTTGCCCAGAAACCCCGCCAAGAGGTCGATGGGCACCGGAAAGACCAGGGTCGAGGACTTGTCTCCGGCCACCTGGGTCAAGGTTTGGAGATAGCGCAATTGCATGGCGGAGGGCTCCTGCGACAAGGTGTGCGCGGCCTCCTGCAATGCTTGCGCGGCTTGGCGCTCGCCCTCGGCGTGGATGATCTTGGCTCGCCGGTCACGCTCGGCTTCGGCCTGCCGGGCCATCGCCCGCACCATGGTTTCGTTCAAGTCGATGTGCTTGATTTCGACCGCCGTCACCTTGATGCCCCAGCCATCGGTCTGGGCATCGAGAATGACCTGCACATCGTGGTTGAGTTTTTCGCGTTCGCTCAGCATCTCGTCGAGCTCGTGCTTGCCGAGCACGGCGCGCAGCGTGGTTTGTGCGAGCTGGCTGGTGGCTTCGAGATAGTGCTCGACCTGGATGATGGCCTTTTCCGGCGCGACGACCCGGAAATACACCACTGCGTTGACTTGCACCGAGACGTTGTCGCGTGAAATCACGTCCTGGGGTGGGATGTCCATGGTCACCACCCGCAGGTCGACCCGCACCAGCTGCTGCAGGAACGGGATGACGATGACCAGCCCCGGGCCCTTGGTGCCCGTATAGCGGCCGAGTGTGAAGATCACCGCGCGCTCGTATTCGCGCAGGATCCGGAACAGCTTGAAGAGCATCGCCACTAGGACGACGAGGACCAGAATGCTCAGCCCCGTATCGATGTCGAGGAAAATCATGATTCACCCCCTTGGGTGGTGGAAGGTTGGTCGGGCGCCCGCCCGGCCCGCTCGGCCGGACGCTCGACCTCGAGCGTGAGGCCGCGCGCAGCGCGCACACGCACGTCGTCGCCCTCGGCCAGCGGCTCGCGCGAATGCACGCGCCAGATCTCGCCGCGCACCAGAGCATAGGCCTTTCCGCGCCCATCCGAGGCCTGGGTCACCTCGCCATGCATGCCGACGAGCTCTTCGTTGCCGCCAAGCACCCGCATGCGATGCGCCTGGATCCCCAGGATCACCGCCAACGACACGATCAGCCCGATGGCGGCCAGGGCCCACAATGAGTCGGCCCCCCAATAAAGCAGCACCATATGGCCCCCCTATTCTCAGGTCTTGTGGCGCTTTGCGTAGGCGTTCATTTCCCCGGCGAGGATCAGGGCCTGGTTGTGCTCGGGGTCGCGCGCGCCGTAGACCAGCGTGACCGCCCTGCCCTTGGCCGCGGCGAATATCCCGCCTATTGCCTGTTGGCACGCCGGCTCGTGCAGCTCGGAGGCATAGCGCTCGCGGAAACCCTCCCAGCGCTCGACCTTGTGTCCGAACCAGGTGCGCAGCGCCGGGCTGGGTGCAAGATCCTTGCTCCAGAGATCATAGGCGAAGTCCGCCTTGGAGACTCCGCGGGGCCACAGGCGATCGACGAAGACGCGGAAGCCATCGGCCTCCGTCGCCTCTTCGTAGACGCGCTTGATGCGGACTGGAAGGGTTTTCATACAAGCCTCAACTGGGATGGGTCATGTCCAAGGGGATGATCCATTCATCGTACTGCGCATCGCTCAGGAATCCCAGGGCCAGGGCGGCCTCGCGCAGCGTGCTGTGATCTTTGTGGGCTTTCTTGGCAATGGCCGCGGCCTTGTCGTAGCCGATGTGGCGGTTCAGGGCGGTCACCAGCATCAGGTTCTTTTCGAGGTTTTCGTCGATGCGCGGCCGGTTGGGCTCGATGCCCGTGGCGCAGTGCTCGTCGAACGCCAGGCAGGCGTCTGCCAACAGCTCGATGCTCTCGAGCACATTGTGCACCATGACGGGCTTGTAGACGTTGAGCTGGAAATTGCCCTGCGAGCCGGCGAAGGCCGTGGCCGCATCGTTGCCGAAGACCTGGACGCAAACCATGGTCAATGCCTCGCATTGCGTGGGGTTGACCTTGCCTGGCATGATGGAGGACCCCGGCTCGTTTTCGGGAATCAGGAGCTCGCCGATCCCGCAGCGCGGACCGCTGGCGAGCCAGCGCACGTCGTTGGCGATCTTCATCAGCGCGCCAGCCAGCGTGCGTAGCGCCGCCGAGAGGCTGACCAGGGCGTCGTGCGCCGAGAGCGCAAAGAACTTGTTGGCGGCGCCGCGAAACGGCAGGCCGGTGATGTCGGCGATGCGCGCGGCTGCGAGCTCGCCAAAACGCGGATGGGCGTTGAGGCCCGTCCCCACGGCGGTACCGCCGATGGCCAGGTCGTAGACGCCCGGCAGGGCCGACTGCACGGCATCCAGTCCGAAATCAATCTGTGCGACCCAGGCGCTGATTTCCTGACCCAGTGTGATGGGCGTGGCGTCCTGCAGGTGGGTGCGGCCGGTCTTGACGATCCCTTCGTAGGCGCGGGCCTTGGCATCGAGGGTCGCGCGCAGCTGGCCGACCGCCGGAAAGAAGCGCTGGGCAAGTTCCTGGGCCACCGCGATGTGCATGGCCGTCGGGAATGTGTCGTTGGAGGATTGTCCACGGTTGACGTGGTCGTTCGGATGCACGGGGGCCTTGGACCCGATCGTGCCGCCCGCGAGCTCGATGGCGCGGTTGGCGATCACCTCGTTGGCGTTCATGTTGGACTGCGTGCCCGAGCCGGTCTGAAACACCACCAGGGGGAACTCGCCGTCGAGCTTGCCGGCGATGACCTCGTCGGCCGCGCGCACGATCAAGCCGCCGATCTCGGGGGGCAGCTCGCCCAGCTCGGCATTGGCCTGAGCGGCGGCTTTTTTGAGGATGCCCAGGGCGCGGATCACCGGAGGCTGCCAGCGGAAACGATCCACACCGATGGGGAAATTCTGGATCGAGCGCTGGGTCTGCGCGCCCCAATAGCGCGCGGCGGGCACCTCGATCGGGCCCATGGAATCGGTTTCGGTACGGCTTTCAGCCATGATGACGTGCTCCTTGTGGAAAAATTGAGGGCTGGCCGGCGGCCTCGGCGGACACGCCCATGAACAGCGCCGCCCAGGCCTGGGCGACATCCAGCATGCGATTGGCAAAGCCCCACTCGTTGTCGAACCAGATCAGCAGGTTTGCAAAATCGCCGCCATTCACACGGGTGTGGCTGAGGTCGACGATCGCCGAGTGCGGGTCGTGATTGAAATCGACCGAGGCATGGGGGCGATTGGTGCAAGCCAGCAGCTCGGGCCGTTCGCGGGCCGCCTCTCTGAACAGGCCGTTGAGCGCTTCGACGTCGCTCGGCTGGCGCAGATTGACCGCCAGATCGATGGCGGAGACGTTCAGGATGGGCACGCGCACCGCCTTGGCCTGGATTCTGCCGGCCAAGCCGGGCAGCAAGCGCTCGACGCCTTGCGCCAGGCCGGTGGACACCGGCACGATGGACTGCATCGCCGAGCGCGTGCGACGCAAATCGGCATGATGATAGCCATCGATCATGGGCTGGTCGTTCATGACCGAATGCAGCGTGGTCAGGTAGGCATTGCGCACGCCTGGCCCGCGGTCCAGCAAGTCGAGCACGGGCACGATGGCGTTGGTCGTGCACGAGGCCGCCGACACGATGCGCTGGCTGGCGTCCAGCCCCCCGTCGTTGATGCCATAGACCACGGTATGGTCGACATCGGCGGCGCTGCGTGCGGGCTGCGAAACCAGGACGCGCGGACAGCCCGCATCCAGGAAGGCTTCCAAGGCGTCGCGCGTCCCGTAGGCCCCGGAGCACTCGAGCAGCAGATCGATGCCGAGGTCCCCCCACGGGCAGTCGTCGGGTGCGCGCCCGTGGTGGACGCGGATCAGGCGACCATTGATCCGCAGGCCTTCGGGCGCTTCCTCGACCGTGCCAGGAAACACCCCGTGGGTCGAATCGAAGTGCGTCAGGTAGGCCATGGACGAAAGATCGGCCGGCTCGTTGATGGCGACGAGTTCGATATCGCGGTCCCGGCCGGATTCAACCAGGGCGCGCAGCACGCAACGACCGATGCGACCATAGCCGTTGATAGCGACGCGGAAGGGGTGGTTCATGGGTGGTCTCGAAGAAAAGGGAATGGGCGCCTCAACGGTTGAAGGCGGTCACCATATTGCGCGGTTCGTCTCGGCAAAACGCCTCGATATTGTCGCGCACCTGCTGGATCAGCGCCGCGATGGCCTCGTCGCTGGCCCACGCCACGTGCGGCGTGAGAATGAAATTCGGCATGCCGACCAGGGCCATGAGGGGGTGTGCCAGCCCGGGGGGCTCCTGGCTGGCCACGTCGAAGGCCGCACCCGACAGGCGCCCTTCGCGCATTGCACGCACCAGCGCGGGCTCGTCCACCAGGCCGCCGCGCGCGGTATTGATCAACAAGGGGCGCCGTTCCATGAGCGCGAACTCGGCCTCACCGATCATGCCGCGCGTTTGTGCATTCAGCGGGCAATGCAGGCTGATGACGTCGCTGGAGCGCAGGACGTGGGAAAACGAGGTGTAGTCCTCGGCCGGCGCATCGACCTCCTTGCGTGCCGCGAACTGCACCTTCATCCCAAAGGCGCGGGCCAGTTCGGCCACCGCCTCGCCCAGCGCACCCCGGCCGATGATGCCCAGCGTCGAGCGCGCCAGATCGCGGATCGGATAATCCAGGTAGCAGAAGCTGCTCGCCGTCTGCCAGCGGCCGTCGATCACCGACTGTCGATAGGCGATCAGGTTGCGACGCAGGGCGAGCATCAGCGCCATGGTGTGCTCGGGCACCGAGTGGACGGCATAGTCGCGCACATTCGAGACCACGATGCCGCGCCGCTCGCAGGTGTCCAGATCGATGTTGTCGGAGCCCGTGGCGATCAACGCGATCAGACGCAGGCGCGTGGCGTGACGCAGCGATTCGGCCCCAATCGGAACTTTGTTGACCACCACGACGTCGGCGTCGCGAATGCGTTCGAGGACCTGTTCCGGCGCTGTGCGGGGATACAGGACCAGCTCGTGAGGAACCGATGGGCCCTGGAAATCGGCATCCGCGGGCAGGGAATCCCGGTCCAGGAAAACAATGCGCAAAGGCGAATCAGCCATGAGGGAACTCCTGCGAACCACAGTGATGGGCGTCGAATGACAAGCACCGATAGTCTAACTCAAGGGCAGCGTGGAACGCGGTTCGCCCGGCTCCGCGCCCGGTGGTATAAACAAAGCTGTTCCTCACCTTTGGATTCTCGCCGAGCACACCATGAAACTTTATTATTTCCCGGGCGCCTGCCCGCTGGTCACGCATATCGCCCTCGAATGGATCGGCAAGCCCTATGAGACGTGCCGGATCACGCGCGAACAGACCAAAGAGGCCGAGTACCTGGCGCTCAACCCCGTCGGCGCGGTGCCGACCCTGGTCGATGGCGACTTTGTGCTGACCCAGAGCGTGGCGATTCTGGAATACCTCGCAGAGCTCAACCCTGCGGCCGGGCTGCTGGGCGAGACGCTCCGCGAGCGGGCGGAAACCCGCCGCTGGCTGGCGTTCTGCAACGCCGACCTGCATCGCACCTTTGCCCTGGTATTCGGCGCGCTGCACTTCGGCGCGGGCGACGAGGGCGTAGCGGAGATTCTCAAGGGCAAGGCGGTGGAAAAACTTCAAGGGCTGTTCGCCGTGGCCAATCGTCAGCTCGAGGACCGCGATTGGCTGACCGGCCAGCGCTCGCTGGCCGATCCCTATCTATACACGCTCCTGCGCTGGGCCGACGCGCTCTCGGTCGAGTTGCCGGGGATGGATGCGCTGCGCCGGTTCCAGGCTCGTCTGCAGGCCGACGCAGGGGTCAAGGCGGCCCTCGCGGCCCAGGACCTCACATAGGCGCCTCTGAGCATGCGGCGCACAATCCGCGCCGCACGCTCAGGCGCCCAGGTAGGCCTTGCGGACCTCGTCGTTGACCAGCAAGTTCGCACCCGTATCGTGCAGCACGACCTTGCCGGTCTCGAGCACGTAGCCGCGATCGGCCACCTGCAAGGCCTTGTTGGCGTTCTGCTCGACCAGAAATACCGTCACGCCCTCCTCGCGGATGGTGCGGATGATATCGAAGATCTGGGCGATGATCAGAGGCGCGAGGCCCAAGGTCGGTTCATCGAGCAGCAGCAGCTTGGGCCGCGTCATCAGGGCGCGGCCGATGGCCAGCATCTGCTGCTCGCCGCCCGACATGGTGCCGGCGCGCTGGCCGGCGCGTTCCTTGAGGCGCGGGAACAGCTCAAAGACGTGCTCGAGGCTTTCCTCGGTCTGGCGACGATCCAGAAAAAAGCCGCCCATATTGAGATTCTCGGCCACCGTCAGGTCTGGGAACACGCGTCGGCCTTCCGGGGAAATGGCGATGCCGCGCTGCATGACCATGTGCGTGGGCAGGTGAGTGATGTCCTCGCCCAGGAAGTGGATGGCGCCCGAGCGCGCCCGGGGGTTGCCGCAAACGGTCATCAGCAAGGTGGTCTTGCCTGCGCCATTGGCACCGATCAGGGTCACGATCTCGCCCTGGTTGACCTCGACCGAGACATCGTTGAGCGCCTGGATGGCGCCGTAGAAAGTGTTGACGTTTTCAAGCTTGAGCACGGTTCATTCCCCGAGGTAGGCTTTGATGACGCGGGGATCCGTGCGGACCTCCTCGGGCAGGCCGGTGGTAATGGGCTTGCCGTGTTCCATGACCAGGATACGGTCGGACACCCCCATGACGAGGCTCATGTCATGCTCGATTAGCAGGACGGCCACGCCGAACTCGCGGCGCAACTGGTCGATCAGGGCCTGCAGGTCGCGTTTTTCCTGGGGATTGAGGCCTGCGGCCGGTTCGTCGAGCATCAACAGGCGTGGCTTGGTGATCATGCAGCGCGCGATCTCGAGGCGGCGCTGGTGTCCGTAGGCCAGATTGCCGGCCTCGCGGTTGGCGTACTGGCGGATGTCCATGAAGTCCAGCCACTCCGCCGCGCGGCGCTTGGCCTCGGATTCCGACTTGCGAAAGGACGGCACCTTGAGCAGCCCGTGCAGCAAGCCAGTCTGCATCTGGGTGTGCTGGGCAACGAGCAGGTTTTCCAGCACGGTGAGGTTTTTGAACAGGCGCACGTTCTGGAACGTGCGCACCAGGCCGTGGCGCGCCACCTTGTGGCTGGGCTCGCCAGTGATGGGCTGGCCGTCCATGACAATGTCGCCGGCGGTCGGCTTGTAGAAACCGCCCACGCAGTTGAACACCGTGGTCTTGCCCGCGCCGTTGGGACCGATGATGGCGAACACCTCGTCCCCGCGAACCTCGAATTCCACCTGATCGACGGCCAGCAGGCCGCCGAAGCGCATGGTCAGTCCGCTGACCTTCAATAGTGCTTCACTCATGATTCCATTTCCACGTGCGGACGTTTGACCGGGAGCAGGCCCTGCGGGCGCCAGACCATCATGACCACCATCACCAGGCCGAAGATCAGCATCCGGTACTGCGCGAATTCACGGGCGATCTCGGGAACCACCGTCAGCAGGATCGCCGCGAGGATCACCCCGACCTGCGAGCCCATGCCTCCCAGCACGACAATGGCCAGGATCAGCGCGGATTCGATGAAGGTGAAGGACTCGGGATTGACCAGGCCCTGACGCGCGGCGAAGAACGCACCGCCGAAGCCGGCGAACATTGCCCCCATGGTGAAGGCGGAGAGCTTGATCGTGGTGGGGTTGAGGCCCAACGACCGGCAGGCGATCTCATCCTCGCGCAAGGCCTCCCAGGCGCGGCCGATCGGCATGCGGATGACCCGGCTCGAGACGAACAGCGTCACCAAGGCCAGACACAGCGCCATCAAGTATAGGTAGATCACCACGTCCTGGCTGTTGAAGGTCCAGCCCATCATTTCGTGAAAGGTCGGGGTGCCGTCAGTCGAGCGGCGCACGAGCTGATAGCCGAAAAATGATGGTTTGGGGATACCGGAAATCCCATCCGGGCCGCCTGTCAGGCCATAGAGATTGATGAGCATCAAGCGAATGATCTCGCCAAAGCCCAGGGTGACGATGGCCAAGTAGTCGCCACGCAGCCGCAGCACCGGAAAGCCCAGGATGAAACCGAAGAACGCAGACATCAGGCCGGCCAGCGGCAGGGCCTGCCAGAAGCCCCACCCCGCCCAGTGGAAGAGCAAGGCGTAGGTGTAGGCACCCACGGCGTAAAAGCCGACGAAACCCAGGTCGAGCAGCCCCGCGAAGCCCACTACGATATTGAGGCCCAGGCCGAGCATGATGTAGATCAGCACCAGGGTGGCGATGTCCACCTGGGCGCGGCCCGTAAAAAACGGCCACACCAGGGCGAACAGTACCAGCACCAGGACGGCCCGCTGGCGCCCCTTGTCCGAGATCGCCGGCAGGCGCCAGCGCGGCGCATCGCCGGATTTCCTGCGGATGAACAGCGGCCGCAGGAGCTGGATCACGAAAATGATCGCCATGCCGCCAAGGATGTAGTCCCACTCGGGCTGGAGGTAGGTCTCCTGCCCACGGCGCAGAATCTGCAGGCCGAAGACCGGGGCGATGATGACCCCCGCCATGATGGCGGCGATCACCGCGTTTTTGAGGTTCTGAAACATTAGACTTTTTCCACTTCGGGTTTGCCCAGCAGGCCCGTCGGACGGAACAGCAGAATGAACACCAGCAACAGGAAGGCGACGATGTCCTTGTACTGAGAGGAGATGAACGCGGCGGCGAAGGTCTCGGCCAGACCCAGCAGGACGCCGCCCAGCATGGCGCCGGGGATGCTGCCGATGCCGCCCAGCACGGCCGCCGTGAAAGCCTTGATGCCGGCAATGAAGCCGATGAAGGGATTGAGCTTGCCGATGGCCAAGGCGATCAGCACGCCGCCCACCGCCGCCAGCATCGCCCCGATCACGAATGTGAAGGAAATGATGCGGTTGGTGTCGATGCCCAGCAGATTGGCCATATGCAGGTCTTGCGAGCAGGCGCGCGAGGCCTGGCCCGTGCGCGAATACTTGATGAACAGGGACAGGCCGATCATCAGCAATATCGTCACCACGATGATCATGATGCGCGAATACGGCGCGGTGACGGTGAAGTCGCTGCCCCCGAAGGTGAACTCGACCGAGCCGGAGATCAACGAAGGCACGGCCATGTCGCGCGCGCCCTGTCCCGTGGCCACCCAGTTTTGCAGGAAGATCGACATCCCGATCGCCGAGATCAGGGGCACCAGCCGGGGGCTGCCGCGCAAGGGCGCATAAGCGACCTTCTCGACCGCAAAGCCATAGACCGCGGTCACCAGGATCGCCACCAGCAGCATGAGCAGGATGATGACCGGCAGCGGCAGGCCGCTGTTCACGCCGATGGCCGACAAAGTCACCAGGCCGACATAGGCGCCGATCATGTAGATTTCGCCATGCGCGAAGTTGATCATCCCGATGATGCCGTAGACCATGGTGTAGCCGATGGCGATCAGCGCATAGATCGCGCCGAGCGACAGTCCGTTGAAGAGCTGTTGCGTAAGGAGAGGAAGCAGATCGGACATAAAGAGAGGATTTCCAGGGAGGGAGAGGATTTCCGGGGAAGAAATCGACCGCGGGCCGCGAGCGCCCGCGAGACCGCGATCAGGACCAGCCCAGGCCGGCGCCCGGGCTGGCGGTCCTCGATCAGGGCTGGATCTGGGTCATACTGCCTTGACCGTCCCAGCGGAACACCGCGAACTCGAAGTGTTTCAGGTCGCCCTTGGCGTCGTAGTCCACCTTGCCGATGGCGGTGTTGAAGCTGCTGCTGTGCATGTGGTCGGCGACCTTGGCGGGGTCGGCGCCCACAGCGTTGATACTGTCGGCCAGGATTTGAACGGCGGCGTAGGCGGTCATGGTGAAGGCGCCGTCCGGGCTGCGCTTGTACTGCTTGAAGTGCTCGAGAATCTGCTCGTTGCCCTTCATTTTAGTGAAGTCCGCCGGCAAGGTGACCAGGAGCTTGTCGACGGCCGGGCCGGCGATGGCTACCAAGTCCTTGTTGGCCACGCCTTCGGGGCCCATGAACTGGGTGTCGAGGCCCTGCTCGCGCGCCTGGCGCAGCAGCAGGCCGAGTTCGGCGTGATAGCCGCCAAAGTAGATCAGGTCGGGGCCCAGCGCCTTGAGCTTGGAGATCACGGCGGAATAGTCGCTGTCGCCCACGTTGATCCCCTCAAACATGGCGACGTTCACGCCGCTCTTCTGCAAAGCGGTCTGGACCTGGGTGGCGACGCCCGAACCGTAGGTCTGCTTGTCGTGCAGGATGGCAACCTTGGAGGGCTTGAGCTGCTTGGCGATATAGTCGGCGGCGAATGGGCCTTGCTGATCGTCGCGGCCAATGGTGCGGAAGAAGAAATGCGGCTTGATCGTGTCGGTGACCAGGGGCGAAGTCGCGCCCGGAGTGATCGCGACGATGCCTTCCTGTTCGTAGACGTTGACGGCCGGGACGGTGGTGCCGGAGCACGCGTGCGCCACGGCGAACTTGGCGCCGGAGTTGATCACGCGGTTGGCGGCGGGGACGGCCTGCTTGGGTTCGCAACCGTCGTCGATCAGCAGCGGCTCGATCTTCATGCCCTTGATGCCGCCGGCGGCATTGAGCGCATCGATCGCGGTCAAGGCACCCGCCTGGATCTGGTCGCCATACTGGGTGGCCGGGCCCGTCATGGGCTGCGGAATCCCGATCTTGAGGGTATCCGCCTGGACGCCGGCGGCCATGGTCATGGCGCCGATCGCCAACATGAGGGGTGTGACGCGCTTCTCGAAATTCATTCGAATAGTCTCCGGTAGAGCCAACCGCAAAATACCTGCGCCCTATTGGGGCGTCAGCCATTCAACGGTAAGCCTGGGTTTTCAGCTTTCCGCCCTGAGCGGCAGGCGTAATTCTGACGAGTAGCCGAATGGGTGTCACTACGGTTAATCCCTTACATCGGTTTGCGATGGTCGAGGCCGGAAGATCGGATTCAGCGCCGGGCCGCGCAAGGCCCGCTATGCAACGTGCGGCGCGGCGTTCACTCGGGCGCGCCCGAGAGCTCGCGCGCAAGCGCCGCCGCACGCTCGGCCGCCGCCTGGACGGCCCGGCCCACGATCCCGGTGAAGTCCGCCTCCTGGAATACGGCCAGGGCCGCGGCGGTGGTCCCGCCCTTGGAGGTGACCCGCTCACGCAGGACCGATGGTGCATCGGGCGACAAGGCGGCAAGCTGCGTAGCGCCGTGCAAGGTCGCCAGCGCGAGCTGCCGTGCCTGCTCGGGCGAGAGGCCCTGCTCGACGCCGGCCTCGATCAGGGCCTCGAGGAACAGAAACACATAGGCCGGACCGCTGCCCGACACGGCGGTCACGGCGTCGATCGCCTCGTCGCGCTCGACCCAGACCACCTCGCCCACCGCGCGCAGCAGGCTTTCGGCCAGCGCGCGATCGTCCGCCTCGACCCCCCGCATCGGATACATGCCGGTAATGCCGCTGGCGATCAGGGCGGGCGTGTTGGGCATGCAGCGCACGAGCCGGGCATAGGGCGCGTCGGCCTCGCCCAGCCAGCGGCCGATGGTCTCGGCGGGAATGCCGGCGGCGATGCTGATCACCAGCGTGCCCGGCCGCAGGAAAGGCCGGCATTGGCGCACGACCTCGCGCATGACCTGCGGCTTGACCGCGAAAAACCAGACGCGGCAGGCGGACAGGCGTTCGTCGGGCATGGCCGAGGCGGTAGAGCCTTGTTCGGCCCATCGCTCGCGCAGCGCCTCGTTCGGATCAATGACGTGGATGTCGGCCGCGGCGCAGCGCCGCCCGATGAGCCCGGTGGCCAAGGCGGTGGCCATATTGCCGCCGCCGATCAGTGCGAGAGTGAGGTCTTGTGTCATAGGGGAGCCATTGTACGATTAAGGCCCGTTCACACATGTCGTGGAATCGCGAAGGGCGCGGCACCTGCCGCGCCCCTTGGGCCTGCCGTCGGACCGGAGCCCATGGGGGCGCCGGCGCATGAGCTTACTTGAAGACCGTCTTGCTGCCGTCGGCGTGCCAGGTGAAGATGTCGAACTTGAAGTCCTTGAGGTCGCCTTGCTGGTTCCAGGCGATCTCGCCGATCGGAGTTTTGACCGCGTTGCCGTGCAGCCAGGCGGCGACCTTGACCGGATCGTCCGCGCCGACGCCCTTGATGCCCGTGGCGATGGATTGCAGCGCCGAATAGGCCGTGAGCTGGAATGCGCCGCCCGGATTGCGGTTCTTGTCCTTGAACGCCTTGACGACCGCGGCGTTGTCCGGATTCTGCGTGAAGTCCGCTGGCAAGGTGACGAGCATACCTTCGACGGCCGGGCCGGCGATGGCATTGATGTCGGGATTGCCGACGCCTTCGGGGCCCATGAACTTGACGTTGAGGCCTTGTTCGGCACCCTGGCGCAGCAGCAGGCCCATTTCCGGATGGTAGCCGCCGTAATACACGAAATCGGCGCCCGAGGATTTGAGCTTGGTGATGACGGCCGAGTAGTCGCTGTCGCCAGCGTTGATGCCTTCGAAGAGCACGATCTTGATGCCGGCTTTTTCGAGATCGTTTTTAACTGCGGTGGCGATGCCCTGGCCATAGGACTGCTTGTCGTGCAGGACGGCGACCGATGTGGGCTTGATCTTTTCGGCGATGAACTGGGCGGCCGCGGGGCCTTGCTGATCGTCGCGCCCGATGGTGCGGAAGATCATGTCGAAGTTCTTGCCGTCGGTGACCAGCGGCGAGGTCGCCGAGGGCGAAACCATGACCACGCCCTCGGTGTTGTAGACGGGCGCGGCCGCGATGGTGGCGCCCGAACACACGTGGCCGACCACGTAGTGAATCTTTTCGTTGACCACGCGGTTGGCGACCACGGGGCCTTGTTTGGGCTCGCACGCGTCGTCCATGACGACGGCCTCGAGTTGATTGCCGAGCACGCCGCCGGACGCGTTGATGGTCTCGATTGCGGTATCGACCCCCTCCTTGACCATGTCGCCGTATTGGGTAAGGGCACCGGTGAAGGGACCCGCAATAGCGATCTTGATGGTGTCGGCGCTGGCAACCGAGGATATCAGCATGCCAGCAGCAAGGCCTAGCGCCGCCGCCACCGGGGTTACACGGATCTTCATAACAGCCTCCTTTGAAAACTCTCGAAGAGAATACATCGAAAGTCAAAAGGCGTGGGCGCGGCCTGCGTGAGGGTTTACGCGTACGCCTTTCGGGCCAGGTCCAGGCCTCGCCGGACCGGCTAGCCCGCTTCGCTCTCGAGCGCGGCGGCGTCCGCTAGCATGGCCACGCCCGGTATGCCGCAATGGCGCACGGCCTGTACCAAAGCTTCGATCGCGGCCAATCTCGGGAAGCTCTTGCGCCAGACCAGGACCACCCGGCGGTCGGGGACCGGCGGCTTGAAGGGCACGAAAGCCAGGAGTTGGTTCTCTTCGCCATGCACGCCCAGGGCGCTGGCCGGCATGACGGTGATGCCGATGCCGGCGGCAACCATGTGGCGAATGGTTTCGAGCGAGGACCCTTCGAAGGTCCGTTGGATGCCCTCACTGGACGCCGAAAAGCGGGAGAGCTCCGGACAGACCTCGAGCACTTGATCGCGGAAACAGTGTCCGGCACCCAGCAACAGCATGGTTTCCTCCTTGAGTCTCGCGGAATCGATCTGCTTGCTCGACGCCCAGGGGTGATTGTGCGGCAGGGCGACGCAGAACGGTTCGTCGTACAGAGCGCACTGGGCGAATCCCGCATCCGGCAGGGGCAGCGCGAGGATCGCGCAGTCGATCTCGCCCTGGCGCAGCAGCTCGAGCAGGCGAGCGGTGTAGTTTTCCTGAAGCAGCAGCGGCATCTGAGGCATCGAGCGAATCTGCGCCGGGACCAGATGCGGCAGCAGATATGGGCCGACGGTGTAGATCACGCCCACGCGCAAAGGGCCCTCGAGGGGATCGTGGCCCTGACGAGCGATTTCGCGCAGGTTGGCGCTTTCTTCGAGGACACGTTGGGCCTGGGCAACGACACGCAGGCCAATCGGCGTGATGCCGACCTCGGCGCCGCCGCGCTCGAAGAGGACCACCCCCAGTTCTTCCTCGAGCTTGCGGATGGCCACCGACAGGGTCGGCTGGCTGACGAAGCACGCCTCGGCAGCGCGCCCGAAGTGGCGCTCCCGCGCCACGGCCACGAGGTACTTCAATTCCGTCAACGTCATGATGATTCCTTGCGTCTCGCAATGCGTGGATGCAGCCTGGAAGGTTCAACTGCGCAGATACTGCGCCCGGCCCTGCATCCAGCGGCGCTGATGAGCCAGCGCATGTTCTGGAAAATCGGCCGCCAGCCGGGCCGCCGCTTCGCGGGCCTGGTCCAGCAAGCCCTCGTCGTCCGAGAGATCGGCAAAACGCAGTGGCGCCTGCCCGGACTGGCGGATCCCCAACAGCTCGCCCGGCCCGCGCTGCGCGAGATCGCGGCGCGCGATCTCGAAGCCGTCGCTGGTTTCGTACATGGCCCGCAGCCGTTCGCGCGCCACCCCTGACAGCGGCGGCTGGTAGAGCAGCACGCAAGCGGACTGGTGCGCGCCGCGGCCGACACGGCCACGCAGTTGGTGGAGCTGCGCCAGGCCGAAGCGCTCGGCGTGCTCGATCACCATCAGCGTGGCATTGGGCACGTCAACGCCCACCTCGATCACGGTCGTGCTGACCAGCAAGTCGATGCGCCCCTCGCGAAACGCCCCCATCACCTCGGCCTTGTCCTGCGCCGGCAGGCGTCCATGCATCAGGCCGACCCGCAGGTCCGGCAGAATGCCACGCAGGCGCTCCCAGGTGTCCACGGCGGTCTGGAGCTGCAACGCCTCACTTTCCTCGACCAGCGGGCAGACCCAGTAGGCCTGCCGCCCTGCCCTGACTTCGTCGCCGATCCGCGCCAGAATCTCGTCGCGGCGGGTGTCGGCGAACAACTTGGTAAGCACCGGTGAGCGCCCCGGCGGCAACTCGTCGATGACCGAGATCTCCATGTCGGCGAAAAACGCCATCGCCAGGGTGCGCGGGATCGGGGTTGCGCTCATGCTGAGTTGATGCGGCAGGGCATCCCCGGCCTCGCCCTTGCGATTGAGGTCCAGGCGCTGGCCCACGCCGAAACGATGTTGCTCGTCGGTGATCACCAATCCCAGGTTCCGAAAAACGACCTTGTCCTGGATCAGAGCCTGGGTGCCGACCACCAGCCGCGCCTCGCCGGAGGCGATGGCGGCAAGCGCCGCACGGCGCGGCGCGGCGGCCACCGCCCCCGTGAGCCAGGCTACCTGCACCCCGAGGGGTTCGAGCCACTCAGAGAACTTGCGCAAGTGCTGTTCGGCGAGGATTTCCGTCGGCGCCATGATCGCCACCTGCGCGCCGGCCGCGATCGCGTGCGCGGCGGCGAAAGCCGCCACGATGGTCTTGCCGCTGCCCACGTCGCCTTGCAGCAGGCGATGCATGGGATGGCCCAGGGCCAGATCGGCCGCGATCTGTGCGATTGCGCGCTGCTGCGCTCCGGTGAGGGCGAATGGCAGGCTGGCGCGCAGGCGCTCGAGCAGCGCCCCCCCCGGCGCCAGCGGCTGCGCGCGCTGGGCCAGCCGGGCCGCACGCGCCACGGCCAGAGCCAACTGCTGGGCCAGCAACTCGTCGAACTTGATGCGCCGCCAGGCGGGATGGCGATGCTCGGCCAGGCTGTCGAGCGACACCTCGGGCACGGGATGGTGCAGCATCCGCAGGGATTCGTCGAACGGGGCCAGATCATAGGCCTCGCGGATTTGTCGCGGGAGGGTGTCGTCCAGGTCGGCGCCCGCCAACGCCTCGTCGATCGCCTTGCGCAGGCTCGCCTGGCTCAGGCCCTGAGTGGTCGGGTAGACGGGCGTGAGGGTGCGCGGCAGCGCGGCACCGGCCTCCGTCATCAGGGGATGGACGATCTCGGGGCCGTTGAAGCCCGCGCGCACCTCGCCGCGCGCCCGCACCCGCCGGCCCGCGCGCAGGCGCTCTTGCTGGCCGGGATAGGCGTGCAGCCAGCGCAGCGTGATGCGCCCGCTGCCGTCCTCGAGCACGGCCTGCAACTGGCGCCGGGGCCGAAACTGCGCCTCGCTGTGGATGATCTCGCCCTCTAGAACCGCGTGTTGTCCGGCCCTGGCCCGCGCGATGGGCGTGATGCGGGTCTCGTCCAGGTAGCGCAGCGGCAGGTGGACGATGAAATCCGCCGGCTCGCACAAGCCGAGTTTGCGGAATTTGCGTTCCAGCGAGGCGATGGGCTCCCTGGCCGGCGCCGGTTTGCGCGCGGCGGCTTTACGGGATGGGGCGGCGACGCTCAACGGGCCCTCTAAAGGGCGAGGATGGCCTCGACCTCGAATTGCGCGCCCTTGGGCAGACTGGCCACGCCGATCGTCGACCGCGCCGGATAGGGCTCGGGGATGATTTCGGCCATGATCGCATTGGCGCTGGCGAACTTGCTGAGATCGGTCAGGAACAAGGTGAGCTTGACCACGTTGTCGAGGGTGCCGCCGGCCGCCGCGATGACCGCCTGCATATTGGCGAAGGACTGGCGCACCTGGCCCTCGAAGTTCTCGGAAACCAGCTCGCCGGTGCCCGGCTCGAGGCCGATCTGACCCGATAGGAAGACCAGCCGGCCCGCCGTGGCGCTGACGGCCTGGGAGTACGGGCCGACCGCGGCCGGCGCGGTGTCGGTATGGATGATTGCCTTGCTCATGGTGATGGTCCGTGTCTCGAATTTAACAACTATCAAAGTGTACAGATCAATAGACAAAAGTAAAAGCCCCCCGGACGATCCGCCGGAGGGCCGTGTCGCGCGAACTGGGCAACGCCTTATTTTTCGGCGAAGGCGCGCTCGTAGACGTAGTCGCCCGGCTCGCCCACCCCGGGCGACACCGAAAATCCCCGGTCGTCGAGCATCCGGCGCACGTCGGCGAGCATCGCGGGACTGCCGCAGATCATCGCGCGGTCGACGGCTGGATCCAAGGGCGGCAAATCGATGTCGCGGAACAATTGCCCGCTATCCACGAGCGCGGTGATGCGGCCCTGATGCGCGAAGGGCTCGCGAGTGACCGTCGGGTAGTAGATGAGCTTGTCGCGCACCATCTCGCCCAGGTATTCATCCTGGGGCAGCTCTTCGCGGATGTAGTCCGAGTAGGCGAGCTCGCTCGCAAAGCGCACCCCGTGCACCAGCACCACCTTTTCGAAGCGCTCGTAGACCTCGGGGTCCTTGATGATGCTCATGAACGGCGCCAGGCCCGTCCCGGTGGCGAACAGATACAGGCGTCGACCGGGTACGAGGTCGTCGGCCACTAGCGTGCCGACCGGCTTGCGGCTGACCAGGATGGAGTCGCCCGCCTTGAGGTGCTGCAAGCGCGAGGTGAGCGGGCCGTTGGGCACCTTGATGCTGAGAAACTCGAGATTGTCCTCGTGGTTCGCGCTGGCGATGCTGTAGGCGCGCATCAAGGGCTTGCCGTCGACCTCGAGGCCCAGCATGACGAAATGGCCGTTATGGAAGCGCAGCCCGGGATCCCGCGTGGTTTTGAAAGAGAACAGCGTGTCGTTCCAGTGGCGCACGCTGAGGACCTGCTCGGAATTGAAAGCTGCCATGGTGATTGCGTATCAAACTGATCGTATAGGAGTGAAACTGTCGTATGGGAATGGTAGGGCCGCAAGGGCGGATTACAAGCCGCTACTGCACGGGTCTGGTCAGTTTTCTTGACATAGGACAAATCAGGCGCTGTTCAGCAACGCCGGGAGACATGTCACGAACGGGGCCGGGGTGGTCTCGCGCCGCGCTCGGGGCCGCATTCGCGCCCTCTTCCGCCCGAGAGTAGCATTCTACACCGCGGGTCGAATTGGCCGCGCCACCGCGTGGGCTGCAATACAATCCGTCCATTGCCGGGCCGCGCCATCGGCCTTCACCGCGGGGGGCGCCGTGCGTCTGCCCGCCCAACGGGATCACCGCCCATGCGCATCAAAAGCCAAAAGGACTTTTTCTCCGGCCTGCTCTTCGTGATCACCGGAGCCTGTTTCGGTTGGGGCGCGACGGCCTATCGGATCGGCACCAGCGCACACATGGGCCCGGGCTATTTCCCGCTGCTGTGCAGCGCCCTGCTGGTCCTGATCGGCCTGGCCGTCTGCATCAAGTCCCTGACCCTCGAAACCGCTGACGGCGAGCCGATCGGCCGATGGGCCGGCAAGCCCCTGGTCTTCATCATCCTCGCCAACGCCCTGTTTGCAGCCCTGCTGGGCGGCTGGCCCGCGCTGGGCATCCCGGCGTTCGGATTCGTGCTGGCCGCCTGGATCGCCACCATTGCGGCCGCCCGCGCAGGCTCGCAGTTCCGGTTGGGTGAAGCGGCCCTCCTCGCCACCGTGCTGGCCCTGGGCGGCTGGCTGATCTTCGTCAAGGGCCTGGGCATGCAACTGCCGGCCTGGCCGGGCTTCATCGCCGGCTGAACCACCGGAAAAGGAAACCTTCGCCATGGACGTGTTGCAGAACCTGGCCCTGGGATTCAGCGTCGCCTTTACGCTTCACAACCTCGCCTATGCCTTCGCCGGCTGCCTCCTGGGCACCATGATCGGCATCCTGCCCGGCCTGGGGCCGACGGCGACCATCGCGATACTCCTGCCCAGCACCTACGCGCTGGACCCCACCTCGGCGTTGATCATGCTCGCGGGCATCTATTACGGCGCGGCCTACGGCGGCTCCACGACCTCCATCCTGGTCAACCTGCCAGGCGAGATCTCTTCGGTGGTCACGACTCTCGACGGCTACCAGATGGCCCGCAAGGGCCGCGCGGGCCCCGCCCTGACGGCCGCCGCCGTGGGCTCGTTCGTGGCGGGTTGTTTTGGCACCGTGGTGATCGCCGCCTTTGCCATCCCGCTGACGGCAATGGCGTTCAAGTTCGGGCCCGCTGAGTATTTTTCCCTGATTGTCCTGGGGCTGATCGGATCCGTGATCCTGGCCTCGGGCTCCGTGCTCAAGGCGCTGGGCATGATCGTGCTGGGCCTGCTGCTCGGAATGATGGGGGCCGACGTCAATTCGGGCATACAGCGCTACGGTTTCGAGATCCCCGAGCTGGCCGACGGGATCGACTTCGTGGTCATCGCCATGGGCCTGTTCGGCTATGGTGAAATCATCGCCAACCTGTCGCGGGCCGACGAACAGCGGCAGATCGTCAAAGTCGGCCTGTCCAGCCTGTACCCCAGCCGAAAGGACTGGAAGCACATGACGCCCGCCATCTTTCGCGGCACGCTGATCGGGAGCTTCCTCGGGATTCTCCCCGGCGGTGGTGCCGTGCTCTCGTCCTTCGCGGCCTATACGGCCGAAAAGAAAATCAAGCTCAAGCCCGGCGAGATCCCCCTGGGCGACGGCAATATCCGGGGCGTCGCCGCGCCCGAGGCGGCCAATAATTCGGGCTCGCAGACTGCATTCATCCCGTTGCTGACGCTGGGCCTACCGCCCAACAGCGTGATGGCCCTGATGGTCGGCGCCATGATCATCCACAATATTCAGCCCGGGCCCCAGGTCATGACGAGCAATCCCGAGCTGTTCTGGGGGCTCATCGCCTCGATGTGGATCGGCAATGCGTTTCTCGTCGTCCTCAACCTGCCGCTGGTCGGCCTCTGGGTGAAGCTGCTGACGCTGCCGTACCGTTGGCTGTTTCCCGCCATCGTGTTGTTCTGCGCCATCGGGGCCTACTCCCTGAGCAACAGTGCGTGGGACATCTGGATGCTGGGCTGGTTCGGCCTCATCGGCTATGTCTTCATCAAACTCGGCCTGGAGCCGGCGCCGCTGCTGCTGGCGCTGATCCTGGGTCCAATGATGGAGGAAAACCTGCGCCGCGCCCTGCTGCTGTCCCGCGGCGATTGGAGCATCCTCGTGAGCCGGCCGATCTCCGCCACGCTGCTGCTGTCCGCCGCCGCGCTGCTCGCCGCGATGGTGCTGCCGGCCATCCGCAAGCGGCGCAAAGAAGCCTTCGTCGAGGAATGAGGGCCCGCCATCCGGTCTGGTATATTTCAAGCACATCATGAGCTCGACAATCCCACCATCCATCACCGAGCCTGCACGGCGCACGCCGCTCATCGACGAGGTCGACGTGCTGGTGCTGGGCGGCGGGCCGGCGGGCCTGGCGGCGGCGGTCGGCGCCGCGCGCGGCGGCGTGCGCACCCTGCTGGTCGAGCGCTACGGATTCCTGGGCGGTATGGGCACCGCCGCAGGGGTGACCAATTTCTGTGGCCTGCACGCCAACGTCCACGGCGTGCTTCGCCAGGTCGTCCAAGGCGCCGGCGCGGAACTGCTCGAGCGCATCGACGCGCTCGGCGGCCTCAATACGCCCCATCTGCTCTTTGGCGGACGCATGGCGGCGCAGGCCTATGACACCGCAGCCTACAAGGTGGCGGCCGACGAGCTGTTGGCGGCATCCGGCGCCCGCGTCCTGCTGCACGCGTGGGTTGCGGACGTGCTGATGCGCGAGGACGGCGGCATCGACGTCGTCATGGTCGAGACCAAATCCGGACGTGCCGCGATCCGCGCGCGCCAGTTCATCGACTGCACCGGCGACGGCGACGTCGCGGCCCTGGCAGGCGTTCCGTACGAAAAAGGTACCGACGGCCAAGCCATGATGTATCCCAGCACAATGATGCGGATCGGCGGCGTCGACCCGGTCCGCGCCGGCGAGGCCTGGCGCCACGTGGTCGAACGCATGCGCGCGGCCGAGGCCCGCGGCGAACGGTTTGCGCGCCAGGGGCCGATTCTGCGCCCGCAAAAGAACCCGGCCGAATGGCGTGCGAACGTGACCCAGCTTGCACGCCCCGACGGCGGACCCGTGGACGGCACAGACGCCTGGCAGTTGTCCGCCGCCGAGAGCGAAGGTCGGCGGCAAGCCGCACAGTTCATGGGCTTCCTGCGGCGCGACATGCCCGGCTTCGAGCACGCCTACCTCCTGGATCTGCCGCCGCAGCTCGGCATCCGCGAAACCCGGCGCATCGTGGGCGACTACGTCCTGACCGAGGACGATGTGCTGGCTTGCGCGAGCTTCGAGGACACGGTCGGCGTGAACGGCTGGCCGGTCGAGGAACACATGGCCGGACGCGTCGAGTTCCGCTGGCCGCACGGCACGCAGGACGCGGCCGGCCGGGCCGCCAGCCGCGGATACAACCACCTCCCCTGGCGCATGCTGCTGCCCCAAGGCATCGACAACCTCCTGGTGGCGGGCCGCTGCGCCGGCATGACGCACGGCGGCCAGTCGGCCGCGCGCGTGTCCGGCGGCTGTTTCGTCATGGGGCAGGCGGCGGGCACGGGGGCCGCGCTCGCCATCCACCGGGGAATTCCGCCGCGCCGCCTGCCGACCCGGGATCTGCAAGACGAGCTGCGCCGTGCGGGGGCGTGGCTCGGCCTGGACGACGACACCCTGCCCCCGCCCATTTGATCACCCAGACAAAACTTTCCACGGAGACCTTCAATGCAACGTCGCACATTCGTCATGGCCGCGGCCGCCGCAGCTCTCACCGCATCGATGGGCGCGCATGCCCAGGACTGGCCGACCCAGCCGGTCAAACTGGTCGTGGGCTTTCCCGGGGGATCCACCCCGGACATGGTCGCGCGCACTCTTTCCGAGCCACTCTCCAAGCTGTTGGGCCAACCCGTCATCATCGAGAACAAGCCCGGGGCGAGCGGCAATATCGCAGCCGACCACGTGGCCAAGGCGACCGACGGGCACACACTGGGCATCGTCATCAACGGCAACCTGACCTCGTCCCAGATGCTCTACCCCAGCCTGCCCTACGACCCCGTCAAGGATTTCAGCTACATCAGCCTGCTGACGACCGCGCCGCTGATCCTGGTCGCGCCCGCGAGCGAACCCGGCGGCACCGCATTCTTCGACAAAGCCCGGCAGGAAGGCGACCGCTGGAACTACGGCTCGGTGGGGGTCGGCTCGGTTTCGCACCTGGGCATGGAGCTGCTCAAAGGCGAGGTCCCGGGCCTGAAGCCCATGCTGGTGCCCTACACCGGCGGCAACCCGGCCGTGGTGACGGCCCTGATCGGCGGCCAGGTGCAGATGGCGCTGATGCCCCCGGGCGTGGCCATGCCCCAGGTCGAGGCGGGCAAGCTCAAGGCGATCGGCGTGACCACCGCCGGCCCGAGCCCGCTCGTGCCGAGCGTGCCTTCCTTGTCCGAAGCCGGGGTCAAGGATTTCACCCTCGAGGTCTGGACCGCGCTCGTCGGACCGGCGAGCCTGCCCGAGGCCGTCCAGCAGAAAATCTCGGCCAGCATCATGGACATCCTCAAGACCCCCGCCACCCAGGAAAAACTGCTCACGCAAGGCTGGAAGGCGGTGGGCACGACGCCCGAGGGCATGAAGACCCGCGTGGAAAAGGAAACCGAGCTGCTGGGCGGCATCATCCGCTCGCAGAACATCCGCCTGCAATAAGTCCGAGGCTCGCCGGGCCCGCACGCGAAACGCGCGCCAGGCCCCAGCCGCTCCGCAGACATCGGCCCGGGATGCCTGCGGAGCGGCGCACCGACGCACCCTACCCCGCTGCGCCGCTTCGTTTCAGTTTACTTTCAAGTAGCGGTCAGGTAATCTTTGCACTGCGGAAGTTTTGATAATCATTATCATTCCTGCCCTCAATACCCTCTTAACCACGCACTCGGCGCAGACCGCCACGGGAGCCATTCGCATGCCCTCGCCCCTTTCCAACCCTTCCCGATTCAAGCATCGGCTGGCCGCACTGGCGCTCGGCTTGCCGATGCTGGCGGCTTCGGCCGCAATGGCCGCCGAAGTGAACCTCTACACCACCCGTGAGCCCAAGCTGATCCAGCCGCTGCTGGACGCCTTCACCCAGCAGTCGAACGTCAAGGTCAACACCGTGTTCGTCAAGGACGGTCTGCTCGAACGTGTCAAGACCGAGGGGGCGCAATCCCCGGCCGACGTGCTGATGACCGTGGACATCGGCAATCTGCTCGACCTGGTCGATGGCGGCATCACCCAGCCCGTGCAGTCCAAGGTACTGGAATCCGTGATCCCGGCGAACCTGCGCGGCGCCGACGGCCAGTGGTATGCGCTGTCGCTGCGCGACCGCGTCGCCTACGTTGCCAAGGACCTGGACATTCAGGCTCTGAATTACGAGGATTTCGCCGATCCGAAATGGAAAGGCAAGGTCTGCATCCGCTCGGGCCAGCACCCCTACAACACCGCGCTGATTGCGGCGTTGATCGCGCACGACGGCGCCGCGGCGGCCGAGCAGTGGCTGCGCGGCGTCAAGGCCAACCTCGGACGGCCCGCGACGGGCGGCGACCGTGACGTGGCGCGAGACATTCTAGGCGGCATCTGCGACATCGGCATCGCCAATGCCTATTATGTGGGCCGGATGAAAAACTCACCACCGGACTCCGACGGCTACAAGTGGGGCGAGGCCATCAAAGTCGTGCGCCCAACCTTCAAGGGTTCCGCGGGCACGCACGTGAACATCTCGGGCGCGGCCGTCGCCCGGCATGCCCCTCATCAGGCCCAGGCGGTCCAGTTGCTGGAGTATCTGGTCTCCGACGAGGCCCAGAGCTTGTACGCCAAGGCGAACTATGAATACCCTGTCAAGGCCGGCGTCGCCCTCGACCCCGTGGTCGCGAGCTTCGGCACGCTGCAGGTGGACGATCTGCCGCTCACCGAGATCGCCCGGCATCGGAAGCTCGCCAGCGAGCTGGTCGACAAGGTTGGACTGAATCAATAGCGGACGCCCTCCGGGCGGTAATGGCTTGACCGGCTTTCCCTCTGGGTCGCGCGCTCAGGCGCGCATCTGGCACTTTGGCATGATCCTGGCGGGGATCGGCGTACTGGCGCCCGTCGCCTCGCTGCTGAGCCTGGCCGCTCAGGGTTCGTTCGAGCACTGGGCACACCTGCTGGATTACGTGCTGCCCGGCGCTTTTGCCCGGACGCTGGCGCTCCTGGCGGGCGTCGGGATCCTCAGCGCCGGGCTGGGCGTGGGCGGCGCCTGGCTGGTCACCGCCTACGACTTTCCGTTGCGCCGCACTTTGTCCTGGGCGATGCTGCTGCCGCTGGCGGTGCCCACCTACATCGTGGCCTACGCCTATCTGGATATCCTGCATCCCATCGGTCCGGTCCAGAGCGCGCTGCGGATGCTGCTGGGCTACGACAGCCCGCGCGAGTTCCGCCTGCCCGACCTGCGCAATCTGCCCGGCGCCATCGGCCTGCTGGGATTCGTCCTCTATCCCTATGTCTACCTGACCACCCGCAGCATGTTCGCCACCCAGGCGGCCAGTCTGCTCGAGGCCGCCCGCCTGCTCGGCCATGGCCCCTGGAGCACGTTCTTCCGGGTGGCCCTGCCCATGGCGCGGCCGGCGATCGCGGTCGGCCTGAGCCTGGTCTTGCTGGAAACCCTCAACGACATCGGCGCATCCGAATTCCTCGGCATCCAGACCCTCACGGTGTCGGTCTATTCGACCTGGGTGAGCCGCTCGGACCTGAGCGGCGCCGCCCAGATCGCGCTGGTGATGCTGGCCCTGGTCATGATGTTGATCGCGGCGGAACGCCACGGACGGCGCATGCTGCGCTATGCCGGCTCGCGGCGTCCGCACCCCATCCAGGCCCGGCGCCTGCGCGGGGCCGCCGCCTGGACGGCCACCGCCCTGGCCGCCTGGCCCGTACTCGTCGGATTCGGCGCGCCCGCGGCTTACCTGCTGATCCAGACCGGCGAATGGCTGATGATCAGCGGCGCCCCCTCGCCGCGGCTGCTGCACGCGGGGGTGAACACCGTATCGGTGTCCCTGCTGGCGACAGCGATCACGGTGGGCCTGGGCCTGGTCGTTGCCTGGAGCGCACGCATCATGTTGCGGCCCTCGCGCTGGCTGCGCGCCCTGCCGCGCCTGGCCACCCTTGGCTACGCCCTGCCCGGAACGGTGCTGGCGATCGGGCTGCTCTTTCCGATCATGGCTTTCGAGCGCGGCCTGGCCCTGGTGCGCGACACCCTGGGCATGGCGCCGGCCGAGCTGTTCCTGATGGGTTCGCCCATGGTCCTCGCCGGCGCCTACGCCATCCGCTTC
This sequence comes from Castellaniella sp. GW247-6E4, assembly GCF_040276065.1. Lineage (NCBI taxonomy): Bacteria > Pseudomonadati > Pseudomonadota > Betaproteobacteria > Burkholderiales > Alcaligenaceae > Castellaniella > Castellaniella sp. GW247-6E4. The sequence goes on along the minus strand of NZ_JBELOI010000008.1, from coordinate 161,591 downwards.
ATGGCAATCTCGGTGGGCAGCATCGAGGCGGGTCTCACCCGCATCCCGCCCTCGATCGAGCAGGCGGCGCGCCTGCTGGGCGAAAGCGTCAATGGCACCCTACGCCGCATCCACCTGCCACTGCTGCGGCCGGCGCTGGCCACAGCCGCGCTGCTGGTATTCGTCGACAGCATGAAGGAATTGCCGGCCACGCTGCTGTTGCGGCCCATGAACTTCGATACGCTGGCGACATGGCTGTACGGCGAAGCCGCCCGCGGTTCCTACGAGGAAGGCGCGATTGCCGCGCTGGGCATCGTGCTGGCGGGCCTGATTCCCGTCATCGTGCTGGCTCGCATGCAGAACCGAAAGACCCCCTGAGGCCCCAATGCTGGAACTGGATCACATTTATCTGAGCTACCCCGCGACCAATGGCCGGCTGCGGGCCGTGAACGATCTCAGCCTGTCCCTGGAGGGCGGCCAGATCGCCTGCCTGCTGGGCGCCTCGGGCTGCGGGAAAACCACTGTGCTGCGGGCCATCGCGGGCTTCGAACCCCTGGACAAGGGCGAGATCCGCCTGGCCGGGCGCGTGCTCTCGAGCGCCGGCGGCCAGGTCGAGCCCGAGCACCGGCGGGTCGGCATGATGTTTCAGGACTATGCCCTGTTCCCCCACCTGACGGTCTGCGGGAACGTGGGATTCGGCCTGCGCCGCCTCACCGCCGAGGCGCGCGGGCGCAGGGTGCGCGAAATGCTGGCCCTCACCGACCTCAGCAACCTGGGCGACCGCTACCCGCACCAGCTCTCGGGCGGGCAGCAGCAGCGCGTGGCCCTTGCGCGCGCGCTCGCGCCCGAGCCCGACCTGCTCCTGCTCGACGAGCCGTTTTCAAACCTGGATATCGATGCCCGCGAGAAACTCGCCTTTGAGTTGCGCGACATCCTCAAGGCCTCGGGCCGCACCGCTCTGCTGGTCACCCACAACCAGGCTGAAGCCTTTGCCATTGCGGATCAGATCGGGGTGATGCATTCCCACACCCTGGCGCAATGGGACACCCCCTATGGCCTGCACCACCACCCGGCCACCCCCGAAATCGCGGCCTTCGTGCGCCGCGAAGCCTTATTGGCCCGGCGCGCCCAGGCCTGCCTGCGGGGCAGCCCGGCCGGCGTCACTGCCCGATGCGATATTGACGGGACCTAGTGTCCTGTTCGGTTAATCCGCACAGGACACTCGTCCGCGCCACCGGCGTCTACGCCCAGTTCCCGACACTTGCGCGCCAGCGTGTTGCGGCCGATGCCCAGGCGCCGGGCCGCTTCCCCGCGCCGGCCGCCACTGTAGGCCAGGGCGGCACTGATCACCGCGCGCTCGAAGCTCATCGACAAGGTCTCCATGACGCAGGGCTCCTGGCGGCCCAGGCGGCGGCGCGCATCCTCGCCAAGGGCGGCCGTCCACTCCGGCCCGGCCTGCTCTTGCGGCAGGCCGGCGGCCGGCGCCGCCGCATCGGCGTCCACCCTGCTGCCCGCAAGGCCGGCACCAAAATCGGCATCGAGGACCTCCGGGGGCAGGTCGCGCCGCTCGACCGTCCGGCTGGGTGCCATCACGGTCAGCCACTGGCAGATATTTTCGAGCTGCCGGATATTGCCGGGATAGTCGAAGCGCTCGAGGGCTTCGAGCGCCTCGGGGCTGAGAGTGCGCACCGGCACGCCGAGCTCGGCGGCGCTGGCGCTCAGGAAATGCGCGGCCAGCGAGGCAATGTCTTCGCGGCGCTCGCGCAGCGGCGGCAGGCGCAGGCGAATCACGTTGAGCCGATGGAATAAATCCTCGCGAAAAGAGCCCTGGGCCACGCGCCGCTCCAGCGGCTGATGGGTGGCGGCCACCACCCGCACATCCACCGTGAGAGCTTGCGTGCCGCCCACGCGGTAAAAGCTGCCCTCGGCCAGGACGCGCAGCAGGCGCGTCTGCAGCTCTGCCGGCATGTCGCCGATTTCGTCCAGGAACAGGGTGCCGCCGCGGGCCTCTTCGAAACGCCCGCGCCGGGCCTGCACCGCGCCGGTGAAAGCCCCGCGCTCGTGCCCAAAGAGCTCGGCCTCGAGCAAGTCGCGCGGAATCGCCGCCGCATTGACCGCGATAAACGGTCCCGTGGCACGCTGGCTGTGCTGGTGCAGGGCCCGTGCGATGAGCTCCTTGCCGGTGCCCGACTCGCCCGTGATCAACACCGTCGCCCGTGAGGCCGCCAGGCGCCCAATGGCGCGGAAGACCTCCTGCATCGCGGGCGCGTGCGAGGGCATGAGCGCGCCGCGCCCGGCCTGATCCTCCTGTGGCCGGGCATCGGCCCGCTCTTGGGCGGCGCGGCGGATGGTGAGGATCGCAGCCTCGACGTCGAAGGGTTTGGCCAGATAGTCGAAGGCGCCGCGCTGAAAGGCGGCGACGGTCGTATCCAGATCGGTGAACGCCGTCATGATGATCACCGGCGTGCTCGGCGCGCGCGCCTTGATCTCCGCCATCAGCGTGAAACCATCGCGGCCCGGCATGCGAACATCGGTGAGCACCACCGAGGGCTGCTCGCCTTGATCGAGCGCCTCCAGCGCGGTGATGCCGTCCGAGAAAACGCGCACCGGCAAGCCTTCCTTGTTCAGAGCCTTTTCCAAGACCCAGCGCACGGTCTTTTCGTCATCGACGACCCATACAGGGTTCATAGAGGCTCCATGGGCAGAATCAGGCGAAATTCGGTGTGACCGGGCCGTGAATCGAATTCCACCAGACCGCCGTGCTGTTGCATGAACTCCTGGGCCAGGCTCAGGCCCAGTCCCGTGCCCTGGGCGCGCCCCGTCAGCAAGGGGTGAAAGATCTTGTCGCGCAGCGCCTCGGGCACGCCCGGGCCATTGTCGACGACGGACAATACGAGGCCCATGCGCACCTGGCGCCGCGGCAGCACCAGTTGGTGGCCGACGCGCGTGCGCAGCACCAGTCGGGGCGCGGGATTCTGGGGCTGCTCGGCCAGGGCTTGGCCCGCATTGCGGGCCACGTTGAGCAGGGCCTGGAGCACACGAGAAAAATCCGCCCGAACCTCGGGCGCCGACGCATCGTAGTCACGCACAATCTCGATCCGGCGGCCATGCTCGGCCGCCAACAGGGTGTAGACCCGCTCGCAGACCTCGTGGATGTTGAAGCAGCGGACCTCCAGCCCCTGCCGCTGCGAGGACACCAGGCGCTCGACCAGATCCACCAGGCGGTCGGCCTCCGCAATGATGACCCCCGTGTAATCCTTGAGCCCCGGGTCATCGAGCTCGCCCTCGAGCAGTTGCGCGGCGGCGCGCAAGCCGCTCAGGGGATTGCGGATCTCATGGGCGAGATTGCGCAAGGACTCGCGCTGCGCCGCCTGGTCGGCATGGATGTGCTGCCGATCGTCCAGCACCGCCGTCCGCACGGGGATCTCGTAGAGCCAGGCCCATGGCGCCCCGCGCAGCGGCACCTTGACCACGCTCTGGGCCCCATCGATGAGCCTGGCGGCCTCCATGCCCTCGAGCTGGCGGCGCGACAGGCCGAAGTGTTCCTCCGCCGCCGTATTGGCATGGCGGATCCGCAGGCCCCCATCCAACAACAGGACCGCGGTCTTCAGCAGGTCGTAGCCGGAGGGGTCCATGGTCGATCCAGCCTACAGGCTGTAGTACATATCGAACTCGACAGGATGCGGGGTCACGCGCAGGCGGTCGAGCTCGACGGCCTTGAGGTTGAGATAGGCGTCGATCAGATCGTTGCTGAACACGCCGCCGCGCGTCAGGAACTCGCGGTCGCGGTCCAGCGCCTCGAGAGCCTGCTCCAGCGACGAGCAAACCGTCGGGATCTGGGCGTCCTCCTCGGGCGGCAGATCGTACAGATTCTTATCGGCCGGATCGCCCGGGTGGATTTTGTTCTGAACGCCGTCCAGGCCCGCCATCATCAACGCCGAGAACGCCAGGTAGGGATTGGCCAGGGGGTCCGGAAAACGCGCCTCGATGCGGCGCGCCTTGGGGTTGCCGACATAGGGAATGCGGATGGAGGCGGAACGGTTGCGCGCCGAGTAGGCGAGTTTGACCGGCGCTTCGTAATGCGGCACCAGGCGCTTGTAGGAGTTCGTCGAGGGATTGGTGAGGGCGTTCAGGGCGCGCGCATGCTTGATGATGCCGCCGATGTAATACAAGGCAAACTCGGACAGGCCCCCGTAGCCGTTGCCGGCGAACAGATTCTGGCCGTCCTTCCAGATGGACTGGTGCACGTGCATTCCCGAGCCATTGTCGCCCACGATGGGCTTGGGCATGAAGGTCGCGGTCTTGCCATAGACGTGGGCCACGTTGTGGATCACGTACTTCATGATCTGGTTCCAGTCGGCGCGCTGCACCAATGTGCTGAAGCGCGTGCCGATCTCGAGCTGGCCCGCGGTCGCGACCTCGTGATGGTGGACCTCGACGGGGACGCCGAGCTGTTCCATCAGCAGGCACATCTCCGAGCGCATGTCCTGAAAGGAATCAACCGGCGGCACTGGCACGTAGCCGCCTTTGATGCCTGGCCGATGCCCCAGATTGGTGCCGTTGGCATCGTCCGCGCTGGACCAAGCCCCCTCGTCGGAGCGGATCTTGACGAAACAGCCGGACATCTCGGCATTCCAGCTGATGCTGTCGAACACGAAAAACTCGGGCTCGGGGCCAAAGTACGCGGTGTCGCCCAGGCCGCTGGACTTGAGGTAGGCCTCGGCCCGGCGCGCGAGGGAGCGCGGGTCGCGATCATAGCCCTTGAGGTCGGACGGCTCGACCACGTCGCAGGTCAGAATCAGCGTAGCCTCCTCGCGAAACGGGTCCATGCGCGCCGTCGAGGGATCGGGGATCAGCAGCATGTCCGACGCCTCGATGCCCTTCCAGCCCGGCAGCGACGAGCCATCGAAGGCGACGCCCGCCTCCATCTTGTCCTCGTCCACGACATGCGCCGGCGTGGTCAGGTGGTGTTCGCGGCCCAGAGTGTCGGTATAGCGAAAGTCCACGAACGCGACTTCGCGTTCGGCGATCATCTTCACGACTTCTTCGTTGGTGGACATGAGAGCTCCTGTCTAACACTGATGAATTGAGGGAAAAGCCGATGGCTTACGGGTTGTAGAGCAACAAACGTGCCAACCCTTTGGGCGCGCCAGGGACAAGGTGGGCACGCGACGATGGGGAGTCTGTGAGCATCTCGCACCACAAGAGTGCAAATTATAAAGCGCGGGCGCCCCCTTTTGGTGCATTCGAGACGAAAAACGGCTTACTCCGCCAGGAATTCCATTTGGAGGTCGTTCAGAAAGCGCCAGCCCAGCGGCGTGGCGCGGATCCTCTCCAGGCCCGGTTCGAGCAGGCCGCGTTCGGCGGCTCGGCGCATCGCCGGCAGGATCGACAGCAGGGACAGTCCGGTGCGCTCGATGAACAGGCCGCCCTCGACGCCATCCTTGAGGCGCAGGGCATTGAGCATGAATTCGAAGCCCAGATCGCCCGCCCTGAGTACCCGCTCCTCGGCGACGTGGCTGCCGTCGTATGCCAGGGCCTGACGCATCCAGGAATCAGGCATGCGCGCGCGGGCCTGGCGCAGGATGCGATCCTGGAACGACAGTTTGGAATGCGCGCCCGGGCCGATGCCCAGGTAGTCCCCGAAGCGCCAGTAGTTCAGATTGTGCCGACAAGCCTGCCCGGGACGGGCATAGGCCGAGACCTCGTAGCGTTCCCAGCCGCCCTCCCCCATCCGCTCGACGATGCGGTCCTGCATCGCGGCGCTCGCGTCGTCGTCGGGCACCTTGGGGGGATATTTCGCAAAGACGGTGTTCGGCTCCATCGTCAGGTGATAGAGCGACAAGTGGCCTGTGCGGTAGGACATGGCCTCGCGCAGGTCGCGCTCGCACGCCGCGAGGGTCTGTCCAGGCAGCGCATACATCAGGTCGAGGTTCACCCGTTCGACCGCGCGCAGGGCCATCTCGATCGCGCGCCGCGCCTGGGCGCCGTCATGGATACGGCCCAGGGCCTCGAGCGCCCGGTCGTCAAAGCTCTGGACCCCCAGCGAGAGGCGGTTCACGCCGGCCCGGGCATAGCCTTCGAAACGGTCCGCCTCGGCGGTCCCCGGGTTGGCCTCGAGAGTCACCTCCGCATCAGGCTCCAGGTTCAGACAGGCGCGAAACAGGGCCATCATGCGGTCCACCGCGCCAGCGGACAACAGGCTGGGCGTCCCCCCGCCGATAAAGACCGTGGAAACAGTGCGGCCCCAGACCGATGGGACGGCCTGTTCGAGGTCCGCCTGCAAGGCAGCAAGATAATCCTCTTCGGGCGGCCCTCCGGCGCGCTCATGCGAGTTGAAGTCGCAATACGGGCACTTGCGCACACACCACGGCACATGCACGTACAGGGACAGCGGCGGCAAGGCGACGAGCGCGGGCTTGCCGCGCACGCCCGGGCGGGCGTCATCGCGCTCGGGCATCGGGACTGGGACGAGTTTCTTCAAGGGTTCGGGTCGACTGTTTCGGCCGACGCGCCCTGCAGGCTCCGAAGCAGGCTTTGCAGGGCGCGGGCGCGGTGGCTGAGGATGTTTTTACGGGCCGGCGACAGCTCGGCCGCCGTCATGCCCAAGTCTGGCAGATAAAAATACGGGTCATAGCCAAAACCATTGGCGCCGCGCGGCTGATCCAACACCTCGCCGTCCCAGACGCCCTCGGCCACGATCGGACGCGGATCCTCGGCCGTGCGTAGGAAGGCCAGCACCGCCACATAAGAGCCGCGGCGATCGTCGCGGCCAGCCATCTCGGCCATGAGCCGGGCATTATTGGCCTCGTCGCTGCGCGGGCCGCCCCGCAGGCTCGCGTAGCGCGCCGAATGGACACCGGGGGCGCCTCTCAGCGCGTGCACGCACAGCCCGGAATCGTCGGCCAGCGCCGGCAGGCCAGTTGCCCGGCTGGCATGGCGCGCCTTGGCGAGCGCATTCTCGATGAACGTGCCGTAGGGTTCTTCTGCCTCAGACACCCCCAGGTCGCCCTGGGGCACCATCTCGAGGCCCGCCACGCCAAGGATGGCGGAAAATTCCCTGAGTTTGCCAGGATTGTTCGAGGCCAGCACGACGCGCATCATGCCTCGGCCTCCTCGAGCGCGCGGGCCTGCAAGGCGAGCAGACGTGAAATCCCCGCGCCCGCCAGATCCAGCAGCGCGTCGAGCGCCGTGCGCTGGAAGCTGCCGCCCTCGGCCGTGCCTTGCACCTCGACGTATTGCCCGGCTCCGGTCATGACGACGTTCATGTCGGTGTCGCAGGCCGAGTCCTCGGGGTAATCCAGATCCAGCACCGGACGCCCGCCGACGATACCGACCGACACGGCGGCCACCTGCCCGATCAAGGGGTCGCCGGCCAGCGCGCCCTGTTGCCGCAGGCGGCGCACCGCCAGTGCCGCGGCCACCCAGGCGCCGGTAATACTGGCGCAGCGCGTACCGCCATCGGCCTGCAGGACGTCGCAGTCCAGATGGATGGTGCGCTCGCCCAAGGCATGCAGGTCGAAAACGGCGCGCAGGCTGCGGCCGATCAGACGCTGGATTTCCTGGGTACGGCCGCTTTGCTTGCCGCGCGCCGCCTCGCGATCGCCGCGCGTATGCGTGGCCCGCGGCAACATCCCGTATTCCGCCGTCACCCAGCCGCGCCCCTCGCCCCTGAGAAAGGGCGGCACCTTGTCGAGGATGCTGGCATTGCACAGGACTTGAGTGTCGCCCATGCAGGCCAGCACCGAGCCTTCGGCGTAGCGGGTATATCCCGTCAAGAGGCGCACGTCGCGCAGCTCGTCGGGCGAGCGGCCGGAGGGGCGCGCGTCGAGTGATGAATGTTCAGGCATCAAAGGTTTCCGTCAGTGGGCAAGAGGGATTGCCGAGGTTCAAGATTACAATACGCCCACATTGTAGATAAACACGGGACAAGCCATGATTCGCAGCATGACGGCCTTCGGCGCGGTGCGCCTGGAATCCGAGCCCGGCTCCATCAGCATCGAAATCCGCGGCGTCAATAACCGCTACCTGGATGTCAACCTGCGCGTGCCCGAGGATCTACGCTTTGCCGAGTCCCGCCTGCGCGAAATCCTGAACCGGCGAACGCAGCGCGGCAAGATCGAGATCCGCATCGCCTATGCGGCCGCCACCGGCGCCGTATCGCGTGGCATCGACCTCGGCACCCTGCACGCTTTGGCTGAACAACTGCGCGCCGCGCGCGCCATCATCCCCGACGTCCCCGCGCCGACACTGGCTGAGCTGCTGGGCGGTGGCGAGCGCGGCGCGCTGGATCCCGAAGCCTGGATGCCCCTGTGCGAGCGCGCGATGGAGCAGGCGCTCGACGAGTTTACGGCGGCGCGCGAGCGCGAAGGCGGGCGCCTCGCCCAGGCCATGCTGGAGACGGCCCACGAGGTGGGCGGCATCGTGGACCGGGTCGAGGCCGAGCTGCCCGGCCTGGTCGAGGGGCAACAGGCCCGCGTGGCCCAGCGCCTGCGCGAGGCGCTCGAGGCCGTCAGTCCCGAGGGCTTTGCCCAGATCAGCGGCGCCGAGCTCTCGGCGCGGATCGCACAAGAAGCCGGGCTGTTCGGCCTGCGCGTGGACGTGGCCGAGGAAATCGCCCGCCTGCGCTCGCACCTGGCCGAGCTGCGGCACATACTGGGCGACCCCGGTGCCCCCGGGACGCAGGCGTCGCTCAAGGGCAGCCGCGGCAAGCGGCTGGACTTCCTGTTCCAGGAAATGAACCGCGAGGCCAACACGCTGGGCTCCAAATCGGCGGCGCTATCAGTCACCCAGGCGGCGATCGACCTCAAGCTCCTCATCGAGCAGATGCGCGAACAGGCGCAAAACATCGAGTGAGGTTTCAGGAAGGCGCATTCCGCCCGAGCCCCCGACCGAGAGGCACATGAAGCATGAGCCCCCACGCGCCGGGACCGCGGTCACTTGGCGCGCAGCGCCCGCAACAGTTCCACCGCGCGATCGGTGCGCACATCGTGGTCGGCGGCCAATTGCCGGGCCAGCGCATCGATCTCGTCACCCACGGCGCCGGCCCCCATCGCGATATTGCGGGCATGCAGGGCCATGTGTCCGCGCTGGATGCCTTCCGTGGCCAAAGCACGCAAGGCGCCCAGGTTCTGGGCCAACCCGACAGCAACCGCCACCTCGCCCAGTTCCTGCGCCGTAGTCACGCTCATGATCTTCAACGCGGTCCGAGCCAGGGGATGCGTCTTGGTGGCGCCGCCGACCAGCCCCACGGGCATCGGCATCTCGAGAGTTCCCACCAGCGCGCCGCCGGCGTCCTTTTCCCAGGTGCTCAAGGACGTATAGCGTCCCTTGCGACAGGCCCAGGCATGAGCCCCGGCCTCGACGGCGCGCCAGTCATTGCCAGTCGCCACGATAATCGGATCGATGCCGTTCATGATGCCCTTGTTGTGCGTGGCGGCACGATAGGGATCCACGGCGGCAAAGGTATAAGCGTCGATCACCCCTTCGATGATCCGGGAACCGCTGTATTCCGGAGTTTCCAAGACCTCGGGGGTCAGTCGCACCCGAGCCCGCGCCAGTCGAAGGTCCGCCAGATTGGAGAGAATGCGCAGGCGCACCTGCCCGCCCGTCAATCTTTCCACCAAGGGCGAGACGGACTCAGCCATGGTGTTGACAGTGTTGGCGCCCATGGCGTCGCGCACATCCACGATCAGATGCATGATCACCATGGGGCCGCGGGGCGTATCGGGAAAAACATGAACCTCGATATCGCGGCAGCCGCCTCCCAGGTCGATGAGGACTTTGTCGCGGCTGTTGGCCAGGGCAAGGATCTCGTCGCGGCGCTTGAGCAATGCCAGCCTGGCCCCGTGGGGATCGGCAGTCCCCAGGATTTGTACCTGCGCGCGCATGAGGGGACCGGTGCTGGACGTCTCGAAGCCGCCGCAGTCCCGGGCCAGCTTGGCCATGAACGAGGCCGCGGCAACGATCGAAGGCTCCTCGACCACCATGGGCACGAGCACGTCTTTGCCATTGATGGTGAAGTTGCCCGCCACCCCCATGGGCAACTCAAAGGTGGCAATGACGTTCTCGATCATGCCGTCCGCGCGGGACAGCTCCAGCGCGCCCGGCTTGTCGAGTAACGCCACATCGTCCTCGTCCAAGCCACAGGCCTGCGCCACATGCGCCAGGCGCTGCGCGGGCGCGAGATTGCGAAAATTGGGAAGCCGTGAATGGATGGTCATGCATTTCCTTTACATAGAAAAATAATTTCCGCCGCGGCCCGCCGAATTGCCGGCCCCGGGATGGCCCCGGGCTCAGCGCTCAAGAAAGCGCCGCAGGCCCGCCTTGGCTTCGTCGCACGTGAATGCGCGTTGGCCCAGTTGCGCTTCGCGCGCGAATGCCGCCTCGAAGGGGAGATGTCCCAGCGTCGAGGCCGCCTCCTTGATCACGGACAGCGCGACTGCTCCGTTCCGGGCAATGTTTTCGGCATATGCCAGCGCAACCTGCGCCAGCTCGGCAGCGGGGACGATCCGGTTCAGCACGCCCATTTCCGCCAGCCGGCTGGCGGGAAAGCGCTCTGCCGTCATCATCAGCTCCATCGCAAACGCATAGGGAATCTGGCGGACCAGGCGCACGAGCGTGCCACCCGCCGGCACAAAGCCCAGGGATGCTTCGGGAAGCGCGAAAACCGCAGTGTCCGCGGCCACCCGGATATCGGCCGCCAGCATGATCTCGAAGCCGCCCCCCATGCACAAGCCGTTGACCGCCGCCACCACAGGTTTGTAGAAACCCGGCTGCTTGAGGTGCGCGCCATCCCACTCCGAGATATCGAACCGCCCCTCGGCCAATGCCGGTATGGATTCCGTCAGATCCGCCCCGACGCAGAACGCGCGGCTGCCCGCCCCCGTCAGGAGCACGACGCGCACCTCGTCATCCACGCCGGCGCGCGCAAAGGCCTGTGCGAGCTGGTCGTACATCTCCAGCGTCAAGGCATTGAGTTTCTCGGGGCGGTTGAAGCGGATGTGCGCAATTCGGTCGCGCACGTCATAGTCGATGGCCATCAGATCACGCCCTGTGCGCGCAAGCGCTCCAGATCACCGGCGCTCAGGCCCGCCCAGCCACCGAACACCGTGGCATTATGCTCGCCAAACGCCGGGGCGATCCCCGCCGCCCGCACCGGCGTTTTCGACAGCTTCATCGGGCTGCCGAACACCGTCACCGGGACGCCATCCATGACGACCGGCACAAACATCTCGCGCACGCCCAGATGCGGATCCTGCACCACCTCGGCCATGGTCTTGATGGGCGTGAGGGGGATGAGATCCCCGGCCATTTCCTCCAACTCGGCCTTGGTGCGATCGGCGCACCATCGCCTGACGACGGGCGCCACGTGGTGCTCGTACACTTGCGGGTCGAATCGTTTTTCCATGGTATCGATCTCGGTATCCGCGATCAGATCGGGCTCGCCGAATATCCTGCACGCCTCGCGCCAAAATTTATCCGTATAGGCGCCGAAAAACACGAAACCGTCCTTGCACGCGAACTGGCCGTAGGGGCGCACGAACGGGTGATCATTTCCCAGAGGCTGCGCCACGACATGATCGACGGTGAAATTGACCACCGCATGCTCAGTCAACGTCACCACGGAATCCTGCTGCGCCACATCGACCAGTTGTCCTTCCCCCGTCTGCCGGGCGTGCATGACAGCGGCCAGGGCCGCGATGGCCGCATAAAAGGATGCCGATAGGTCCCCGATGATCGTGCCCACCCGGACGGGCGGCCGGCCTTTCTCCCCGTTGAAGGACCACAACCCACCGGTTGCCTGGGCGCTGTTGTCGTAAGCGGGGCGTAGCGAATGGGGGCCTGTCTGCCCGAATCCACTGATCGAGACATAGACGAGGCCGGGGTTCTCATCCTTCAACGCCTCGTAGTCCAGTCCCAATTTCGCCATCGTCCCCGGGCGGAAATTCTCGACGAGCATGTCGGCCTGGCCCACCAGCTTGCGCAACAAGGCCTGGCCTTCGCCGGTTTTCAAGTTGAGGCTGACACTGAGCTTGTGCCGGTTGTACTGTGCGAAGAACGCGCTGGCCCGGCCATTTTCACCCTCCACAAAAGGCGGGAATGTTCGCACATAATCCGGTTCCGCCGGATTCTCGACCTTGATTACCGTCGCCCCGAGGTCGGCCAACATCATGGTGCAATAGGGGCCCGCCACCACGCGCGTGACATCGATGACCACCAGCCCTCTAAGAGGGCCGTCGCCCAAGGGCAGCCCCGCCTCTGTCGCATTCATTCGTTTTCTCCCGATGCTCCATGGCCATGCGGGGCGCGCGCGCGATCGGCCCTCACATAGCCCCGTTCAATAAACAGCGTGCGGGTCTGTACACCGTCCAGCAAAGATGCATTGGATTCGGTGATCACCACACAAAGATGTGGATGGGACCGGCGCAAGGCCCTGAGCGCGTCCCCGTATTGCTTGGCCAACACCGGTGCCAGCCCCTGGAATGGTTCGTCCAGGAGGACGAACCGGGTTCCGGCCATCAAGGCGCGGGCTAAAGCGACCATCTTGCCCTGCCCGCCCGAGAGCGCCGCCCCCGAACGCGGCAACATGGGCTCGAGCTGCGGCATGGCCGCCAGCACCATCCCCACTCTCTGCGCGATGTCGCGCCCGGGCACGTGCTGCACCTCGCAAGGCAAGGCGATGTTCTGGGCAACGGTCAGCGAAGGAAAAATGACCCTGTCCTCAGGCGCATAGCCGAACCCCAAGGCGGCCCGCAAATGCGGGGGCTCCTTGCTGATGTCCCGGCCATCGAGCACAATGCGGCCCGAGATCGGTTTCACCAGCCCCATGATGCTTCGCAGCAAGGTCGTCTTGCCCGCGCCGTTGCACCCGACGACCGCCACCGTCTCGCCCTCTGGCAGGCTGACGCTCACATTGCGCAGCACCACGTTCCCGGCCAGGTCCACGCGCATGGATTCGATGTGCAGGCCCATCTCAGCGCTCTCCCAGTACTTCGCGACGAATGGTCGGATCGGCGAAGACGGCTTGCGGCTCGCCATCGGCCGCAACCCGCCCATCGATCCACGCCGCGACGCGCGTGGCATACGCCAGTACGATGTCGATGTCATGCTCGACGAACCAACTGGTCACATTGCGCTGCCGCAGCGCGGCCATGATGGTCCGCATCACCGCATGCTTGTCCTCCGAGGCCACGCCGCTGGTCGGTTCGTCCATGATCATGAGCCTGGGCTCCAACATCAGCGCAATGGCCACGTCCAGCAGCTTGCGATGGCCTTCCGGCAAGACCGACGCCGGATCGTTCCGGCACGACACCAGCTCCACCAGCTCGAGCATTTCAGCAACCGCGCGGCCGTCGGCATTTTGCGCCAACGGGACCCAGCGGGAAATCTTGCGGCTGCGCGCGACCGATGCCAGTTGCAGGCACTCCTGCACGGTGTGCTCGAGAAACAATTGCGGAAGCTGGAAAGAGCGCCCGATCCCCAGTCGGGTGATCTGCCGGGGGCCTTTGCGTGTGATGTCCCGCCCCGCGAAAACCACGGTGCCACTGGTGGGTTTGATGTAGCCGGTGCAAATATTGATGAACGTGGTCTTGCCGGCGCCATTGGCCCCGATCACCGCCAGATGTTCCCCCGCGTGCAAGGTGAAGTCGATGCCGTCAGCCGCCTGAATCGCGCCGAAACGCAAGGTGAGCCCCGAGGTCTGCAGCAGCACCTCGTCCGCTACGCTATTCATGATTTACCGCCCTGGCCGCCCTGCCCTGGCGGAATTGCCGGAACCGCCCAACCAGCCCCGAGGGGGCAAAGAAAATCACGGCCAGCAAGGTGGCGCCCAGCACGATCTGCCAGATATTTGTGAAGTACACCGCACCCATCAACAGGATGAGTTCGAATACCGCCGCGCCGAGGAATGCCCCGATGGCATGGCCCGCTCCGCCCAGGATGGCAATGAATACGTACTCGCCCGAGCGCAGCCAATAGCCGCCTTCGGGGGTCATCAGCCCCTGCGCCAGCGCGAGCATGGCGCCGCCGACGCCCACCAGCGCGGACGAGAGCACATACGCCTCGACCATCGCCGCACGGGCCGACAAACCGATATATTCGAGCCGGGTCTCGTTGACGCGTATCGCAGCGGCAATCTGACCGGCCGAGGATCTGAAGTAACGCTGCACGGCCCAGCCCAACAGCACGGCCGATGCGAGCGCCAGCAGCATCATGCCCCACTCGAACTCGCCGCGATCGAGCGTCATCCCCAGCAAGGGCGGCCGCTCGAAGCGCAGGCCGTCTGTTCCACCGGTCCATGTGTAGAGTTTTCCGGCCAGGGAATAGAACACCATCGAAATACCCAAGTTGAGCATGCCGAAAAATATCCCGCGATAACGGGACACAAAGGCAGCCACCACCACGCCGAGGACGACGGCGCTCGATACACCCGCCGCCAGCGCGACCAGCGCATCGGCGCCGGGAAACGCCCTGACGGTGAACGCCGTGCCGTAGCCCGCAATCAGGGCGTACATGGCATGGCCGAAGGAGACCTGCCCCGCCCGCATCAAGACCGACAAGCCGAGCGCCGCCATGCCATAGCTCAGGAACGTGATGACAGGCATCCGCGTCCAGGGCCATAGCCATGCCATGGCCGCCAGGGCGGCGGACGCGCAGCCGATAGCCCAGGCAAAAGTCCAATGCCGCATCAGATCCTCCTGGCCTCGGCGACCGAGAACAAACCGCTGGGGCGCACCAGCAGGACGGCAACCATCATGAGGTAAGGCATGACCACCTCGAGTTCCGGCAGGGTATAGACCGCCAGCGCCCGGGCCAGCCCGATGAGGATAGATGCAATCAAGGCCCCCGTGATCTGCCCCAGCCCCGCAGTGGCGATGACGGCAAAGGACGCGACCACCATATCGGCGGCCACCCCCGGCACGAATGTGGTCATGGGGACGGACAGCGCACCGCCCACCGCGCCCAACGCGCCGCCGAGCGCAAAGGTCATCAGACCCATGCGCGCCGCATCGATGCCCAGCGCCGTCGCCACCTCGCGATGATGGATGACCGCAAGCAGCTTGCGGCCCGTGATGGAATACCGCAGCAGACACTGCAACCCCACGAAAGAAGCCAGGGCGATTCCCGGCACCACCAGCAACTGGTACCTCATGAAGGTCACGCCCAGCAGCTCGACCGTCCCCATGCGACCAGCCAACGCGCCCGCATTGACAGGAGTGCTCCCCCAGATCATGCGCTGCAGGTTTTCGAGAATCATGAAGACCGCGAAGGTAACCAGCAACTGCAACACTGGATCGCGATCCTGGAAACGCCGCATGATGCCCCGTTCGAGCAGCGCGCCAAGCGCGCCGCCCACCAATACCGCCGTGCCCAGCAGCGCGCACACCAGCACCAGCACCGATGCATCATCGGGCAGCAGCCAGGCCATCACGGTGGCTGCGCTATAGCCGCCGATCGCGTAGAAACTACCGTGGGCGACATTGATGACGCCAAACACGCCGCAAATCAGCGTCAAGCCCAGCGCAATCATGAACAGCAGGCTTGCGTACGACAGCCCATCGACCACGGCCAGCAACAACAAATGGAAGTTCATGTTCAGCGTTCCCGGGCGACGGTCGCTTATTTACCCACGCGGTGTATCAGCGTGCTCTTCAGCATGTCGGGCTTGAGCGTCTTGACCCAGTCCGCCGATATCTCGCCCACGGGCGGCGATACCAGCTCGGCGGGATAGAACACCAACTCGCCCACCTGCGGAAACGGATAGTCGGAATGCTCCAGCGTGACGCCATAGAGCTGACCCTGCATCGCCTGGCCGTCTTCGCGCATCTTGATCGGCCGCGATAGGCCACGGTATTCCAGTGTGCGCAAGGTGGTGGCCAGTTGCTCGGTGGTGGGCCACGCCCCACCATTGGCCTTCAGCGTTTTTTCATAGGCCAGCGTAATGGCTTCGAGCGCTTGAACCATGTGATAGACCCCGAAATCCGGATAAAAACCCGTCTTGTCCTTGAACTTTTTCACGAAATCCTTGGCCTTCGGGTCATTCACGAACTCTGGATCGGCAAAGTAGCCATCGCCGACAAAACCCACGATGACACCCGGCGGCACCGCGTCGCCCAAGCGCTCGAGGGAGGAATCGGCCAAAGGCAGCACGAACTGCGCGGATTTCAGCAAGCCGCGCTGGGAGGCCTGGCGCAGGAACGTATCCAGGTCTCCGCCCCAGGCGGTGGACAGCACCACGTCCGGCCGCAAGGCTTGCAGGCGGGTCACTTCCGCGGAAAAGTCGGGCGCACCGAATTTCGGAAACATCTCGGCAACGATCTTGACGTCCGGCTTGAGCGCCCGCAGGGTGTCGCGAAAGAGATCCCAGGAATCGCGGCCCCAGGCGTAGTCCTGATTGACCACCGCCAGGGTTTTGAAATCCGGCTTGATCTCGAGTAGATGCAGCACCGCCGCCACCATCTCCATGGTGCCATTGGGGTCCGTCTTGAATACGTAGCGGTAGTTCTTGCCCTCGAGCACCTTCTCGGAGGAACACTCCCACAGGATATTGATGACTTTGAGGTCCTCCGCGACCGGTGCCAGCGCACCGCAATACCCGCTGGAAATAGCGGACACCATCACCTTTTCGCCAGGCTCCTGAGCCAGCCGGCGGTACTCTGTCAGAAATTTGTCCGCACCCTGCCCCTCATCGATCCAGGTCTGCTTGAGCTTGACGCCATCGAGGCCGCCTTTGGCGTTGAACTCTTCGATCCACATATCGGCCGCCACTTTGGCGGGCATCCCCAGGACGGCGGCCGAACCTGTCATGAAGGTGCTCATGCCGAGCTTGATCTCGGCCGGCCTCTCAGGCTGAGACACCGCGGGCGCGGCGACCATGCACAGGCTCAGGGCTGCAGCCACGGACCCTATTAGCGTTTTCATTTTGTCTCCTTTGGTTGGAAGTTCATCGAAATGATGCCTTCCGCGTGCCCGAGCAACAATATACGATTCATCTATTTATTTTCTTATTTATATATTTTTTATACATTTGATTCACTGCCCCATGGCTTACGATATGGATGAACAAGTCATATCGCGTTTCTCATGACCACCAGCCGACCCAGACCTCCCTCCGCCAATGCGCAGGCCGCGCGCCCGGCGATCGACGCCATCCGGTTCCAGGCCGGATTGCTGGACCTGCTGCGCAACGGCGCCGGGGCCGACGAGCTGCGGCAATTGCAGGAATATGGCGATGCCACGGCGCGAGATCCAGACCAGAAGGCATTGCTGGCTGAGAGCATCCAGGCGGCCTTTTCCATCCAGAAACAGCAGACGATCCAGCTACAGCGGGAAAAGGGGCTGTTGGCGGTCCTCGAGACGGCGCAAGATCTCACCGCGATCAGGGATCTGGAGTTGGTGCTCCAGGCAATCGTGCGCCGCGCGCGGCAGATTTTTGCGTCCGACATCGGCTATCTGACCAACTATGATCGCGTGCGCAATGACTTCTACATCCGCGCCACGGATGGCGCGACATCCGACCGCTTCAGAAATGTGCGCGTCCCGCCCGAACACGGGATCTGCGGCCATGTTCTAAAGCACAAAACCCCGTACCACTGTACAAATTACATGCAGGACCAGGGCTTCACGCACGACGGCGGCATCGACCTCGCGATTACCGAGGAAGGGGTCTGTTCCCTGCTCGGCGCGCCGCTGATGGTGGGCAATCACTGCATCGGCATTCTGTGCGTCTGCGACCGCCAGCCGCGCAGCCACGAGCCATGGGAGATTTCCATGCTGGCGACATTGGCCGCCCAGGCGGCGATCGCCATCGAAAACGCCCGCCTGTTTCAAGAAACGCAGGTCGCCCTCCAACGGGCGAGCGAAGCCAATGCCCTGCTGCATCAACAAGCGGCCGAAATTGCGGACGCTGCCGAAGCCCACGAGCAAATGACCAAGCTCGCGGCACGGGGCGGCACCGTCACCAATATCTTGCAAATGGTCGCATCGCTGCTCGATGGGGAAATTGCACTCCTCAACGAGGCCGAGCAACTCACCCACCACGCGCCCGCGCCGCAAGCCGCCCTTGCGCCGCAATTGGCCGACCTGATTCAAGCGACGGCGGTACAAGACCTGGTGCACAGGGCCGTCGCCCAAAGCCGTGCATCGGGCCAATCGCAAACCGTGGCTCCTGCGCCGGGGCTCATCATCAAAATCGCCGCGATCACCGGCGCGGATCGTTTGCTGGGCGCCATGCTGATGCTCTCGCCCGGCGCGATCTCGGACACCCAGGTCCGCACGTTCGAGCGCGGCGCGTTGGTTGCAGGCCTGGCCCTGCTGTCCGAGGAGCGCAGCAAACATGCGCTGAGCAGCCGCAGCATGGCCACGATCCGTTCTCTGGTGACCTGGCAACAAGAGCCCCTGAGCGTCTTGCAGGCCTTGACCGAGCCACTGGGACTGGACCTGAACGCCCCGCTGCGCATGATGGCGCTTCGCGTCGAAGGCAATCACCTGGAGTATGCGCTGCACAGCATGCGGCCACGCTTGCCGGGCCCGGTCTTGATGGAAACGCTCGATGGCCTCATCGTCGCCATTTACGCCGCCCACCACGCGGACGAGACCGAAGCCGCCGTTCAAGCCAAGCTGATGCAAAACCCACGCCTGAGCGTCGTCGGCGTTTATTCGGGCACCTTGGGCCGGATCGACATGCTGCCGCAGTGCTTCCGTTCTCTCAAGCGGTGCATCGATGTGCTCCGGGCATTGAAACGCAGCAACGAGCTGGTCTCCGAGTCGCTGTTTTCGATGTATGCGCTGCTGTTTGAACAACGTGGCGGCAAGGACCTCAGCTCATTCATCCAGGCCAGCGTCGGCGAGCTCATCGCCCACGATCAACGCCGCAACACCAACTTGTGTGAAACCCTCCTGGCCTATCTGGACGAGGCGCACAGCTTCAAGCCGGCCGCCAGGGCCCTGGGCATCCACATCAACACCTTGCGCCAGCGGCTCGAGACGATCGATCAATTGCTCGGGGACTGGCGCAATGGCAGCAAGGCGCTGGAAATCCACGTCGCTTTGCGGATGCATAAACTCGATAGCTCCTTGTCGAAGGCGATCGAGTAAGCCGCCACCACGCACCCGGCCCTGAAGACGGAGCGCACGGTGGCGGGATGCAGGCGGGCCGCCGCCCTCATTCACACGCCCGAGCAGGTTCTGCCCATATTGTTCTGGATGATTTGCCGGTCGGCTGCGTCGGTCGCACCGTCGTGGTTGAAGTCATACCAACTCGATTGGCCGCCATTCAACTGGCTCAGTTCCTGCCAGTTGTCCAGGTCTTTCTGGTCCACCACCAGGTCGTGGTTGCCATCGCCCGGGCAATTGACACCATCGTAGTCCAGGTTATAGCGGGCGACAGCGTCATGCTGGTCCATTTCGTCCTTGAGCCGGGCGTAGGTCTGCTGCTGCTCGCCGGTCAATGACGAAGTATCCAATGGCGGTGGCTCGATGGTGGTGAGCTCGCTGCCTTCCTTGTCCAGCGTGGGGTCCGGGGTCGCGGTGTCGATCCGGTAAAACTCGTCCATGATGTCGTAGCCGGTGGTGCTGTAGCGGTAGTCGCTGGGGTCGGCGGCACTGCCCATGGCCGGATCGCACTGGTTGCGGGTCTGGCGCACCAGTTTATAGACACCATCGGTGACCGCCTTGGTGGCCACCGGCAGGAAGGTGGTCGCTTTGCCCTGATCCGAGCGGTATGCCTGGACCTGGCAGCAGTTGTGATAGCCCCCCGCGGGCACATTGTCGGTTTCCCCGGCGGTGTCGCTGTCGCCGTACCAGATGCCCCCTTGAGTCAGGCACACGCCCTTTTGTGGAAACAGGGTCGTGCAGACGTTGTCGGCGGCGGGAATCACGCAAGGGTATTCGCTGTCGGACGAGCCGACCGCCCGCAGGTTGGTGCCCATCTCGGTGAAGTTGGTGCCGCGGATGCTCGCCTGGCTCGCATTGCTCAGGTAGGCCAGCATGGGCTGCGCATCGATCGGGCGACCGGCCGGAATGGCGGCATCCAGGTCTGCGCCGGCAATATCGGCGAACAGCCGATACAGGTCGACCGAGCCCACCATGTGTGGCACCTCGCGACCAGGCGAGGCGACCATCGGGCCAGCCACCAGCAGCGGCACCCACACGCCGGTCTGGTAGGGGGTGGCCTTGGCGCGCATGGGATCGAAGCGGCCCGGGGCGGTGAACTTGACGCTGTTCACGTAGGTACCGTTGTCGCCCACGACGACAACGAGGGTATTGGTCTGCTCCGGGTGGTAGTCCAGCGTGCCGTCGTCCTTGTACTGGGCCAGGCGCAGGCCCACCAGCAGATCGCCGATCTTTCGGTCCACGGCCTCGACCATCAGATTGGTGATGAGGTGGCTGTCGATGAGATCGGTGGCCTGCGTCAACACCGGCGTGCGCTCCGAGTCGGCCCGCGGCGAGCACACCAGGTCGTCGTTGCGACCCGGCGTGTCCTCCGCGATCAGCGACACGGGCGGCACCTGCAGGGGTGTATGGATGGCCGAATAGCCCACCGTCAACATCCAGGGCCGCCCGGAAGGCTGCTGTCCGGCCCACGTGAGGGCGCGGTCGGTCTCCAGGATGCTGCGGTAGCCGCGCGAGGACGGATCCGAGGCCGGGATGACGTAACCGTCGCCGCCGGCCGTGCTTTTTACCCAACGACCGGTGTAGTAGCCGTTCTGGGCCGTGAAGTCGATATAGGTGGGTGGATTGGCCTTGCAGGACTGGCCCGGATCCAGGATGCCGCCGCGCTCCATGCAACTGCGGCCCGGCGTCTTGACCTCGCCGCCGATTGCGAGCTCGGCGCATGTCGCGTCGGCGAAATAGCACGCACCGGAATCGGCGCCATTGGCCATATCGATATCGGTCGTCGGGATGAATCCGCACTTGTAGGGGCCGCTGTCGACATCGGTGCCCTTGGTTGTCAGGCCCGCCCGAGTGTCGACGTTGTAGGGCGCGCCGTCCAGGAAGCCATCAAAATAATCCCAGCCCAGCTTCCACATGCTGTCGTAGCCGTAGGGCAGGTTGAACGCGCCGTTCAGGTCAGAGCCTGTCAGATGCATTTTGCCGATCAGCGCGCTGGTGTAGCCCTGAGCCTTCAGGAGCTTGGGCAACGTCATTTCATAAGGCGAGGGTGAGGAGTTGGCCAGATCTGTGGCCACCAGCGCATTCAACACGTTGTCCTGGGAGGGATAGCGCCCGGTAAAGAAAGTGGCCCGCGTCGGGGTACAGTCGGGCATGGCCCACGCATTGCGGAACTGCACGCCGGCGCGGGCGATGGCGGTCATATTGGGCGTCCTCGCCGGCCCGGCGCCGCCATAGCCGTAGGACGTCATCTGGTCCACGCCCAGGTCATCGAGCACGATGAAGAGGATGTTCGGCTTGGCCACGGCCACCGGGCCGGCGGCCGGGGGCGAATCCGCATCGGAGCACGCGGCCAGCAGCATGGCCATTGCCGCCAAAACCGCCGAGAGCGCGGGCCGGAATCGTCTTTCTGACATGGGGTGTTCCTTTCTCCGGGGCTGGAGTGACAAGCCGGCCCAGCCGTGACAAACTAAAAAAAGGGTGACAAATGATTAAGCCCCCAATGTCGAAGATTAAAGGTCAGCGCGCCGCCGGCCTATACCATGGAAAGGGTAAGGCCGATGAAACCTGGGAGCAGGCCCCTCGACGCGGGCACGGACCGGAATGGCGATGCGGCACCCTGCCGCACCTTGCTGGTCGAGGATGACGAGCCCCTGCGCCTGCGCTTCGAGTCAATCCTGTCGAACTGGCCGGCCGGCCGGCTGATTGCGGCTTGCGGCACGCTGGGCGCGGCGATGGAGGTCCTGCAAAGCGAGCCGATCGACCTGCTCATCACAGACCTGCGCCTGCCCGACGGCCACGGCATCCAGGGCATCCGCCGCTTGCGCGCGACCAACCCGCAGGCCGAGGCCATGGTGGTCTCCGCGCTGGCCGACAACGAGGTGGTGATCGCGGCCATCGAGGCCGGCGCGACGGGCTACCTGCTCAAGGACATCGGCTCCGCCGACCTGATCGAAGCCATCGAGGAACTGCGCGCCGGGCGCTCGCCGATTTCTTCTTCGATTGCGCGCGTCATCGTGCGGCGCCTGGGCGCGCATGGGCAGGCGGCCGGCGACCCGGCGCCCACGTGCGCGGCAGCCACGCTCACGCCGCGTGAAACCGAAATCTTGTGGGGCATCGCCAAGGGCCTGACCTACGCGGAAGTGGCCGAACAGCTCGGCATATCGCGGCAGACCGTGCCCGTGCACATCAAGAACATCTACCGCAAGCTGCAGGTCGGCAACCGCTCGGAGGCGGTGTTCGAAGCCTCGCGCCTAGGGCTGATACGGTTGTGAGCCGGCGCTGGCTCGGAGCCCTCCTGGCCCTGCTGACAGCGCTGGCGGCCAGCACCCCGTTGTGGCTCAGCCTGCCCCTGCCCCAGCACACCCTGGTGATCGACCAAGCCCGCTTCACGGCGGACGGCGACACGTCCAGGCCCGTGGTCCTGCCTCACGTCCAGGGCCGCCGCGACGCCCAGGGCCGCTACCGCATGGACTTCGAGCTGACCCAGGCGCCCACGCAGCCGCTCTACCTCTTTATTCCCACATTCAACTACCGCGCGATCATCGCATTGGATGGCGACGTGGTGCTGGACACCGGGGCGGACTCGCTGGTTCCGGGCATTATGCTGGGCGCCTCGACGCTGGCACCGCTTTCGGGCCGCCATGCGACGGTTGGCCGTCACACGGTCGAGGTCCAGCTCGAGGCGCCGGCCGTCGCACGCGGCTATCTGTCCCCCTTGTACGTGGGCACCGCGCAGCAAGTCGCGCCGTACCACAGGCTCAGGGTTCTGGTGTTCGAGCATACGCGCATGATGGTGCTGGCCTGCCAGCTGCTGCTGGCCATCGCGACCCTGATGGTCTGGATCTACCGGCCACGGGAATCCCTGTATGGCTGGTTGTGCCTGCTGCTCATGGTATCCACGGCCTCTTATGCGGGCCTGCTGGCCGACATCATGCCCGAAATACTCGGCTGGCTGCCCCATGCCTTTGCCTTCAGCATGGCCAGCGTCTTCATCCTGCACGTGATTGCGCTCGAGATCAACGGCACCGCGCCGCCGCGCTGGCTGCGTGCCTGCGTGGTGGCCGTGCCCGGCGCATGCCTGCTGGCGATGGCCTCGGGCGTGGTGCCGGCGCCCGCCCTGATGATCGGCGTCGTGACGCCCATCATGGTGATTTCGCCGCTGATCACGGTCGCCATCTCGGCCTGGGGTGCATTGGTGAAAAAGACGCGGGAAGCCTGGCTGCTCCTGCTGCCGCTGTGCTTCTTTTCGCTGGCCACGCTGCACGACGGCGCGATCATCGCCGGCCTATTGGACGGCCCGTTCTTCCTTTCGCTCTATTATCGGCAACTGCTGATTGTGGCGGTCGCGGTGATCCTCATGCGCCGCCTGGGCCTGAGCCTGACCCGCCTGGACGGCGCCAACGCCCACCTCAGGCAACGGCTGGCCGTACGCGAGGCCGAACTGCGCCACCTGTACGAGGAGGAGCGCATCGAGGCCACCCATCGCGTCCGCAGCGAGGAGCGCCACCGCCTCACCGTGGACCTGCACGATGGCCTGAGCGGCCACCTGGCCTCGATCATTGCACTGGCCGAGCGCGACCAGTCGACCGGCATCGAGCATACCGCGCGCGAGGCGCTCGACGACTTGCGCCTGGTGATTCATTCCCTGGACATCGGTGACCGCGAACTCATCGCCGCGCTCTCGGGCCTGCGCGAGCGGCTCGAGCCCCGGCTCAAGCGCCTGGGGGTGGAGCTGGAATGGTCGATGGCCCGCCTGCCCGAGATCTCGGGCGTCACGCCGGCGCACGCGCTGAACGTGCTGCGCATCGTGCAGGAGGCGGTCACCAATGCCCTGCGCCACGGCCCGGCCTCACGTATCGCGGTGCGCGGCGGCGGCCCGCCGGGCGAGGCGTTCATCGCTATCGAAAACGATGGCGCTCCTTACGCGGGCGCGGGCGAGCGCGGGATGGGCGTGCGTAACATGAGCCGGCGCGCGGCCTCCCTGGGCGCTGCGCTGCGCATCGAGGCCATGGCCGGCGGAACGCGAGTCACGCTGACCTTGCCGCCCGCTCTGGAGCCTGATCGGATGGACGAGCGGATGGACCCGAGCCTTGCCCAGGCATAACCGCCCTGGGTCTCGACCGGCCGGCCTGGCGGGCCGAATCCTTGTTTTAGGGGTAAATACTTAAGCCTTAATTAAAATAAACCCATATCAAGAATCAATAATTCCATCTTAAAAGAGCGGTAATTTTCATTCACATGAATGCGATGTCTTTAATACCCATATATAAAATAGACTCATCTTAATCCAATTTATAGATTATTTTTATAAGCAATTGATATTTGTGATAATTTCTATTAAAAATAAGAATATATAAAATAAACTCAAAGATCCATGCGATATCCGATTCAATATCCATGCCACAGGCCAGGATAATCATCTGTTAAATAAATATCAAACATGAATCAGTTGATACACCCTATTGCATGAGGTGATATCGTTGACGGCCTTGCCGCGCATTCAATAGATTGATCAGGGACACCCCTGAACCCGTCGAACGGTCAACAGACACTGAGGATTCAGAGGATTCCGGTCACCTGTTCACACCACGACAAAGGTCAATCCATGACGCAGCGTATCGTCGATCTCACGCTCTCCGCGCTCGCAAGCCTGGTCAGCGTGCTCCTGTCCTGGCCGTACTGGCGGGACTTTCAGTACTGGCCGGAATCCCAAGCGATGTGGTGGCTCTACATCGTCGTCGGATACCTCCTGGCGATCTACGTCTTCTATGCCTTTCTCGGCAGCCTGCGCACGCTGTTCCAGCACGATGAGCAGGCCCGCGCCGCCGGCACGGACACCGATACGCAAGGAGGCCAATCATGAGCTGCCTGAACGAAGCAGACTGCACGGAACCCGCCAAGCGCCACCTGGCCCTGGGCGTACTGGGCCTGATGCTGGTGATCTTTCTCGTCCTCTCGGTCATGTCTTTCCTGCCCTCGCGCGAGCAGATCGTGCCCGAAACCATCCGCTTCGACGATCAGGGCGCGGTCTACGGCAAGCGGGTCTTCCAGGCCTACAACTGCATGGGCTGCCACACGATCGTGGGCAACGGGGCCTATTTCGGGCCTGACCTCACCAAGGTCTACGCCCACACGGGGCCCGCGTGGCTGGCGGCATTCCTGCCCTCGGCCGGCGGCTGGCCCACTTCGGCGGCGGTCCAGGCGCAGCTCCAGAATCCCGCCGTCCAGGCCGCCGCCGACGTTGCGGACATCACGGCCTACCGAGAGCGCTACCCCGGCGCGGCCGAACGCATCGACCGGCGCGGCGGACACCCCACCCTGATGCCCAACCTGCCGCTGAGCGCGGATGAGATCCGCGGGCTGATCGCGTTCCTGAAATACACCTCGGCCATGAATAACGAGGGCTGGCCGCCCAAGCCCAAGATTGACGGAGTCGCCCGCATCGAGGCCGCGCGCGCCGGTACGACGCTGGTTGCGGCCAGCGCACCTTCGGCGACCGTTGACGCTGCAACACAGTCCCCGACCCGGCTCGGCGCCAAGCTGGTGTCCGATTTTGGCTGCCTGGCCTGCCATGCCACGGACCGCAAACGCGTGGTGGGACCAGGCTGGGGCGGACTCTATGGCTCGGAGACCGAGCTGGCCGACGGCACACGCGTCAAGGCCGATGAGGCCTACCTGATCGAAGCCATCCGCCACCCGGACACCCAGGTCGTCGCCGGCTACCCGGCCAAGGTCATGCCCTCGTACGACGCCATGATCAACGAATCCGACATGAGCGCCATCATCGCCTATCTGCGCAGCCTCAAAGAGGACCAAAAATGATTCAGATCGAATACCGCACGCAGCGCTTGAGCCTGCCTTTTTTCATGCTGATGCTGGTGCTGTTCCTGTTTCAGGTGGGTTTCGGCCTGCTCATCGCGGCGCAGCACGTCGATCCCCTCCTGCTCTCGGGCATCCTGAATTTCAATATCCTGCGCGCCGAGCACACCAATCTGGGGATTCTCTGGATTCTGTCCGGATTCATCGGCACGATCCTGTTCGTCGGCCCGCTGCTCTCGCGCCGGGAACTGGCTGCGCCCTGGCTGGTCCACATCCTGTTCTACGCCCTCGTCGTGGTGACCTTGTGGAACGTGGCCACCCAGGCCCTCGCCGCCCAGGGGATCGCCGGTTGGTGGATGGGCCAGCCCTGGCTCCAGGAGGGGCTGGAGTACCTCGAGGCGGGGCGCGCCGCCGACGTGGTGATCCTGATCGGCTTCGCCATCCTGTGCTACATCGTGCTGCGCACTTTCCCGCCCTTGCGCGCATGGAATGAAATTCACTGGGGCCTGGGCCTGGGCGTCGCCGCCCTGACCTTCGTGTGGATCTTCGGCATGTTCTTCGTCGAGCGGCTGGACCTGCAGGAATACTTTCGCTGGTACGTGGTGCACTACTGGGTCGAGGGTGTATGGGAAGTCATCCACATCAGCCTGGTAGGGTTTCTGCTGGTGCTGATGTTCAAGGCGGACGTCAAGGCGGTGGGCTATGCGGTGTTCTGGGGCGTGACCATGGTCTGGCTCTCGGGCCTGATCGGCAACGCGCACCACTACTTCTGGGTGGGTACGCCGGAATTCTGGCAGTTCTGGGGCTCGCTGTTCAGCGCCCTCGAACCCCTGCCTCTGGTGTTCTGCTTCTGGCACATCTACCTGGACGCCCACCAGGACCGCAAACCCTTGGAGAACGCCCCCGCCTTCTATTTCATCCTGGGCTCTGTCGTACTGGAGCAGGTCGGCGCGGGGATTCTCGGGTTCACGATGACCTTTGCCTTGACCAACGTCTGGTCGCACGGCACCTGGGTGACCCCGAGCCACGCGCACCTGGCCTTGTTCGGGACCTTCGGCATGCTGGGCATCGCCGCCGCATACTATGCACTGCCGATTCTGCGCAAGGCCACCGGGTTCGATCAGCGCCTGGGCAAACTCGCGTTCTGGCTGGTGTTCACAGGCATGCTGGGCATCGCCTTCGGATTTGCCATCGGCGGCACGATCCAGGTATTCCAGTACCGTACGCTGGGCCTGGACTGGTTCGGCGGCGACGTGTTCCCCGCCATGCAGTTCTATAAAGCCCTGATCCCGCTCTTTGGCCTGGTGTTCACGGTCGGCGCCGGACTGCTGGTGTTCGACCTGCTGACGCTGAGCCTGCGCGCGCACCGCACACCGACCGCCGAGCCGATGCGCCCGACGCCTCAAGGACGCTGGTCGAGCACGCTGCACGGCTTTGAAGCCGGCTTATGGCTGATGGGCATGTGGATCTTTGGCGCGATCATCACGCTGGGCTTGCTCAGCTTCAACCTGCCGACGGTGCAGGCGGGCGATCCGACCCTGCCCTATCTACTGGCTGGCCTCGGCTACCCAGGACTGTTGCTGATCACCTTGTTGTTCGTCTGGCGCTTCCTGCGCTCTCTGGGCGCACGCCAGCGGACGCCGGCGCAGTCGACGGCGCCCACCCCCCAGGTGCCGGTCACCTCTCCGGCTGCCTGACGCTACGCTGCGCACCCACGCCGGGGGCACGCGCGGCAGCCCCCCCGCCCAGCGCCATTGCGCAGGCGCCCCTGCCGGGGCGCCTGCCACGTTCTACGCGTACAATGTGCGGGGTTTCCCCCAAGTGCGCCCCATGAAAGAACCTCTCGCCATCAGTCCCACCGCGACCCTGTCCGGGGCCGCCACCACCCGCGTGGCATACCCGGTGCTCGGAGCCATCAGCGTCACGCACATGCTCAACGACATGATGCAGTCGGTGTTGCTGGCGATCTACCCCATCCTCCAAGGCAAATTCGAGTTGACCTTCGTCCAGGTCGGACTGATCACCCTCGCCTTCCAGTTTTCCGCTTCCCTGCTGCAGCCCTTCGTGGGTTTGCTCACCGACAGGCGGCCCATGCCTTACTCCCTGCCGATGGGCATGGGCTTCACGTTCTGCGGCTTGATCCTGCTGTCGACCGCTGGCAGCTTCCCCTTCATTGTCCTCGCCGCCACGCTCGTCGGCATGGGATCATCGGTTTTTCATCCCGAGTCCTCCCGCGTCGCGCGCATGGCCTCTGCCGGCCACCATGGCCTGGCACAATCCATCTTCCAGGTCGGCGGCAACATTGGATCGTCGATCGGGCCGCTGTTGGCGGCGCTGCTCATCGTCCCGCACGGCCAGGGCAGCATCGCCTGGGTTTCGCTCGCCGCACTGGCCGGGATCTTCATCCTGCTCATGGTCGGCCGCTGGTATGCCGCCAATCTCGGCGGCGTGCGCGGGCACGGCGGCAGTCTGCGCAAGACCGAAACCACGCTGTCCAGGCACCAGGTGGGCTCCGCCATCTCGATTCTGCTGGTCCTGATCTTTTCCAAGTATTTCTATCTGGCGGGGATCACCAGCTACTTCACCTTCTATCTGATGGACCGCTTCGGCTTGCCCATTCAGCAGGCCCAGGTCAGCCTGTTCGTATTCCTCGCCGGCGTGGCCATGGGCACGATGATCGGCGGACCCTTCGGCGATCGCATCGGCCGCAAGCGGGTCATCTGGGGATCGATCCTGGGGGCGGCGCCATTCACCCTGCTGCTGCCCTACGCCAACTTCCAATGGACCCTGGCCCTGGCGTTCTGCGCGGGTGCCATGATCGCATCCGCCTTCCCTGCCATCGTGGTCTATGCCCAGGAACTCATGCCCGGCAAGACCGGCACGGTCTCGGGCCTGTTCTTTGGATTTGCCTTCGGCATGGGCGGAATCGGCGCCGCCTTGCTGGGCAAGCTCGCGGACACGACCAGCATCGAATTCGTCTACCACGTCTGCTCGTACCTGCCCCTGCTGGGGCTGGCGGCGTTCTTCCTGCCCGATATGCGGCGCGCACCGGCCTGAGTTCAAGAGACGCCGCGGCGGCATGAAAAATGCCGCCCTGGCGAGGCGGCATCCGGGTGCGGCCGGAGGTGCGCGGCGCCCCATGTGCGGGGAGCGCCACCACACCGCTACAGGCTGGCCGTCGAGAACACCAGGGTGGCGTTGGTGCCGCCGAAGCCAAAGCTATTGGACAGGGCGGTCCGGATGTCCGCCTTGTCGAGGGTCGCGCGCAAAATATTGTCGCCCTCGAGCGCCGGGTCCAGGGTTTCGATATTGGCCGAGGCGGCGGCGAAGCCATGTTTCATCATCAGCAAGGTGTAGATCGCCTCGTTGACGCCGGCCGCGCCCAGCGCATGGCCCGAGAGCGATTTGGTGGAAGCGATCAGCGGCTGGCGCGCGCCAAAGACCTCGCGGATCGCCTCGATTTCCTTGACGTCGCCCACGGGGGTGCTGGTGCCGTGCGTGTTGATGTAGTCGACCGAGGTCGTGACATCCTGCAGCGCCAGGCGCATGCAGCGCGTTGCGCCCTCGCCCGAGGGGGCCACCATGTCATAGCCGTCCGAGGTTGCGCCGTAGCCGACGAGCTCGGCGATGATGTGCGCGCCGCGCGCGCGCGCGTGTTCGTATTCCTCGAGCACGACGATGCCGCCGCCGCCCGAGATCACAAATCCATCGCGATCGGCATCATAGGTGCGCGAGGCGCGCTCAGGGCTGTCGTTGTAGCGTGTGGACAGCGCCCCCATGGCGTCGAACATGAAAGACAGCGACCAGTGCTCTTCCTCGGCACCGCCGGCAAAGACAATGTCCTGCTTGCCCAGCTGGATCTGTTCCATGGCGTTGCCGATGCAGTGCGCGCTGGTCGAGCAGGCCGAACTGATGGCGTAGTTGATGCCCTTGATTTCGGCGCCCGTAGCCAGGCAGGCGGATACGCCGCTGGCCATGGCCTTGGTCACCATATAGGGCCCGACGCGGCGCACGCCCTTTTCCTGCAGAGTCTGGATTCCCTCGTGAATGCTGGCGTGCGAGGCGCCGCCCGCGCCGACGATCAGACCCGTGCGGGCATTGGACACCAGCTCGGGCGGCAGCCCGGCATCGGCAATGGCCTCTTGCATGGCGACCCAGGCGTAGGCGTGGCCATCGGCCATGAACCGCCCGAGCTTGCGGTCGATCTGCGCCAGGGCATCCAGACGGATGGACCCCGCGACATGCGAACGCAAGCCTCGCTCGACGTAGCTGGGCTGAAAGGAAATGCCCGAGCGGCCCGTGCGCAGGCTCTCGAGCACTTCGGACTGCTTGTTGCCCAGGCTGGACACGATGCCCATGCCGGTGACGACCACACGACGCATGATCCCGTTCTCCTAGAAATTATTGGTGCCGGTGAACAGACCGACACGCAGATCGTGAGCGACATAGATCTCGCGGCCATCGACTTCCATGCGCGCGTCGGCGATGCCCATGACCAGCTTGCGCATCATGACGCGCTTCATGTCGATGTGGTAGCGCACGAGCTTGGCCTTGGGCAGGACCTGGCCGGTGAACTTGACCTCGCCCACGCCCAGGGCGCGGCCGCGCCCCGGGCCACCGCACCAGCCCAGGAAAAAACCCACCAGTTGCCACATGGCATCCAGCCCGAGACAACCGGGCATCACCGGATCGCCCTGAAAATGGCAGTTGAAAAACCACATGTCGGGACGCATGTCGAGCTCGGCGATGATCTCGCCCTTGTCGTGCGGGCCGCCCTGGTCGCTGATGTGAACGATCCGATCGAACATCAGCATGGGGGGCTGTGGCAGCTGCGCATTGCCCTCGCCGAATAATTCACCACGCCCACACGCGAGCAAGTCCTCGTAGCTGAAGCTGTTCTTTTGCATGTCGTCCCGAATGGTTCCCGTCTGACCCGCGAGGCATGCCGGATCCTCGGAATCCGCTGCCACGGTATTGTAAATAGCCCGTTAGTATAACCTGAGGGCGGCCATCACCTTAGTATGGATTTTACCGGGCCTGACTGGCGGAAAACCAGACCGTGACCGAGCCCGGAATGAATAGCGGCGCAGGCGTATTCACCCAGTCAAGCGCCCGATGCACCAACAGGAAAGGCCCCTCGGGCGACAGGCCATCGAAGGCATGCGTGTCGATTTGCGTCCCTCGCAGTTCGACGCAAGGGCCATCGGAGGAACGCCAGCACAGGCGTGTGGCGACCCTCGCATTGCCCGCATAGCGGCGTGCGGCGTGCACACGGGTCACCCGGGCACCCGGCTCGGGCTGCGGATCGGCGGCCGTGGGCGCATAGGAAACCAGGACATCGGCCCGCAGGGCATGCAGGCCCGCGCTGGCCCGGCTCATGGTCCAGGCCCTGTCACCCGCGCAGGCGGGCAGCGATATGGCCCAGCAGGCGAGCGCGGCGCACAGCAGCCGCGCGAAAGGAATATCAGGCATGCACCGATTATGGCATGCCCATATCGTATCCTTACGGCATACAACACTGAGGCCGACTCCATGTGCATTGCCTACCTCGCCATCGGCGACCCCCGCTGGCCGCTGTTCATCGCCGCCAACCGAGACGAATACCATGCGCGTCCGACCGCGGCGGCGGCCCCCTGGGCTGATCGGCCGGATATCATCGGCGGCCTGGATCTGCTTGCGGGCGGGACGTGGCTGGGCTGGGCCCGCGCCGGCCGCTTCGCCCTCCTCACCAATTACCGCGAGCCTGGCAATCGTCGCTCGGGCACCCCTTCGCGCGGCGTCCTGGTTCGGGATTTCCTGCGCGGCGACGCGCCCGCGGCGGTGTACGCCGCCGATATTCAGTCCCGGGGCGAGGACTACAAGGGATTCAACCTGATCGTCGGCGACACGGCCGGCGTGCATTACGCGAGCAATCGCGACCCCCTGGCGCGCGCCAGACCACTCGCTTCGGGCCGCTATGTACTGTCGAATCACTTGCTGGACACTCCCTGGCCGAAGGCCGGGCGGCTGCGCGCGGCCCTCGACGCACGGCCGCCCGAGGTCCTGGCGGACGATCCCGACGGGGTTTTCGCCGTCCTGCGCGACGCCGAGCCGGCCGACGACGCGATCCTGCCCGCCACCGGAGTCTCGATCGAGCTCGAGCGCCTGCTCAGCAGCCCCTTCATCGTCAGTCCCGACTACGGGACACGCTGCACGACCGTGATCGCCGTCGCGGCCGACGGCCATGCCCTGTTCAGCGAACAGAGCTACGATCCCGCAGGCCGCGCCAGCGAGCGTCACGACTGGCGGCTGCCGCCCACGCCGCCGCGCGCCTGAGCACGGCCATCCGCGCGGGCGGGCGCCCCTTCGGAGCCCGATTCCCTTGCGGCCGGTGCGCAGCCTGGGTTCAGTCAATGATTTATACTGTATTTAATTACAGTATTTTTGGCTCAAGAGCACACTATGGCTGCCCCGCCCGCATCGACCGTCCTCCAGCATCCCGAACGCATCCATCCAGCCCTTTGGCGGGCCAGCCAGCTCGCCCCCGCTCGCCGCGCCGTCGTATCCACCGGCCACGAGGCCCTCGATCGGGAACTGCCGGGCGGGGGCTGGCCGCTGGGCACGCTGATCGAGCTGCTGTCCGAACGGCCCGGCATCGGTGAGCTGCTGCTCCTGCGGCCGGCCCTCGCCGCCCTCGATCCCAGGCGCCTGATCCTGCTGATCGACCCTCCCCACCCCCCCTCGATGCAATGCTGGGCCAACTGGGGCCTGCAACCTCGCCGCCTGGCGTGGCTGCGTGCCGGCACAGCGCCCGAGCGCCTCTGGGCCGCCGAGCAGGCCGTCCGCCACGACGTCTGCGCGGCGCTGCTGTGCTGGGTGGGGCCGGCATCCGGCCAGGCGTTGCTACGACTGCAACGCCTGGCCCGCAGCGGTCATTCACTGCTGATCCTGCTGCGCCCCCGATCGGCGGCGCGGCAGGCCAGTCCGGCCGCCCTGCGCCTGTCCCTCGAGCCCTCGCCACAGGGCCTGTCGCTGGGCATCCTCAAGCGGCGCGGCCCCGCCCTGCCCGAGGCCATCGTCATCCACCTATATTCCGATGCTCTGGATTTGCCTGCACCTGCCCCGGCCCGCGCATGGCGGCCCGCCCGGGCTGGCCGCCCGCTTGCTGCGTTATACGCCGCATCTGGCCATTCTTGACGACCACGCCCTGGCCCTCGAGATCGAGGGCAGCCTGCGTCTGTTTGGCGGCGTCCGGGCCCTGCTGCGCGCCGTGCGGCGAGACTGCCCCCCCGGCACCGTCACGGGCCTTGCGCCAACGGCGCTGGGCGCCTGCCTGCTTGCGCGATCGAGCCGCGGCACGCGCCACGTCCTGCGTCCCGAGACCCTGTCCCGTCGCCTCGACGCTCTGCCGTGCGCCGCCTTGCCCGTGGCACCGGACACCCTGGCGGCGTTGCAAGCCCTCGGATGTCGCCGACTGGGCGCTCTGCGGGCCCTGCCCCGGGTCGGTTTACGCAACCGGGGGTACGCCGCCCTCATCGAGACCCTGGACCGGGCCTATGGGCGGGCCACCCCCCAGGCCCACGACTGGCTGACAAACGGTGGCGGCTTTGCTCAGGCCTGCGAACTGCCCCGTCACAGCGCGTCCGCCACCGTCATCGAGGCCGCCAGCGCCCCCCTCATCGCCGCTCTGTGTGCCTGGCTGGACGCGCACCAGGACGCCACCAGCCTGCTGGAACTGGACCTGTTCCATGACGACCGGCGCCTGGCGTCCCCGATCACCTCGGTGCGCCTGCGGACCGCCCGACCGGAATGGGACGCCGCGCGCTTTACGGGGTTGCTGCGCGAGCACTTGGCGCGCCGTCGGCTCGAGGCCCCCGTGGTGGGGCTCGCCTTGCGCTGCACGCGGGTCGAACCGCGCGCGCCCCGGACCGCGCCCCTGCTGCTCGACGATAGCCCGCCCCCGGGCCGCGAGGCCGCCCTGCTCGACATGCTGCGCGCCCGCCTGGGCATGGACTGCCTGTCCTTCCCCGATCCGGTTCCCCAGCACATCCCCGAACGCACGGACCGCTGGCGCGCCAAGGCCACACTGCCGCGAGCGCGCCTGCCCGAGCTCGCGTCCCGCAGCCGGCCCCTATGGCTGCTCGCCCAGGCCATCGCCCTGACCGCCCCGGCGCATCGACCGATGATCGGCGGCGCACCCCTGGCCCTGATTTCGGGCCCCGAGCGCATCGAGGGGGGCTGGTGGGTCCACGGCCAGGCCCCGGTCGGCCGGGACTATTTCATCGCCCGCGATGCTCGCGGCGCGCGCTACTGGATCTATCGGGACCACCGCGGGACGGGCTGGTTCCTGCATGGCCTGTTCGGATGACGCCATGGGTTTGCCGGACTACGCCGAGCTGGACTGCCTGTCGAACTTCACCTTTCTGACGGGCGCCTCGCATCCCGAGGAACTGGTCCGCACCGCCGCCGAACTGGGCTATCGGGCGATCGCCCTGACCGACGAATGCTCGCTCGCCGGCATCGTGCGCGCCTGGCGCGAGGCGCGCCGCCACGGCCTGCGCCTGCTCACCGGCAGCCGCTTGCGCCCCGCCGAGGGTGCCTTCGAACTCATCGTCCTGGCCGAGGACCGCAATGGCTACGGCGCCCTTTGCCGCCTGATCACCCGTGCCCGGCAACGCAGCCCCAAGGGCCAATACACGTTCACGCTCGATGACCTGTGGTCCGACGGCGAACCCGGCATCGCCACCGCGCCGATCTCCGGCTGTCTCCTGATCGTCAAGCCGAACTATGGCGCGCCCCCTGCCTGCCGGCCGGCTCTCGAGCGCCTGCGGGCCGCATTCCCCGGCCGGCTCTGGCTGGGCCTGTGCCTGCAGCAAGGCGATCGCGACACCTCCCACCGCCATGCCCTGGTCTGCTGGTCGGCCGACCTGGGCATTCCCCTGGTGGCCCTGGGAGGCGTCCAAATGCACCGGCGCTCGCGCCAGCCGCTGCACGACACCCTGTGCGCCATCCGCCGCGGCCGTCCGATCGCCGACTGCGGCATCCATCTGCGGCCCAACACCGAGCACGCCTTGCGCAGCCGCCTGCGTCTGGCCAGCCTCTACCCGGCGCCGGCCCTGGCGCAAACCCTGACCATTGCCGAGCGCTGCCGCTTTTCCCTCGAGACGCTGCGCTACCAATATCCCGAGGCCAGCGTGCCGCCGGGCACCACGGCGGCCCGGTACTTGCGCGACGAATGCCTGGCCGGCGCCACCCGGCGCTATCCCGCGGGCCTGACACCTGAAGCGCGACGCCAGCTCGAGGACGAGCTCGCACTGGTGCGCGAACTGGGCTACGAAGCCTATTTCCTGACGGTCCACGACCTGGTCCGTCATGCCCGCAGCAAGGGCATCCTGTGCCAGGGCCGGGGTTCGGCGGCCAATTCCATGATCTGTTATTGCCTGGGCATCACCGAGATCGACCCCGTCGCCCGCAAGCTGCTTTTTGCCCGCTTCATCAGCCGCGAGCGCGGGGAGCCGCCCGATATCGACGTAGACTTCGAGCACCACCGCCGCGAGGAAGTCATCCAGTACGTCTATGCCAAGTACGGCCGCAACCACGCCGCCCTGACCGCCGTGGTCATCACGTACCGGCGCCGCAGCGCCCTGCGGGACGCCGGCAAGGCGCTGGGGGTGGCCCCAGCCCTCGTTGAGGACGCCGCCCGGCGCCTGCGCCACGTTCACGACCCGGTGGTCTTGCGTGAGACGCTCGAGGCGCTATGCCCCGACCAAGGCTCTCTGTGGGCATCGCTGGCCGACGAATTGGCTGGCTTTCCGCGCCACCTGTCACAGCACCCCGGCGGCTTCGTGATCGCCCGCCAGCGGCTCGACGAACTGGTCCCGCTCGAGAACGCCGCCATGGCGGAGCGCAGTGTCATCCAGTGGGACAAGGATGACCTCGACACGATGGGCCTGCTGAAAGTCGACGTCCTGGCACTCGGCATGCTCAGTGCCTTGCGCGCATGCGAGGAACTGGTGGCGCGACGGCGCGGCCGACCCTGGACCCTGGGCGATGTGCCCGGCGAGGACCCCGGCACTTTCGAAATGATCCAGAAGGCCGACACGATCGGAGTGTTTCAGATCGAGTCCCGCGCCCAGATGAGCATGCTCCCGCGGCTGCGTCCCCGGTGCTTCTACGACCTGGTGATCCAGGTGGCCATCGTGCGACCGGGCCCCATGCAAGGCGGCATGGTCCACCCCTACCTGCGCCGCCGCCAGGGATTGGAGGCCGAGGACTATCCGTCGCCCGCGATCCGCGAGGTCCTGCAGCGCACCCTGGGCATCCCGATCTTCCAGGAGCAGGCCATGCGTCTGG
Organism: Castellaniella sp. GW247-6E4; assembly: GCF_040276065.1. NCBI lineage: Bacteria > Pseudomonadati > Pseudomonadota > Betaproteobacteria > Burkholderiales > Alcaligenaceae > Castellaniella > Castellaniella sp. GW247-6E4. The sequence goes on along the minus strand of NZ_JBELOI010000008.1, from coordinate 125,345 downwards.
CCATGGTCGCGGCGGGTTTTTCCGCCGGCGAGGCCGACCAGTTGCGTCGCGCCATGGCGGCCTGGCGCCGGACGGGCGAGATCGCGGCCTTCCACGAGCGCCTGCGCACCGGTATGGCCCACAACGGCTATTCGACCGATTTCGCCGAAGGTCTGATCCGGCAGCTCGAAGGATTTGGGGAATATGGCTTCCCCGAGAGCCACGCGGCCGGCTTCGCCAGGCTCGCCTGGATCAGCGCCTGGCTCAAGCGCCACGAGCCCGAGGCCTTTCTGGCCGCCCTGCTCAACGCGCAGCCCATGGGGTTTTACACGCCCAACCAACTCGTCCAGGACGCGCGCCGCCATGGGGTCCTTGTCCTGCCGGTCGACGTGCGGCGCAGCGGCATCGGCGCCACTCTCGACCCGACGGGGGAAAGTACCACCCCCACGCCGCGCCTGCGGCTTGCTGCCCCCCAAGGGGGCGCTTTTCCCCCTTGGGACGGCCCGACGGGGGAAAGTACCACCCCCACGCCGCAACCGCGGCCGGCGGTGCGGCTGGGGTTGTCGCAAGTCCGAGGGCTGTCGCGGGCCGCGATGGGGGCGATCGTTGCCTGCCGGGACGGCGGCCCGCTGGCCAGTATCCAGGACCTGGCGATCCGTGCCGGCCTCGAGACGCGCGACATGCAGGCCCTGGCCGCCGCGGATGCGTTCGCGGGGCTGGCCGCGCATCGGCGCGAGGGTCACTGGCAGGCAACCCTGCGGCGGCCGCCCGGGCTGCTGCGCCAGGCGGAAATCGCCGAGGGACCGCTGCCCGGCCTGCCGCCGCCAAGCGAGGGCGAGAACCTGGAAGCCGACTATGCCTCGCTGGGCCTGACGCTGGGGCGCCATCCGCTGGCGCTGCTGCGCGACGAACTCGCGCGGCGCGGCTTTCGCACCGCCGCCGAGCTCAAAGAGGGCTATCCCGACCGGCGCCTGGCGCGCGCCTGCGGCCTGGTGACCGCGCGGCAGAGGCCGCGCACCGCCCGCGGCACCGTCTTCGTCACTCTCGAGGATGAGACCGGGTCTCTGAACGTCATCCTGCACGCCCGTGAGGCCGATGCGCAATATTCGATCCTCGCGGGTGCCACCATGATGGGTGTCTATGGCATCTGGCAGCGCCAGCAGGAGGTCTGCCACCTGCTTGGACGCCGCCTCGTCGACCTGAGCACCCTGCTCGAGGGCCTGTCCACGCGTAGCCGCGATTTCCACTGACGCCGCCAAAACCCTAGCGGGGCACACCGGACCGGCGCGTTAAAATGCGGAAATCGCAACCTCCCAAGGACTTCTTCCATGAGCAACGCGCTCGCCACCCGCATCGCGGAGGCCGTCAAGGCCGCCATGCGCGCCCACGACAGCACACGCCTGGGCACTCTCAGACTGCTGCAAGCGGCCATCAAGCAAAAGGCCGTCGATCAGCGAGTGGAGCCCGACGAGGCCGCGATCATCGCCATTATCGAAAAGCAGGCCAAACAGCGCCGCGAATCCATCGCCGCCTTCGCGTCGGCGGGTCGCGCCGAAAGCGCTGCCCAGGAACAGGCCGAACTGGATATCCTGCTGGAATTCATGCCCCAGGGCGCCGACCCCGAAGAGATCGCCGCGGCGATCGAGGCGGCGGTCGCCCAAACCCAGGCCCAGGGCCTGCAAGGCGGCGCGGCGATGGGCAAGGCGATGGGCCTGCTCAAAGCCTCGCTGAGCGGCCGTGCCGACATGGCGGCGGTCTCGGCCCAGGTCAAGGCCCGCCTGGCGGGCTAAAGGCCGGTCAGACCGACAGGGTCTGCGGATCGTCGCAAGCGGCCACGCAGGGATAATCGGTGTAGCCATGAATCCCCGAACCATAAAAGGTCGAACTGTCCCAGGGGGCGAGCGGCCCGCCTGCCCGCAGGCGAGCCACCAGATTGGGATTCGAGATGAACGCCTTGCCGAATGCCACCGCGTCGGCCTGGCCCTCGGCGATCACCCGCTCGGCCAGCGCCAGGTCATAGCGCTCGTTGGCGATGATCGGACCGCCGAACGCCTGGCGGATTTCCGGCATCAGGCTGTCGTCTCCGAGGGACTCGCGCAGGCACAGAAACGCCAGGCGCCGGTGGCCCAGCTCGCGGGCCACGTGCAGGAACAAGGCCCGGGGATCCGCGTCCCGCATATCGTGCGAATCGCCGCGCGGCGACAGGTGCACACCCACGCGCCCGGCGCCCCAGACGCCGACGCAGGCATCGACCACCTCGAGCAGGAAACGGCTGCGGTTGCGGATCGAGCCGCCGTACTCGTCCGTGCGGCGGTTCGACCCATCATGCAGAAACTGGTCGATCAGATAGCCATTGGCGCTATGAATCTCGATCCCGTCAAAGCCGGCGCTCTGGGCATTGCGCGCGGCGAGGCCGAAATCGACGACGATGCGGTGAATCTCGTCCGCATGCAGAGCGCGTGGCACGACATAGTCGCGCTTGGGCCGCAGCAGGCTGACCTGCCCCGCGCAGGCCACCGCGCTGGGGGCGACGGGAATCTCGCCGGACAGGTATTCGGGATCGGATACCCGCCCCACGTGCCAGAGCTGCAGAAACATCCTGCCGCCCTTGTCGCGCACCGCCCGGGTGATCGACTGCCACCCCTGAACCTGGGCCTTGCACCAGATGCCGGGCGTGTCCGGATATCCGACACCCAGCGGCGATACCGAGGTGGCCTCGCTGATGATCAGCCCCGCTGTGGCGCGCTGCGCATAATAAAGGCGCATCATGTCGTTGGGGATCCGGCCCGGAGCCGCGCGCGTGCGCGTCATCGGGGCCATCACAATGCGATTGGCGAGGGAAACCTCGCCCAGCCGTACCGGGTCGAACAAACTTGTCATATCATGCAGGCAACGACGGGCATCAATTGGTGCAATGCAGCATCTTCAGCCACGAATCCAGAAAAAACTCCATAAGGGTTTTTACCAGAATTTGTGCCACGTTACCATTAAAAATCAAATGCCTGCCGCGAAGCGGCCAGCGGCCGGCGCCATCGACACATAGGATACAGAGAGGGACACATGGGGCAATTCGCGGTCATCGGCCTTGGGCGCTTCGGTTCGGCCACCTCGCTGGAGCTCATGCGCCAAGGGCACTCGGTCCTGGGCATCGACGCCGACGACAAGGCAATCGACCGGCACGCGGACCAGCTCACGCGCGCCGCCATCGCCGACGTGACCGACCAGAACGCGCTCGCCGAACTGGGGCTGGATGGCTACGATGTAGTGCTGGTGGCGATCGGCGAGGAATTGCAGGCGAGCCTGGTCTGCGTCGTCCACCTCAAGGCCCTGGGCGTGCGCAGCATCTGGGTCAAGGCGACTTCACGCGCCCACCACCTGATCCTCAGCAAACTGGGCGTCGCCCGCATCATTCACCCCGAAGAGGAAATGGGCATGCGGATCGCGCAAATTCTCAGCTACCCGATGGTGACGGACTACATTCCCCTGGGCAATGGGGAATTCGTGGTCGAGATCGAGGCCAGCGACCGACTCGAGGGCCGCACCCTGGGGGGGGCGCTGGGGCCCGGCGAAACCACGATTCAGACGCTGGCCATCAAGCGCCGCACCGAGACCACGGTGCATCCGCCCGATGAGTTCGTCCTGCGCGCCAAGGACTCCCTGATCCTCTTTGGCCAGCTGCAGGATCTCAAGATGGCCGCCCCCAAGCTCAGCTAACGCCCCGCACATGGCGCGCCTGTTCTCCATCACCCCCTACCAGGCCCTGCGCAAAGCACGGCGCACCGGCCAATTGCAGGCCAGCCCGCCCGCCGTGTTGGCCGGCAGCTTCATCGTCCTGATCCTGATCGGCACCCTCCTGCTTGTCCTGCCCTTTGCCCAGCAACGCCCGTTCGGCTGGTTCGAGGCGTTCTTCACCGCGACCTCGTCGGTCACCGTCACCGGCCTGACGCTGATCGATCCCAGCCGCGACCTCACCCGCTTCGGACAGTTCGTCGTCCTGGCGCTGGTCCAGATCGGCGGCCTGGGTTTTGTGACCTTTGCCATCATCGCGGCCCTGACCCTGGGCAAGCGCGTGAGCCTGCGCTACCAGGCCCTGGCGCTCGAGGCCTTCAACCAGACCAGCGTCTCGCGCATCCGCCAGACCGCGCTATCGGTCCTGAAGTTCTCTCTGGCGATCGAGCTCGCCGCCGCCCTGATCCTCATGCTCTGGTGGTGGCGCCACGCCCCGCTGCCGCACGCCGCGTGGATGGCGCTATTCCATGCGATATCCGCCTTCAACAATGCAGGGGTATCGCTATATGACAACAGCCTGGCCCTGTTCTCCCATGACCCGGTCGTGACCTTCGTCCTGAGCAGCTGCATCATCCTGGGCGGCCTGGGATTCACGGTCCTCGCCGATATCTACCACAAGCAGTCATGGCAAAAGTTCACACACTACTCCCGCCTGATACTGCTGGGCACCCTGGTGCTGAATCTCGCCGGCTTCGGCGTGTTCTGGGCCATCGAGACGAGCAACGACGCGACCTTGGGCTCGCTGCCCCTGGCGCAGCAGGGCCTGGCCTCGTGGATGCAGGTGGTGAGCACACGCACAGCCGGCTTCACCAGCCTGGACATCACACAACTGCGCGAGAGCTCCCTGCTGCTGCTGATCATGTTGATGTTCATTGGCGGCGGATCCCTCAGCACCGCCAGCGGCATCAAGCTGGGCACCTTCATCGTGCTCCTGGCCGTCGTGCGTTCGTACATCCTGCAGCGCCGCGAGGTCGTGCTCATGCACCGCTCCCTGGGTGCCGAAACCATCCAGAAGGCGCTCGCCCTGCTGGTCGTCTCGGGCGCACTGGTGTGCGCGGGCACCTTTCTGATCTGTCTGATTGAAAACAAGCCGTTCCTGCTCATCCTGTTCGCCGTGGTCGCCACCTTCAGCACGGCGGGGATGGATCCCGGCCTGACGCTGGAGTTCTCGACGACCAGCCACGTCCTCATGATCATGCTCATGTTCATCGGCCGCCTCGGGCCTCTGACCCTGGTCTACAGTCTGGGCACCCAGAGGCACAGCCGCGTGCGCTATCCCGAGGCACAGATGCAGGTGGGCTGAGCCGGCGGTGCCGTGGCCTGCGCACGGATGATCTAATATTCTCTTTCTCGCTCCACTTTCGATCCCCAGGCGGGATCCAACACAGGAATCCGATCGTGATGACCTCTATCCTACGCAAGGCCGCCTTGTGCGCGGCCATCGGCCTGGCCGGCGTGTCCACGGCCGCCTCCGCAGCCACCCTCAAAATCGGTACCGAAGGCGGCTATCCCCCCTGGAGCATGGTGGATGCCTCGGGCAAAGTAACGGGTTTCGACGCCGACATCGGCAACACCCTGTGCGAACGCCTCGAGATGAAATGCCGTTTTGTGGCCCAGGCCTTTGACAGCCTGATTCCAGCCCTGCAGGCCGAGCGCTTCGACCTGGTGATTTCGGGCATGTCCGTCACCGCCGAGCGCGCCAAGGCCATCGCCTTCAGCATTCCATACGCCACCGAGGATTCGGCCTTCGTGCTGCCCAAGGACAGCCCGCTGATCGACGCGCCCGATCAAGAAACGATCTTCAAGGGACTGGCCGGCAAGACCATCGGGGTGCAGGGGGGCACCACGCAGGGCGCGTTCCTGCAAAAATTCGCGCCCGGCATCACGCTCAAGACCTACGAAACCCAGGACCAGATGCAGATCGACCTGTCTTCCGGGCGCCTGGACGGCACGTTCTCCGAGGTAACGCCCCAAAGCCAATTCCTCAAGAAGGCGGGCGACCAGCAATTCGCCATGGCCCATCACGTCATCAAGAGCAGCGCCGCGCCCGAGGTCCTCGGGCTGGGCATCGGCGCCGGCATCAACCAAAAGAATGTCGAGCTCAAGAAGAAAATCGACACGGCGTTGTGCGCGATGATCGCCGACGGCACCGTCAAATCGTCCAGCGAGAAATGGTTCGGCGTCGACCTCTCCAACTACCAGGCTTGCCCCTGACCCGCCTCCAGCCGGCTCCGCGCAGGGGCCGGCCGGCCGCCCGATCCCGATGAACGCCTCCCTGACCGACATTCTCCAGTCCGGCTGGATCGTCATGCTGCTGCGTGGCGCGGGGATGACGGTTTTCATATCCTTGTGCGGAATCGCCCTGGGCACGGTCATCGGCGTCGCCGGCGCGGCCGCCAAGGTCGGCGGCGGCCGCCTGGCGCGAGGCCTGGTCGGCTCGTACACGCTGATCGTGCGTAGCGTCCCCGAGCTGTTGATCATCTACCTGCTGTTCTTCGGCACCGCCCAGGCCGCGGCCGGCCTGGCCGATTACCTCGAATGGGACGAGCTCATGAGCAGCGCCTTTCCCATGCTGATCGGCATCCTGGCCATCGGCCTGATCTCGGGGTCCTATGGCGTCGAGGTGTTCCGGGGCGCCTTCAAGGCCATCGACCGGGGCCAGATCGAGGCGGCGAGAGCGTTCGGCATGAGCCCGGCGCAGTGCCTGCGGCGCGTCACGCTGCCGCAGCTACTCTGGTACGCCCTGCCCGGCGCCAATAATGTCTGGCAAAACGCGCTGAAGGACACCGCGCTGATTTCGCTCGTCGGCCTGGTCGAACTCATGCGGGCGGCAGTGCTGGGTGCCGCGGCCACGCGCGAACCCCTCACCCTGTACCTCCTGGCGGGCGCGCTGTATTTCATCATCGGCGTGCTCAGCCAGGGGCTGTTCGCGCTGGCCGAACGCCGCTTCGGGCACGGCATGCGCAGGGCCACCGCATGATCGAGCTGATCGAACGCGCGATCCCGGTTATGCTCGAGGGCTTCTGGATCACGGCGGCCATCGGCCTGACCTCGATCGCGCTGGCCTCCATGCTCGGCCTGGGGTCCGCTCTGATGCGCGTCTCGGGCAACCGCCTGATGCGCGGCTGCGCCTTTGCCTACAGCACTCTGTTTCGCGGAACACCGCTGCTGATCCAGCTCTTTGTGCTGTATTACGGCGTAGGCACCATCGACCTCGTCCGCGAGCAACCCGCTCTGTGGTGGCTGTTCAGCGACGGCGCGCGCTGCGCGGTCCTGGCGATCGCGCTCAACAGCGGCGCCTACATGGGCGAAGCCATCCGCGGCGGCCTGCAATCGGTGCCGCAAGGGCAGATCGATGCCGCCCGCGCCTGCGGCATGGGATCGGTGCTGGCCTTTCGCCGCATCATCTTCCCGCTGGCCGTGCGCCAGGCTTTTCCAGCCTATAGCAATGAACTCGTGCTGGCCATCAAGGGCACCAGCCTGGCCTCGACCATCGCGGTCATGGAGCTCACCGGCTATGCCCGCCGGCTCATGAGCCAGAGCTTCCTCATCGTCGAAACCTTCGTGATCGCTGGCGTACTGTACCTGGCGCTCAATCTGTTCCTGCTGGGCTGCGCGCACCTGGTCGAGCGGCGGCTGCGCATCGAGCAGGTGCGCTGACCTCATCCTGGGTCCGCGGGAACGCCAGGCCCCGATCCGTCATCCAAGAGGTTACAACGCGGCAATCGTGCCGCAGGTTCTTGGAGACCTTCATGATCAAGACACTCGTTCCCTTTGCAGCCGCCCTCGCCCTTGCCCTGAGCGGCGCCAGCGCCTCCGCGGCTACTGCGAAAGGCGTGAATCAAGCGCCCCCGCCCGCACCCTACAAGGCAGTCAGCAGCCTGGTGAAGCTGCCCGATTTCATCCCCGGCATGGGCCAGCTCTTTGTCGATCCGGCAACGCTGCCCGCCGGCCCCTTCCTGGCCTACGACCACGATGGCAAGCTGGTCAGCACCACCTACATGGTCCCGCTATCGCTGATGACACCGTCCATGAATCTGCATGACCTGCTCTCTCCGGGCGGCAACGTGGATCACGTGGACATGATGTACAACGCGGGCCACCCGGGCGTCGCCGAGCCCCACGTCCACATCGTTCTGTGGCACGTCCCCGCCGCTCAAGAATCGCGCGTGGCCAAATGAACAGCCCCGCCCTATTCCGGCGGCGCAGCTTCCTGCTGGCTTCGGGCGTGGCCGCGCTGATCGGCGTGCCGGGCATCGGCCGCCTCGCGCGGGCCGAGGACGTCGTGGACATCACGATGGCCGGCACGCCGAACGGCTCGTCCGTGTGGTTCAAGCCGCGCGGTCTGTTGATCCAGCCGGGCCAGTCCGTGCGCTGGATCAACCGCGACAGCGGCAACAGCCACACCAGCACGGCCTACCACCCCGCCAACTTCGGTAAAGCCCTGCGCATCCCGCGCGCGGCCAAAAGCTGGGATTCTGGATTCCTGCTGCCCGGCGAGTCATACACGCTGCGCTTCGACGTCCCAGGCGTCTACGATTACTTCTGCCTGCCGCACGAACATGCGGGCATGGTCGCACGCCTGATCGTGGGCGAACCCGACGCCGACGCCCAGGCGCTGCGCCAGGCCTCGGACGGTGCGCTGCCGCCCCAGGCTCTCGCAGGCTTTCCAACCATCGAGCAGGTACTGGCCAAACGCGTCGTCGACTGACCACGCACCCAGGCGCGGCCCCGCAAGGGGCCGCTTTGTGCTCAACGCGCGCCGTGGCCCTCGGAATCGGGGGACTGCGCCGCCGCCAGGCGCGCCAGCACGGCGGCCACGATCCGGTCGCAGCGGCCGCCCGCAAAGGAAAACGCATCGCGCCCGCACATATCCATGTCCCGGGACAGGGCACCACGCATCAGGCGACGAGCCCGGAAATAGCGTGTGCGCACGGTCGCCTCGGGGATGCCCAGGACCCCCGCAACCTCGACAGCGGGCATCTCCTCGATGGCGCGCAGCATGAAGACGACGCGGTAATCGTCGGGCAGTTCGTCGAGGCGTTGCTCAATGAGGCGGCGCACCTCGCCGCGCCAGGCGGCCTGGGCGGGATTGCCATCGACGGCGCCCTGAGCGCCGTCCATCGGGTCGAATTGTGTTTCCATATCCGATTGGATGAACTGGGCACGGCGTTTGTTCCGCCTCAGCCGCATCAGCGATTCATTGATGACAATACGCGTCAACCAGGTCGAGAATCGCGCATCGGCCCGAAATTTTCCGATATTCAGATAAGCCTTCCAATAGGCCTCCTGGACGGCGTCCTCGGCCTCGGTTTCGTTCTTGAGAATGCCGCGCGCGGCGCGGTACATACGCGTATTGTGGCGCCGCATCAGGCGCTCGAACGCTTGCGCGTCCCCCGCCCTGATCCCCGCGATCTCGGCCGCATCCTCATCTACACCGCCGACGCCGGCCCCTGCCGAGCCGCCCGTTGAGCCGTCCGGTGACGTGCCGATCACCATCGCATCCATACCTTCTCCTCATCGACGAACTCTATTAGATGCAGTGTCCCGCCGAACCGTTCCCAACGCAAGCCGGCCCATTTTCAGGCGAGTGCGGAACCAGGCGCCGGCCGCGCGTAGCGACTGGGCGCCGCGCCGAGATACTTGCGGAACATGGTGGTGAACGCGCCCTGGTTCTGATAACCCAGTCCCAGGGAGATATCCAGGATCGAGCGTCCTTGCGCGAGCCATTCGAGCGCCAGGCGCAGCTTGGCCTGGTGGCGCCAGACGGTGAAGCTCATCCCCGTTTCTTGGAGGAACAGGCGATGCAGGGTCCGCTCGCTGCAACCCATGTCGGCGGCAAATTGCCCGAGGGTGGTCGCATCGTCGGGCTGCAACTGGATGCGGGCGCAGATCGCTGCCAGGCGCGGATTGCTCGGCTCGGGCAGCTCGATGGGGGCAGGCACGCGATCGATGACCTTTTCCAGCAGCAGCTCGCCCAGCAGGAGCGCCTTGCGGCTGGACTGCGCCTGGCTGCCGTAACCTGTCAGCGAGCGCATGACCTCGCGCAGCAGCGGGGTGACGTGCAGCACGCAACTGTGGTCCGGCAGTTCGGGAGAGCACTCGGGATCAAAGACGAAAGACTTCATCCGCACATTGCCCAGGGCGCGGATTCGAGGACGGTCGCGCCCCAACAGCCAGATGGCACGCGATGACGACACCACCCAGTGACCGGCATCGCTGGCAACCAGCAGGGTTCCCGTGGCCGGGAATGCCAGCCGCGGTCGGCCACAGCCGAAATCCGTCAGCACGCTGGCATCAGGCAGGGATTGGACAGAACAACACAATGCGTCACGCATTCCAGAATCGAATCGCATAGTACGACCCTCAACACAATGCACGACAAACGCCGCGCACAAAGCGCGGCGATGTCATGAAACGAGTGGCCCGACCTCAGTATGGCCCATGCAGACGATTCAGCGCGTCAGGGTTTTCGAGCGTTGACGTATCCTGCGTGATTTCGCCATTTTCAGCGACAATGCGCAATAAACGTCGCATGATTTTGCCGGATCGCGTCTTGGGCATGGCGTTCCCGAACCAGATGTCGCGCGGCTTGGCGATCGGCCCGACCTCACGCGCCACCCACTCGCGCAGGCGCCCCGCGACCTCTGGCGCACGGTCTGCGTCGGGCAACTCACCCTTGAGCACGACAAAGGCCACCACCGCCTCGCCCGTCACCGGATCAGGGCGGCCGACCACGGCCGCCTCGGCGACCTCGTCGTGGGCGACCAATGTGGATTCGATTTCGGTGCCACCCAGGCGATGGCCCGAGACGCTCAGCACGTCGTCCGTGCGGCCCATGATCCAATAGTACCCATCGGCATCGCGCTGGGCACTGTCGCCCGACAGATAGGCGCCGCCGAGCTCGGGCGGGAAATAGCTCTTGACGTAGCGTTCGGCGTCGCCCCAGACCGTGCGGATCATTGCGGGCCAGGGCCGGGTGATCACCAGGTATCCGCCCTTGCCTTCGGGCAGATGGTTGCCGGCCTCATCGACCACCTCGACCTCGATACCGGGCAGCGGCAATGTGCACGAGCCCGGCTTCAGCGGCGTCGCCCCGGGCAGCGGCGCCAGGATATGGCCGCCGGTCTCGGTCTGCCACCAGGTATCGATCACGGGGCAGCGCTCGCCGCCGACGTTCTTGTAATACCACACCCAGGCCTCGGGATTGATGGGCTCGCCCACCGACCCCAGCAGACGCAGGCTCGAGAGGTCGAAATTCGTGGGCGCGGTGGTCGGATCGGCACTGGATGCCTTGATCAAGGAACGGATCGCAGTGGGCGCCGTATAGAATACCGTCACCTTGTGGCGTTCGATCATCTGCCAGAACCGCGAGGCGTCCGGATACGTGGGCACGCCCTCAAAGACGATCTGCGTCAGACCCGCGGCCAGGGTGCCGTAAACGATATAACTGTGGCCGGTCACCCAGCCGATGTCCGCGGTACACCAGAACACATCGTCCGGCTTGGCATCGAACACCCACTGCGACGTCAGCTTCGTCCACAGCAGGAACCCCGCCGAGCTATGCTGCACCCCCTTGGGCTTGCCCGTCGAACCCGAGGTATACAGGATGAACAGGGGATGCTCGGCCTCGACTGGGACCGGCTCGCAGGCCGTGGGCTGGCCGGCCTCGATCTCATGGAGCCACCGATCACGGCCCTCGTCCCAGTTCACGTGGCCGCCGCTGCGCCGGTACACGATCACCTGGCGCACCCGGTCCGCGTCGGGCTCGGTCAACGCCTCGTCGACAGCGGCCTTCAGCGGGATGGCGCGGCCGCCCCGGATCTGCTCGTCGGCGGTGATCACCAGGCTTGCCTGCACGTCGACGATGCGTTGGTGCAGACTGCGGGTGGAAAAGCCGCCGAAGACCACCGAATGGGTGATCCCCAGGCGCGCGCAGGCCTGCATGCACGCCACCGCCTCGATCGACATCGGCATGTAGATGATCGCGCGGTCGCCCTTGCGGTAGCCCAGCTCGCGGATGCCATTGGCGATGCGGCAGACCCGCGCATGCAGCTCACGGAAGCTCACCGTGTGCACGGCGCCATCGTCGGCTTCGAATACGATGGCCGGTTTTTCAGCATTGCCGTTGAGCAGGTGCACGTCGAGGCAATTCTCGGAAACGTTCAGCTCGCCATCATCGAACCAGCGGTAGAACGGCGCATCGGACGCATCCAGCACACGGGTGAAGGGCTTGCGCCACACCAAGGCTTCACGGGCCGCGTCCCCCCAAAACCCCTCTGGATCGCTGCGTGCCCGCTCGCACAAGGCCCGGTAGGCCTCCATGCCCGACACCGCGGCACCGGCCACGGTTTCCTCCGCGGGCTCGAACACGCGCCGCTCCACGAGAATTGAATTGATCGCACCTGACATAACTGGCCTCCTGTGCTGTCATAGAGTTGATCGCGCCTGGAATCCCCGCGATCCCAAGGCACGTTGCGGCGCCGCCGCTCAGGCGGCGACGCCGAGGTCGCGGTCCATGATATCCGAACGGGCACGCATCGTGGACCCTCGTACGGGGATCGCCACCAACGGCTGCCCACCGCCCGAGGATTCGCGGTCCTCGTTTCGGCCTGACACCCAATTGACGAGTCGCCCGGCAGACGGACTAGACCCTATGGCCGCCCCGGCTTAATGCTTCAGGCCCATGCGCCACATCGGGCCCCGTTCCTATCATGCAATCACAAGTACAAATGACGCCGCATCGATAGGGAGGGCTCATGAACACACCCCGGACCGGCGCTTACCGCAACCTCCACCCACATGCCGAATAGCCGCCATGTCCACGGCACGGCCTCTGCGCGCATCCCTGTGGCTTGCCCTGCTGATCGCCCACACCGGTGGCGCCTGGGCCGTGGCCCCTGACATGGCGGCCTACGACGCTGCCATTCGGCAGGCGCGGGATGGCAAGTATGAATCGGCTCTCGCCATGCTGCGCCAGATGGATACCGGCGGCCCCGGGAGCGGGCGGTTCACACGGGATCACATCCGGGTTGCCGGATGGGCCGGACATTCCAGCGAAACAGCTGCCGCATGCGCACGGCTGCCGGAGCCCACGGAGCGCTGGCCCGCGGACATTCTGGGGGCCTGTGCCCGGGCCTACCGGGAGGAGAGCGACTGGGACCGCGCCCTGGGGCTATATCGGCAAGGGACAGCGCGCTTTCCCGAGCGGCCCGAGTTCGCGGTGGGCGAAGCCATGACCTTGTCGGCAATGGGCATGCCACAGGCCGCACTGGATTTGGCCAAAAGGCATCCACAATGGATAGACGCGACGACCCAACGGCGCCTGGAAGGCGACCGCCTGGCACAACTGGCCCGCCTGGCCGAGGCCCCGGGCCGGGGCGAGCAGGAGCGGTACCGAATCGCCGACCAGGCCTTGGCCCGCTACGATGACTTGATCGCCCGCTGGTCCGCCCTGGGGGCCGCGGCTAGCCTGGATGTCCTGAGACTGCGCCTGGACCGTTTGCAGGTCCTGGCTGTGCGCCGCCGCCACACGGCCATCATTGCGGAGTACGAAGCCCTGCGCCAAGCCGGCATCGAGGTGCCGCCCTATGCCCTGCACATCGTGGCCGATGCATACCTGGCATCGCGCCAACCCGAGCAGGCCCTGCAGGCGCTGGATACGGCGCAGACCGCCGACCCGGCCCGGGGCTCCTTAGGCAAGGGCCCTTCATCCCAGGTCAGGGTGTACGCCCTGTCCGAAAGTGGCCACCCTGGTGAAGCCGACACCCGCGCCCGGCAGGCGCTCGAAGAGGAACCCATCTGGATCTATCTCGCGGGCCAACCCAAACGGCAAGCAAACGATGAGCGCACGGCCACTGAGCTCGCCGCCCTTTCGGCACTGCGCGAATCGGGCGGCGAGGCGCACGCACGGGCACAGCTCGAGGCGCTCCAGGCGCGCGCGCCCGCTGATACGTCGCTGGGTATCGCCCTGGCCGAGCTCTACCGCGGCCAGGGCGAGCCACGCCGCGCCGAGTGGCTGCTCAAGCGCATGGAGACGTTGGAGCCACGCGCTCCGGCTTTGGAGGCCGCGCAGGCGCGGGTGGCTCTGGACCTGCAGGAATGGGATCAAGCCCGCGCGCTGATCGAAGACCTCCGGGCGCGCGCCCCCGATGAGCCATCCAGCCGTCTCGCGGCACGCGCCTGGGAACAGCATCGGATGTCCGAACTGCGGATCGGAGCCGACGCGGATTTTTCCTCAACCACCGGGCCGGTCGGCGGGAACGGCGTGCGCATCGACGCCCTCCAATACTCCCCACCTTTATCAGACGGACCGTGGCGCGCCTTTGCGGGCGGCGGATTCGCCGAGGCCTCGTTCGCCGAAGGACGGGGCGAGCACCGGTGGCTGTTGGCTGGCGCTCAGTCGCGCAGCCGCGGCCTGACGTTGGACCTGGAAGCGTCCATGCATCGCTACGGCCAGGGCACCCGTTATGGCGCCGCCGTGCGCGCGGACGTCGACATCGACGACCACTGGAGCCTGGGCGCGTCCCTCGAGCGTCTGTCGCAGGACACGCCCTTGCGTGCCCTGCGCAATGGCGTCGATGCCGACCGCGCGGCCACCCGGATCCAATGGCGCGGCGAGGGCGGCCAGATCTGGCGCCTCAGCACCGCGGCAATGCACTTCAGCGACGGCAACCAGCGCTGGGACCTGGCGCTCAGCGGCCGGCAGCGCGCCTTCGAATCCGCCCGCTGGCGCGGTGAACTGGGCCTGGACCTGGCGGCGTCGATGAACTCGAAGGAGGACGCCCCTTACTTCAACCCGCGCCGGGATTTCGAGTGGCTGCCCAGCCTGCGGCTGACCCACACGATCTACCAGCGCTACGAGGCTCGCCTGGAACAAACCTTCCTGCTGGGCGCCGGCGCCTACACCCAGCAAGGGTACGGATCCGCCGCCATTGGCGTCCTGGGTTACGGCCTACGCTGGAAGGCTTCTGACACCTTCGAAGCCGGCATCCAGGCCAGCGTGAGCAGCCGCCCCTACGACGGCGAGCGGGAGACAGGCTTCCGTGTCCTGCTGGACATGAGCCTGCGTTTCTAGGCACGCGCCATGACGCCCCCCCTCCACTCCATGATGCGCCGCCTGGCGGTGGGTGGACTGCTCATGCTGGCGCTCGCCGGCTGCGCGGTGGACAAGCCGGTCTTTGTCCCGCCGGCGGCGCGCCCGGTCGATGCGGCCTCCGAACCCTGGCCCCACAACGCCTACCTGGCGCTGGCCTACCACGATGTCGAGGATCGGGACCCGGACCAGCGCTATCTCTCGGTCGACACAAGGCAGCTCGCGGAACAATTCGCCTGGCTGGACGCCAGCGGCTATATCCCGGTTTCGGTCGAACAGGTCCTGCGCGCCGGGAACGGCGGGCCCGCGCTACCGGCGCGCGCGGTGCTGCTGAGCTTCGATGACGGCTACCGCAGTTTCTACACCCGGGTCTTTCCACTGCTGCGGGCACGAGGCTGGCCGGCGGTCCTGGCTCCGGTGGGCGCCTGGCTCGACGCGCCACAAGGCCTCCCCGTCATGTTCGGCGATACACCCACGGCACGCGCGCGCTTCTTGGATTGGCAGCAGGTCCGCGAAATGTCCGACTCGGGCCTGGTCGAGATCGCAGCCCATACCTATGCCCTGCATCGAGGCCTGATCGCCAACCCGCAGGGCAATCTCGAGCCCGCGGCCGCGGTGCGCGCCTACAACCCCGCCATGGGACGCTACGAGGACGACGCCACCCAGCGGGACCGCCTGCACCGGGACATCGACCAGATCACCGCGCGCATCCGGCAAGTGACCGGCAAGACGCCGCGCGTCTGGGTATGGCCCTATGGCGAACCCGGCGGTATCGCCCTGGAGCTTGTCCAGCAAGCCGGGTACCGGATGGCTTTGAAACTCGGTTCCGGCCTCGCCAACGTCGAGCGGCCTTTCGATACGCCGCGTCTGCTGATCGCCAACAATCCGTCCATCGAGGGGTTCGCGCGCGCATGCCTGGACATGGAACAGCCGCCCCGCATGCGGGCCGCGCAGGTGGACCTGGATGCGGTCTACGACCCCGATCCCGCGCAGCTCGAGCGCAATCTGGGTCAACTCGTCGAGCGCATCGCCAGGCTGCGGATTTCAACCGTATTCCTGCAAGCCTTCGCCGATCCCCAGGGCGACGGACGGATCACCTCGACCTACTTTCCCAATCGTGAACTGCCCATGCGGGCCGATCTGTTCAACCGGGCCGCATGGCAGCTCAGGACGCGCGCCGAGGTGCAAGTCTATGCCTGGATGCCGGTTCTGGGCCTGGACCTGCCCAACCCGCCGGCACGCGTCGAGGCCTGGACACCGCCCGGCGGCCAGCCAGCCACGGCACGCGGACTGCAGCGCCTGTCACCCTTCGATCCAGAAACCGGCCGCCGCCTGGGCGGCCTCTACGAAGACCTGGCGCGCGCCGCCATATTTGACGGCATCCTGTTCCATGACGACGCGGTGCTGTCGGATTTCGAAGACGCGAGTCCCGCCGCGTTGGCGGCCTACCGCGCCGCCGGCCTGCCCGCCGACATCGGCGCCCTGCGCGCCTCGCCCGATACGATGCGGCAGTGGACCCGCCTCAAGAGCCGCAGGCTCATCGCGCTCACCAGCGATCTCGCCGCCCGCGTGCGGGCGATCCGGGGCCCGCAGATCAGAACGGCGCGCAATCTTTTTGCAGGACCTGTCCTCGATCCGGCCCAGGAGGCCTGGTTCGCACAGAACCTGGACGACTTCCTGACCGCGTACGACTGGGTGGTGCCCATGACGATGCCGCGCATGGAGGGCGTACCCACCGGCCAGGAGACGGCCTGGCTGGACCGGCTGGTCGATGCGGTCGCCACCCGACCGGCAGGCTTGAGCAAAACCATATTCGAAGTGCAGACCCTCGACTGGACGGCTCCGGGAGGCGCCCAGCCTGTGCCGCCCGAGACCATCGCGCACTGGCTGCGACGGCTGCAAGCGCGCGGCGCCCGACATCTCGCCTATTACCCCGACGACTTCATTGCGGACCGGCCCGCGCCCGATGTACTGCGTCCGGCGATCTCCAACGCCTGGTATCCCTACCCATGACCCAACGGCTCATCGCCCTTCTGATCCTGATCCTCATGCTCGGCGCGCCGCTGGGGCTCGCGCTCATGCTGACCAGCGCCTTCCTGCTGCAGTTCGTGTTTTTTTACCCCCTGTTCATGTCGGGGATCTGGATGGCCGGAGGCCTGCTGTTCTGGCTGCGCTGGGAGCGCCGCTGGCGCTGGCGGCCCGCGCCAGCCCCGATTCCCCGGGACGCCCCCCTGGTGTCGATTCTGGTCCCCTGCCACAACGAGGCGCTGCATGTCGACGAGACCGTCACCGCCGCGCTGGCACAGGCATACCCCAGGCTGGAAGTCATCGCCATCGACGATGGCTCCAGCGACGACACATTGGCCCAACTCCGGGCCATCGCACACCGGCAGCCGGCCCTGCGCATCATCCACCTGGCGCATAACCAGGGCAAGGCCATGGCGCTGCGGATGGGCGCCATGGCGGCCAACAGCGACGTGCTCGTTTGCATCGACGGCGACGCGCGGCTGGAGCCCGACGCCGTGGCCTATTTGTGCATGCCGCTGTTCGGCAACCCCCGCGTGGGCGCCGTCACCGGCAACCCCCGGATCCGGACGCGCTCCACCCTGATCGGCAGAATCCAGGTCGGCGAATTTTCATCGATCGTCGGACTGATCAAGCGCAGCCAGCGGATCTATGGCCAGGTCTTCACCGTATCGGGCGTCTGCGCAGCCTTTCGCCGACAGGCGCTCGACGAGGTGGGCTACTGGAGCCTGGACATGATCACCGAAGACATCGACATCAGTTGGCTGCTGCAGCGGGCGGGCTGGTCGATCTTCTACGAGCCGCGCGCCCTGTGCTGGATTCTGATGCCCGAGACCCTGAAAGGTCTCTGGAAGCAACGCCTGCGCTGGGCTCAGGGGGGGGCCGAGGTGCTGCTCAAGAATCTCGGCGTGCTGCGCGAGCCGCACCAGTGGCGGCTGTGGCTGCTCATGCTGGAATTCTGCCTGTCCAGCGGCTGGGCCTTCGCACTGGCGCTGTCGTTCGGGCTCTGGGTCCTGACCCCCTGGGTCGATTTGCCGCCCGCGATGGCGGTCGAAGCGTTCATGCCGCCATCGTCCGCGGGCCTGGTCCTCGCATGGGCCTGCCTGTTGCAGTTCCTGGCCAGCATTCTGATCGAAAGACGCTACGAACCCGGCCTGGCCCGTTCGCTGTTCTGGATTATCTGGTACCCCCTGGTGTTCTGGATGATCAACTGCCTCACCACCCTGTGCAGCTTTCCGGCTGTGATGCTGCGCATCCGGCGCGCCCGCGCCCGTTGGATCAGCCCCGACAGGGGCATTCGGGAGACCCGGCCATGACTCCGATCATCATCACCCCCCGCCGCACCCTGCCCCTGCTGCTCGACGGCGCCATGACCTGCGCCGCCTGGGCCGCGCTGATCGGCCTATGCCTGTCCGAACTGCCGGCGGCCTGGCCCCTGGCGGCCACACAGGCGGCCTCCGACCCGCTGGCGGCATTGGAACCGGCCTTGCAGACCCTCGTCATGTACCTGCTGGTCGGCAGCTTCAATGCGCTGCTGATGACGCTGTGGTCGCGTTATCACCTGTCGCACGCCCGGGCCCGCCGTCCCGCCGCGCCCTGCGACATCGGTCTGCTGGCTTCGCACTTCCACGTCTCCGGCAGCCAGTTGTCGGCCGTACAGGACAGCCGCATGGCCACTATCCACCACGCCGACAGCGGCAGCATCACCGGCATTGTTCTCGAACCCGATCCCCTGGAGACCGCACGCGCGGCGGCATCGGGGGCGCCTCGGGGCATCCAGTCGCCGATCGTACTAGGCCATCCGGCCGATGTCCGCCGCGCCCGCCTCGCCCATGAGACTGACATGGCTTAATCCGTCTGCCGCATGTCCCCTCACGGACGGACGCCTACCATGGAATCGGGAAATAAATCCATTGCCGCCAGCATCGGCCAGCGCCGAAATACGCGGCACCGGGCGGAAACGCCAGGGATATCGGAAGAGGAGAAGCGCATGCGGCACCTGCAATGGCCAGCCCTGCTGGCCCCGATATTCGCGCTGCTCATGGCTGGCGCCCAGGCCCAGGACGGGAAAACCCCGGGCAATGGGGGCGCCCTGCCGCAAACCCAGCTCGACAAGGCCGACCGCTCGACCGAGAAATTTTTTGATCAGTTGCTGGGCGGCATCGTGACCAATCGCAGCATCACGGTGCTGGGCAATGATTTCTACCAGGAATTTTCGTCCTACTGGCGCGACAAGGACCTGAGCAGCCGAATTTCCCTGGCGATCTACGAACGCCCCACGGCCCGCTTCGGCAGCGAAATCTGGATCGATTTCGGCCAGCGCCGCGTCTTTCATGCCTTTTTACCACCGGCCCGCGCGGCCACCCGCAGTATCAGCAAACAGGCCGTCGAGATCGTGTACCGCGAGATCGCCGACATCGAGGCCGAGCGCCTGCTGTTCAACAGCCCCGACCTCGGCCGCGAGGAAATGTAAGCCCCTGCAAGCCAAGGAGAATGACCATGAGGATGACATCGAATACGCTGCGTGCCGCGGCCCTCGTGCTGGGCTGCGCCGCACTGGCCGGTCCGGGCGCCGCGACCGAACTGGTGTACTACCCCCTGAACCCATCGTTCGGCGGCAACCCCCTGAACGGCACGGTCCTGCTCAATTCGGCCATCGCCACCAACCGCCATACCGATCCCGATGCCGGGCGGGATGACATTGGCATCGAGAGCAAGACCCCGCTGCAAAGCTTCAACGACACGCTGGAGCGCTCCATCCTCAGCCGGCTGGCAGCCTCGGTGAGTTCGCAGATCCTGGGCGACGATGGCAAGTTCCACCCCGGCACGATCCAGACGGACAGCTTCACGATCACCGTGACCGACATTGGCAACGGTCTGCTCAAAATCACCACCATCGATAAGACCACCGGCGCCATCACCGAATTCCAGGTGAACTCATGATGCCCCGGCTCGCACGCCAACAGGGCCGCCTGGCGCTGGCCCTGGCTCTGAGCGCGCTGCTGGCCGCCTGTGCGGCACCCAACCAGCCCATCGGCCTGGCCACGCCCGCGCATCCGACCCCCGCCACGCCATCGACGCGCGACCTGCTGAAACTGCCGCCGCCGAAAGGGCCGGTCTATGTCGCGGTCTACGGCTTTCGTGACAAGACCGGCCAGTACAAGCCCTCGCCCGACAGCTCGTTCTCGACCTCGGTCACCCAGGGCGCGGCCTCGATGCTGATCAAGGCGCTCAAGGACAGCGGCTGGTTCGTACCCGTGGAGCGCGAGAGCCTGCAGGAGCTGCTCACCGAGCGGCGCATCGTGCGCGCGCTGGACGGTTCGCAGCCCAGCAATGCCCCGCCGATCCAGATCCCCTCGCTGATCCCCGCGTCGATCCTGATCGACGGCGGCATCATCGCCTATGAGAGCAACATACGCACCGGCGGCCTGGGCGCACGATTCCTGGGCGTGGGCCTGTCCACCCAATACCGGATGGATCAGGTCACCATCAGCCTGCGCAGCATCGACACCCGCACGGGCAAAGTGTTACAGACCGTGGCGACCACCAAGACCATCTTTTCGTATGAGATCCGGCCCAGCGTCTACAAATTCGTGAACTTCAAGGACCTGCTGGAAATCGAGGGCGGCATCACCAGCAACGAACCCACCCAGCTCTGTGTCAAGGAAGCCATCGAAGCCGCTGTCCTGTACCTGACCGTCCAGGGCATCAAGGACCACAACTGGCTGCTGAACAATGAGGCGGACCTGGCCTCGCCGATCATCCGGAAATACATGGACGACGAGCCACAAGGCTCGTTGCTGTCGATCGGCCCCGAACCGGCCAGCGCCCCTGAAACCCGAACCCTGCCCCCGGACACGCACTGAGGGCAGCCCCCTCCAGACGCGCAGGAGCCGGCGTCTGGGGGACCCTTCGATCAGGCTCCAAAACCAGTACCAGGAGAAGCACAATGATCATCAAACTCTCAGCAGCGGCCCTGGGCGTCGCCCTCGTCTACGGGGGCATGCCGGCCGCCATGGCGTACGACACCGCGACGGTCAGCCAGACCGGCAGCTTCAACGATGCCGTGGTCCAGCAGTCCGACAACAACGGCGCCTCGGCATCCATCACGAGCTCGGGCGATGGCAACGACGCCTACATTAAGCAACAGTACGTCACAAATACCAGCGCCTCGATCTCGACCTTCGGCAACTACAATGACTCGGTCGTCGTTCAGCAAGGGGTTGCCAATGCGCACGCGACCATCTATCAGGCCTCCAGCCACGATGACGCGACTATCGATCAGTCCGGCTCCTGGAACTGGTATCACGGCTACATGCAGGGCGAGAACCTCACCGCCACCATCAATCAAAACGGCGGCTGGGGCGGCAACACCGCCTGGGTGACGCAGGATGGCCGCAACGCCACCGCCACCATCAACCAGTACGGTTGGCAAAACGATGCGGGCATCGTCCAGTCCGGCCATGGTGGCGCATGGGATACCGCCAGCATCTCGCAATCCGGCTCCAAGAACGATGGCTACATCAAGCAAGACGGCAGAGACCTGTATGCGGCCATCACGCAGAACGGCTATGGCAACGAAGCCGTGGTCCTGCAACAGGGCAACGGCTATTCAGCCACCGTGACACAGACGGGCTTTATGAACAACGCATACGTCAACCAGCATTGAAGGCAGCGCTTCCCTCCCCGGGCAAAAACCTCGCTTCGGGGGGGATTTTAGAATAGCAAGCCTGCCGCATGCCCTTATCCGCGCCCACAGGAGGGATCGCCATGGATACGGATGCCAACCTACGAGCCTGGCTCGAAACGATCGATGGCTCGCAGCCAGCCATCGTCATTCCACACATCCAGACCGAGCATGACACCACCCTGCGCTACCGGGTCACGGCGCGGCGCGACGGGCCAGATGGCAGGACCGTTGTCGGCCAGGGCGGCACCGTCAACCTCACCGGCGGCGTGCCCGCGGCCCTCGGCCGGGTATCGCTCAATTACGGTCCTGAGGATTCCTGCGGCATCGAGCTCACCGTCTACGGCGTAGGCGCGTTCAGCCAGGCTTTTCACTTTGAGTGCCCCGACCCCCCGCCTCCGGCAAGCCATGCGAAATGATATGGACAATCCAATAAATTCAATATGCTCCGCCGCTCGATCATCGGTCTACCCGCCCGCGCTCATACCCATCCGCGCCTCGATCACCGGAAAAGAACAACATGCGAACCATCCTGCTTATCGAACCGCTGCCATTGATCCGCCACAGCATTGGCGCCATCCTGTCCGAGGGGCAGGCCGGCTGTCGAGTCCTCGGAATGGACATCCCCGATCCCGCTCAAAGTCCCCCTTCTCATCCGGAAGCCATTGACCTGGCCATCATCTCGGCAGGCGTGCGCCAGCATCGCACTGAAATCATCAACTGGCTCCAGCAGCATCACCGGCCTCCCGCCATTCTGATGATCGTCGATGCCCAGAACCCGCCTGCCCTCGCCACGCTGCCGTTGACGGTGACCTGCGTTTCGAATGAGATCACCCCCGAGGTCCTCAGAGCCCTGGTGGGCCTGCTGCTGGCGGGCGGCACCTACAGCCGCCTGCATCCCCGGTTCTGCCAGCCGGCCAGCGCCGACACTTGGCAAACGTCCGATGAGACCCGCAGCGCCATCGGCCACATCGAGGAATCCGAGCTCCTCGGCCTGACGCCCCGGCAATACGAGGTCCTGGTGCTATTGTCCAAGGGATATCCCATCAAGACCGTGGGGCGAACCATGAACATCTCGGCGGCCACTGCCAAAGCGCACGCCGAGGCCCTGTATCAGCGGCTGGACGTCAATAGCCGCAATGCCGCGGTCTATAAGGCCATCCTGCGGGGCGCGACCCTCGGGTGGACCATGGCCAAGGTGCGATCCATGGTCTCTCAAGACCGCGAAAATCTGGAATCATCCAGAGGCCGCTGGGACGTCTCCGTCCCACCCGGCGGCCTACAGATGACGGACGACGCCGTGCCGCCGCACGGTCCGCGACTTCCGGCAGGACAGCAAGCGGCGTAGCTGCCCCCGGCGGCCCACGGCGGGGCGTCGAACGGACCGCCCGTCGCGCGTTCCGCTGGCCCGCGGCAAGGCCGGCGGTGCCACACCCCCGCAAGCAGCGTTCACGCCGCCGCCCGTAGCATTCCGCCCGGACGGGCGCGCATCAGCAGGAAAATCACGATCACGGCGTTGAGTGCGTTCCAGGCAATGCCGTTGATGAACGCCGCGCGATACGACAGCGACCAATCGTAGATCGCGCCCGACAGCCAGCCCCCGAGCGCCATGCCCAGCAGCGTGGCCATCAGGACAGTGCCCATGCGCACGCCGGTGCCCTCGCGGGGAAAATATTCGCGCACGATCACGGCATAGGCCGGAACGATGCCGCCCTGGAACAGGCCGAA
This sequence comes from Castellaniella sp. GW247-6E4, assembly GCF_040276065.1. Classification (NCBI taxonomy): domain Bacteria; kingdom Pseudomonadati; phylum Pseudomonadota; class Betaproteobacteria; order Burkholderiales; family Alcaligenaceae; genus Castellaniella; species Castellaniella sp. GW247-6E4. The sequence goes on along the minus strand of NZ_JBELOI010000008.1, from coordinate 102,042 downwards.
CAGCGCCGACACCACGTACAGCGACAGCAAGCCCTGATTGAGCAGGTATAGCCACAGTGCCAGGCCTTGCAGCAAGGATCCCAGCAGCAGCGTGCGCAAACCCCCGATGCGGTCGGACAGCCACCCCGAAGCGAGCCGGCTGATGATCCCCATGCCCAGCATCAGCGACAGCATGTTCGCGCCGTTGGCCGCGCCATAACCCAGATCGCTGCAATAGGCCACGATCTGAACCTGGGGCATGGCCATCGCCACGCAGCATCCCACCCCCGCGACGCACAACAGCGCCAGCAGCGTGTTCGGCGACAAGCCCAGCGGCCGATTCAGATCCCCGGCGCCAAGGCGCGGCGCTCGGGCGGCCGCAGGCACCACGCCCGGCAGCGGCAGTTCCGTGGACGGGGCGCGACGCCGCAGACACACTGCGAGCGGCAGCAGGCTGACCACGCAGAACACCCCGATGCCCGCATAAGTCTGGCGCCAACCGACCATCTCAACGAAATACTGCATCACCGGCGGCCAGACCGCCCCGGCGAGATAGTTGCCGCTCATGCAGATCGCCACCGCGATGCCGCGCCGACGGGTGAACCAATGCGAGGCGTCGGCCACCAGCGGCGCAAATGTCGCCGATGACCCCAACAGGCCGATCATCACCCCATGCACCAGATTGAAGGTGCCGATACCGCCGGCCATGCCGGCGAGGACAAAACCCGCGCCCAGGCCCAGGGCGCTGATCACCAAGGGGATGAAGACCCCGAAACGATCCGACAGCCGGCCCATGAGGATGCCCCCGATGCCGAACCCGATCATCGTCACGGCATAGGGCAGCGATGCCCCCGAGCGATCCACCCCGAAATCCGCCTGGATCGACGGCAGCACGATGCTGGCGGCGTACATGCCCACATTGCCGATCGTGACCGCCGCCAGCGTGACCAGCAGGCGCATCCAGGCATAATTCGATTCGACGCCGCTATCAGGCGGGCCCGCGCGAAGGGTCATGATACGTACGGACCCGATGGCCCGAAGCGATGGTCCAAAGCTGGACATTGTGGCCCGCGCACCCGCAAAGCGCAATCCACGCCGACGTCCATGCCCGTATTCCCGAGGGCGCGCGACGGCTCGGATCCGGCTCCGCTGCCGCGGCATCCCCAAAGGCGGCGCCCCTACCCCGCTGCGCGGATATCGGCCAGGATGCGGCAGAAGACATCGGCCGGTAGCGAGGTACGATCCGGTGCCGGCGCCTCGCCGGTCTCATGCTGAATATCCAGGCCCCGAGTGATTGGATAAGGCGACACCGCGCCAATCGTCGGATAGGTATGTAATGTTGATGGTTCCGCGCACCGCAGCGCCCCCTCTCTGGTCAATATTCATCGTGCAAGCGCACCCAGCTCATGACGCCATCGGCCTCGTTGCGGCCCGCGGGCGTCAGGTCGAGCCAATTGAACGCCCCCAACAGCAGCTCGATCCCCCGATGATAGGTCGAATAGCTGTGGAAGACCTCGCCCACCTCGTTCTTGACAAAGATACTGACCCCGAACATATCCGCGCTATTGCGAATCGTCGTCAGGCCATAGTTGTAGGCTGCGCGGCCGTGGGCGCGGTCCACCTCGGTGAACGACACATCGAAATCATAGTTGAAATCGCCCTCGCCAGAAGACACCCACGGAAAGGTCCAGCCCATCCGGCGCTTGGCCTCCTCGATCTGCCGGATCGGTGCGCGGGACACCGCCGCGAAGGACAAGTCGGCGTGCTCGAAATGCCGCCTAGCGGCATCGACATGATCCATGGTGTACGAACAACCGGGACACAGATGCCCTGACCCCGGCGTCAGCATGAAGTGATAGATTGCGAGCTGGCGGCGGCCCTCGAACAAATCGCCGAGCGAGCAGGCGCCCCCGGGCCCATCGAAGACGTAAGGCTTTTCGATCCGGACCCAGGGCAGTCCGCGACGCTCCGTGCGCAGCGCATCGAGCGCATGGGTCATGGCGCGTTCCTTGGAGAAAAGCGCCTGGCGGGCCAGCAGCCATTCTTGGCGTGAAACGACGGGATGGTCCATTGCATTCTCCTTCAATGATCGTTGGATACGCGCCCGATGGAGGCAAACAGCCCCAGCCAGGGCGGCAGGTGAAAAAAGCTCATCAGCAGATACATCACGGTCATGGCACCGAACCGCGAGACCTCCTGCTGCGGCAGGCAGAGCATCAGCGTGGGATCGGCCGCCGCGACCAGCGCCATGAGCGCAAAAGCGGGGGCGGCAGCATAGGCGAGCCAGTCGGCCCCGATGCGTGCCCACCCCGCTCGCCGGTATGCCATGCCTGTGGTCGTGGACGTTGCCATTTCCCACCTCCCGGTCTATGGTTGAAATTCCCTGATTCCACAGGGCCGAGTGGACATGGTAAGTCGAGTCAAACGCCGGGCGAGAGTGACAAATATGGCGGGATTCCGATGGATCCGCTGATCACATTCGCCGCGCGCGCGCTCGCGGCGGGCGATCCGCTGGCCGCGCTGACACACATCGCATTGCGCGGCGATCCATCGGCCCTTGCACTGCGCGGGATCGCGATGGCGCAACTCGGCGACCTGGTCCGCGCCCGGGTGTTGCTGCGTGACGCGCAACGTGCCTTTGCACCACACGATAGGGCGGCCCGGGCACGATGCGCCGTCGCCACCGCCGAGATCGCGCTGGTCTCACGCGATCTCGGCGGACTCGCGCAAATGCTGGACGAAGCGCGGACCGCACTTGAAGCCCACGGCGATGCCGTGAACGCCGCGCATGCGGGCTACCTCGACGCTCGGCGGCTCCTATTGATCGGACGCCTGGCCGAGGCCGAACGGATCATCGGCACGCTCGATACCGAGGCCCTGCCATATACCTCGAAAGCCGGATACTGGCTGGTGGCGGCCGGCATTGCGATGCGGCGCATCCAAGCGGGCCCAGCGCGCACGGCGCTCGAAAGGGCCTATCAGGCGGCTTGCGGGACGGGCATCCCGGCGCTGGTCGCCGAGGTCGAGCGCGCGATACACCTCTTTGCGGCGCCCGCGGCGCACCAGATCGGGCCCGAGGGCCAGCAACCGCTCACTCTCGCCGAGGTCGAGACCCTCCTCGCCTCCGATGCCCTGGTCATCGACGCCTGCCGCCGCACGGTCCGGGCGGGGACCCTGCTCGTGCCACTGAGCGGCCGCCCGGTGCTGTTCACCCTGGTGCGCACGCTCGCGCAAGCATGGCCCGAGGATGTCGCCCGCGAAACGCTGCTGTGCCGCACGTTCCGGGCGCGGGACCCGGACGAGTCTTATCGTGCGCGGCTGCGGGTGGAGATCGGACGGTTACGCAAGGCGCTGGAGCCGGCGGCGGAACTGTCCGCAACGACGCGGGGTTATCGGCTGACGCCCCGCGGTCCCGGGCCGGTCGTTGTCCTCGTGCCGCCGGTCGAGGGACGGCACGCCGGCCTGCTGGCGCTGCTCGCCGATGGCGAGGCATGGTCGAGCTCGTCGCTGGCCCTGGCGCTCAGCGTCGGCACCCGCAGCGTCCAGCGCGCGCTCGAAGCCCTGTCGCAGGCCGGCGAGGTCGAGTCCTGCGGCCGCGGCCGCGCGTGCCGCTGGATGGCACCGAATGTGCCCGGTTTCCCGACCGACCCTCTGTTTCCCACATTGTCGACACCATCGTAGAATGGCATCCGTGAAGAATTCAAGAGCCGATATCCTCCGCGAGTACGGCCCCTTTCCAGGAGTCGACAGCGTACATGGAGTCAGCTTCGATGGCCGCAAAATCTGGTTTGCGGCCGGCGACCGCCTGCATGCGCTCGACCCCGACAGCGGCAGCATTGTCGATACCCTTGATGTCGCGGCGGACGCGGGCACGGCCTTTGATGGTAAGCATCTGTTCCAGATCGCGGGTACCGTCATTCGAAAAATCGACCCCCTGACCGGCCAGACACTGGGCATGATCCCGGCACCGGGACACGGCGACGCATCCGGGCTCGCCTGGGCCGAAGGCGCGCTCTGGGTCGGCCTGCACCGGGGACACCGGATTTTCCAGGTGGATCCGGACACCGGCTCGGTGCTTCGCAGCATCGAATGCAGCCGCTTCGTCACCGGCGTCACCTGGGTCGACGGCGAGCTCTGGCATGCCACCTGGCAGGATGGAGCCAGCGATATTCGACGCATCGACCCGGCAACGGGGGACGTGCAGGAGCGCATCGAAATGCCGGCAGGAATCGACGTCTCGGGGCTCGAATCAGACGCAGGCGATCGGTTTTTCTGCGGCGGCGGGAATGAAGGAACACTGAAAGCCGTACGCCGAGGCCCGCGCGGCTAAGTTGGGCAAAAAGAACAAGGGCTTACAGACCGAAATCTGTAAGCCCTTGTTTTGACTGCTTTTTCGTGGTCGGGACGGCGGGATTCGAACTCGCGACCCCTTGCACCCCATGCAAGTGCGCTACCAGGCTGCGCTACGCCCCGAAAGACAGGCATTCTAGCACAAAAAATCTAGGCCGCCGCGAGGGTTGAGGCCGGGCCGCCTCAGACGATGCGCGACAGCCGCGCGGCCTTGCGGCGGTCGATAAACAGGGCGTTACCGCCTTGCTTCTTGGCTTGTGCCTTGGCCTCGGTCGCCGCGCGTGCGATCTGGTGGTGCGAATCGTATGCACCCGGTTCGACGCGCACGGCACCCAGCGACAGGCTGGGCAAGGTATAGCACCGGCGATGGCCGACGCGGTCCTCGGCCATATAGCCCTGAGAAAAATCGCCACCCGGACCGCTCGCCCGCATGTGTCCGTCCACTATCCCCGGAAAGTCGGCCAGGACGGCGCGGCAGCGCGCCTCCCAGTCCTCGCTGCGAAACAGAATCAGGAAATCGTCGCCGCCGATGTGTCCGAGAAAATCCCGCTCGGGATCGATGCTGTCTGCAAGGAGGCGGCTGGTGAGCTGGATGATCTCGTCGCCGCGCTGATAGCCGAACACATCGTTGAAGGGCTTGAAATGGTTCAGGTCGGCGTAGCACGCCACAAAGGTCTCCCGCTGGTCCAGCAGGCGCTGGATCCGGCGGCCGATGGGAACGTTGCCCGGCAGTTGGGTCAGTGGGTTGGCGTGCCGCGCCGCAAGGATTTGCAGATCGTTCAGCGCGCGCAGCAGGTCCTGGCTGGTCCCGATGCCGAGATAGCGCCCACTGCTCGTAATGATGAAATCATTGACCAGGCCATAGCCGTCGGCCTGGATCAACTGGCGGCTGAGCGCGGTCAGCGAGGTGTTCATGTCCGCGATCACCGGCTTGTCGTCCATGATCAGCGAGCAGGGTTTGCCGCCAAAGATCTCGCGCTGGTAGGGTTGCGCAAAACGTTCGATGAGCGCGCTGCGCGTGATGACGCCAACCGGGATGCCCTGTTGAACCACTGGAATGGTGTGCCACTGCGGATTGGCATGGAAAAACTCGCTCACCGCGAGGTTTGAAACCGTGGGTTCGACCGAGGGCGCCCGCCGCAGCAGGCGCAGGGCCCGGCCATCATCGGAGGGATCCGCCTCGCCCGGCGAGAGCGGACTCGCGGGTCGGGCCGCGCGTCCGCCCAGCCAGTGCGCGACCTCGGGCGCGAGCGCGCCCGCCGGCGCCGGACCCGGACGCGCGATGTAATAGCCCTGACCGCAACTGATGCCCTGCTCGGCCAGATAGCCCAGTTCGTCCTCGGTCTCGATGCCCTCGGCCACCACCTGGGCTCCGGTGACCCTGGCCATGTCGCACAAGGAGCGGATGAACTGCTGGCGCAGCGGATCGCCATCGATGCCGCGCACGAGACGCCGGTCGGTTTTGATGAACTCTGGTCTGAGATCGAGCCAGCGGCCCAGGCTCGAGCACCCTTCGCCGAGGTCGTCGATCGCGAATCGCAGGCCAATGGCCCGATACCACGCGACGGCCTCGATCAGGTGTCGTCCCTCGGACTCGTCGTGCTGCTCGGTAATCTCGAAAACCACGCAGCGGGGCTCGATCCCGGCCTGCGCGAGCCAGCCCGGGGGCCCGGTGTGGTCGTCCCGCGAGGCGACGAGTGCCACCGGGCTGATGTTGAGGAACAGCTTCCCCGGCAAGCCCAGCGCCGCAAACCGGCGGAGGATCGCTCGGCAGCACGCGAACTCGAGCTCGATTCCTCGACCTGCTGCACGCGCGGCCCGGAATAGAGCCTCGGGCATGTGTAAGGGACTGTCGTCCGGCCCGCGGATCAATCCCTCGTAGCCGAGCAAAGTCGCATGCCGTATCCGCGCGATCGGCTGGAAGACCGGGGTCAGCCTTTCACCGCTCAGGATATCGTCCAGTTGATTGCGTAGAGCAACCGGCGGCACCGCAGAGGCGGCGTTCGGATAGACTTCGTGGGCGGTTCCTGGCATGGAATGCGAAATAGGCAATGGCGGCTCGGTGGCGGCGACTCCGTCCGAGCCTGAGAAATTTCGACACCACTATACAAGTTTTGGATGGCGCGTCAATGACGGCCATCAAACCGGGCCAAGCCCCCCTTGCCTACGCGTCGCCCCGGCGCGCCCGGCCGGGGGCACTGCCTCAGAGCAAGCCGAGCTGCAGGCGCGCCGGCTCGCTGATCATCTCGCGGCTCCAGGGCGGATCCCAGACCAGATCGACGGTCACCTCGTCCACACCCTCGATGTTCAGCAGCTTGTTGCGCGCCTCGTCGGCGATCATGGTGCCCATGCCGCAGCCCGGGGCCGTGAGCGTCATCTCGACTTCGATGCGAAAGCGCTCGGGAGCGCCCGCGGGCAGGATCTTGCACGTATAGACCAGCCCCAGGTTGACGATGTCGACGGGAATCTCGGGATCGTAGCAGGTCGAGAGCATGGTCCAGGCCGCGTCCTCGACGGATTCCGCTGTGGCCGGCCCATCGTGGGTGTGCGTAATGTCCTCGATCGGCTCCAAGCCGAGCGCATCCGCATCCACCCCCTCGATGCGGTACAGATTGCCCTCGACCATGACGGTGAAGGTTCCCCCCAACTGCTGGGTGATGACCGCATCGCAGCCGGCCTCGATGGTCACCGGCGAGCCGTAGGGCACGGTGACCGCCGGCACGTCCCGGCTGACGACGACTTCCTGGCGTGTATAGCTGTTCATGGCATATCCTCTATTCGGTGCGGGCGGTATCTCTGGCAAGCGTGATGGCGTTGTGCAGCGTGTGCCAGGCCAGCGTTGCGCACTTGACGCGCGCGGGGAACTCGCGCACGCCCGACAGCACCTCGAGCTTGCCCAAGTCGCAGTCTGGATGCGCCTCGGTCAGCATGGCATGGACGTCCCGAAACAAGGCCTCGGCCTCGTCGATGCGGCGGCCCCGCACCGCCTCGGTCATCAGCGAAGCCGAGGCGGTCGAGATGGCGCAGCCATGGCCAACGAAGCTGACCTCGTCGATCACGCCGTCGCGCAGACGCGCATAGACGGTGAGTTGATCGCCGCATAGCGGATTGTGGCCGTCCGCGCGATGCGAGGCGTCGGCCATCGCATGAAAATTGCGTGGATTGCGGTTGTGGTCGAAGATGACTTCCTGATAAAGCTCGCGCAGGCCATCGTATTGCTCGTCCATGGGCTCAGACTCCGAACAGTTTCTGAGCCTTGCGCACACCGGCCACCAGGGCGTCGACGTCCTGGCTGCTGTTGTACAGGGCGAACGAGGCGCGAGCGGTCCCGGGAATGCCAAAATGCGTCATCAGGGGCATGGCGCAGTGATGACCCGCGCGAATGGCCACCCCCTCGGTATCGAGGATCGTCCCCAAGTCGTGGGGATGGATGCCCTCGACCAGAAAGGACAGGATTCCCGCTTTGTGCGGCGCGGTTCCGACGATCCGAATACCCGGCAATGCCGTCATGCGCTCGGTGGCCTCGGCCAGCAGGGCCGCTTCGTGGGCGGCGACGCGCCCCAGGCCGACTCCACGCAGGTACTCGATCGCCGCGCCCATCACAATGGCACCACCGATATTGGGCGTGCCCGCCTCAAAGCGCTGCGGGCCGTCCGCATAGGTTGTGCCCTCGAAGCTGACCGTACGAATCATGTCGCCGCCGCCCTGCCAGGGCGGCAGATCCGCCAGGATCCCGGCGCGCACGTAAAGCGCGCCGATACCGGTCGGGCCATAGAGCTTGTGGCCCGAGAAAGCATAGAAGTCACAATCCAGGGCCTGGACGTCGACCGCTTGGTGAGCAACGGCCTGAGCGCCGTCGATCAGCACCCGCGCGCCGACCCCGCGGGCCAGGCGCACGACCTCCTCGACGGGGTTGACGGTGCCCAGCGCATTGGAGACATGGGCCAGGGCCACCAGCCGCGTACGCGGGCCGAGCAGCGCCTTGAAATCGGCCATATCGAGCTCGCCCGAGTCGGTGACCGCCGCGGCGCGCAGCACGGCGCCGCTGCGCTCGCACAGCAGTTGCCAGGGGACGATGTTGGAATGGTGCTCCAGGCCCGTGACCAGGATTTCGTCCCCCGCCCGCAGGCGCTGGCCCCAGGTCTGGGCCACCAGATTGATCGATTCCGTGGTGCCGCGGGTAAAAATGATTTCCTGGCTGTCGGCCGCATTCAACAGTGTGCGCACCTGTTCGCGAGCCTGCTCGTACAGGTCGGTGGCGTGCTGCGACAGCCAATGCACGCCCCGATGGATGTTGGCGTTCGAATGCGCATAGAACGCATCCATGGCGTCGATGACCGCCTGCGGTTTTTGCGTGGTCGCGCCGTTGTCCAGGTAGGCAAGCCGGCGGCCGCGCACCGGTTGCGCGAGGATGGGGAAATCGCCGGCCAGATCCAGCAGGCCGGATGCGAGGGCGGGTTGCGGTGCGTTCATGCGGCCACCTCGGTGGCGATGTCGCCCGGCAGGATCGCCCGCACCGCCCGCTCGACGCGTCGCCGCAGAGGCTCGGCCTCGATGCGGGCGACGCTGGCCGCCGCAAACGCATAGATCAGAATGTCACGGGCGCGCGCCTCATCCAACCCGCGCGAGCGCAAGTAGAACAGGCTGTCGGCATCGATCTGCCCGACCGTCGCGCCGTGCGCGCACTTGACATCGTCAGCATAGATCTCGAGCTCGGGCCGGGAATCGGACTTGGCCAGGCGCGACAGCAGCAGGCTGTCGTTGCGCTGGACCGCATCGGTGCCGTCCGCGCCAGGCGCAACGAGAATGCGGCCACTGAATACGCCATGCGAGGTGTCGGCCATGATGCCGCGATAAGATTCGTGGCTCACGCAGCGCGGCTGCGCGTGACCGATCAAGGTGTGGTGATCGACATGGCGGCGCTTGTCCACGTAGTACAGGCCGTTGAGCAGGGTCTCGCCGCGCTGCCCCGTGAAATGGGTCGCAATGTCGTGACGCGCGAGCCGGGCGCCCAGGGACATCGAGTGCGAGGCGAAGTATGACCCCTGGGCCTGGTTGGCCTCGATATCGCCGAGATGCCATGCCTGCTCGGACTCTTGCTGCAACTTGAGGTGAGTGATGCGTGCATCGCGGGCCAGATCCAGGCGGGTGGCCGCGTGGCTGAAGTTCGCGGCCCCCGGCACGCCGACGTAATGCTCGACCACGGTGGCCTGCGCCGCGTCATCGGCGATCACCACGTGCCGCAAAAACTGCGAGGCGCGCGGCGACGCCGCCACACAGACCAGGTGCACGGGTTCGGCGAGCACCGCGCCGCGCGGCAGTTTCAGAAAAGCGCCATCGCTGGCCAGGGCCAGGTTCAGCGCCGAGGAACTGGCGCCGTCGCTGGCCTGCCCGAGCACCGGCTGGATATCCTCGGCATGCTCGGCAAGCGCCTCGGACATCGGCTGCAGGACGACGCCCGCGGGCAGGTCGCCGACACGGGACAGGGCCTGATCGAAACGCCCGTCCACAAACACCAGCCAATAACCGCCCTCATCGGCGCGCAGCTCGTTCACCAAACCGGTCACCGGTTGTGCGCCGCCGTCCTCGAAGGACTGCTGGGCCAGCGCCGCGAGCGACGTGTGACGCCAGGCCTCCAGGCGGGTGTGAGGCCAGCCCTCGGCGGCAAAGCGATCCATGGCCCGGCGCCGCAAATCCGCGAGCCAGGGAATCTGTGCGCCGGGCAGTGCGCCCGCGCGGCGGCCGAAGGTCTCGGTCCAGACTTGCAGCTCGGTGCTCATGCGGCCGCTCCTTTAGCCGCCGGGCGCCCCCCCTGGGTCTCGGTCCAGCCGTAGCCGCGTTCCTCGAGCTCAAGGGCGAGTTCGTGCCCGCCCGAGCGCACGATGCGTCCCTGGGCCAGCACGTGCACGTAATCCGGCACGATGTAATCCAGCAGACGCTGATAGTGCGTGATCACGATCATGGCACGCTCGGGCGAACGCAGGCGATTGACACCGTCGGCGACAACCTTGAGGGCATCGATGTCGAGGCCCGAATCGGTTTCGTCGAGGATGGCGAGCTTGGGCTCGAGCAGGGTCATCTGCAGAACCTCGTTGCGTTTCTTTTCACCACCCGAGAACCCTTCGTTGACCGCGCGATACAGGAACTCGTCGCGCATGTCGACCAATTTCATTTCAGCCTTGGCGCGCTTGACGAAATCCATGGCGTCGAGCTCGGGCAGGCCGCGCTGGCGCCGCACGGCGTTGACCGCCGCACGCAGGAAATAGGCGTTGGAGACGCCCGGGATCTCGATTGGATACTGGAAGGCCAGGAAGATACCCGCGCGGGCGCGCTCTTCGATGGGCATGGCCAGCAGGTCCTGGCCCTCGAATTGGACCGAACCTTCGGTGACTTTATAGTCCTCGCGGCCGGCCAGCACCTGCGACAAGGTGCTCTTGCCCGAGCCGTTGGGCCCCATGATGGCGTGCACCTCGCCCGCCTTGACCTCGAGATCCAGGCCGTGGAGGATTGCCTTGTCTTCGACCGAGGCGTGCAGATTCTTGATGTTCAACATGAGTGGGCTCCTTAACCGACGCTGCCTTCCAGACTCACGCCGAGCAGATTCTGCGCTTCGACGGCGAACTCCATGGGCAATTCCTTGAAAACTTCCTTGCAGAAACCGTTGACGATCATCGACACGGCATCCTCGGCCGACAGGCCGCGCTGCATGGCATAGAACAGTTGATCCTCGGCGATGCGCGAGGCCGTGGCCTCGTGCTCGACGCTGGCGCTGGGGTGCTGGACCTCGATGGTCGGGAAAGTGTGCGCGGCGCACTCTTTGCCGATCAACAGCGAGTCGCACTGCGTGTAATTGCGGGCGTTCTCGGCCTTGGGCGTCATGCGCACCAGGCCGCGGAAGGTGTTGCTGCCGTGGCCGGCCGAGATTCCCTTGGAAATGATGGTGCTGCGCGTATTGCGGCCCATGTGGATCATCTTGGTGCCAGTGTCGGCCTGCTGGTAGTGATTGCTGACGGCCACCGAATAGAATTCACCGGTCGAATCGTCGCCCCTCAGGATCACGCTGGGGTATTTCCAGGTGATCGCCGATCCGGTCTCGACCTGGGTCCAGGAGATCCGCGAGCGGGCACCGCGGCAGTCGCCGCGCTTGGTTACAAAGTTGTAGATGCCGCCCACGCCGTTCTCGTCGCCGGGATACCAGTTCTGCACGGTGGAGTACTTGATCCGGGCATCCTCGAGCGCAACCAGCTCTACCACCGCGGCGTGCAACTGGTTTTCGTCGCGCATCGGCGCCGTACAGCCCTCGAGATAACTGACGACCGCGCCCTCGTCGGCAATGATCAGCGTGCGCTCGAACTGCCCCGTGTCGGCCGCGTTGATGCGGAAGTACGTGGACAGCTCCATCGGACAGCGCACACCCTTGGGAATGTAGACAAACGAGCCGTCCGAGAACACGGCCGAGTTGAGCGCGGCGTAGAAATTGTCACCCGGGGGAACGACCGTGCCCATGTACTTCTGAATGAGATCGGGGTGATTGCGCACCGCCTCGGAGAACGAACAGAAGAGCACACCCGCATCGGCAAGCTGCTTGCGGAACGTCGTGGCAACCGACACCGAATCGAACACGGCATCGACGGCGACGCCCGCGAGCCTGGCGCGCTCGTGCAGCGGCACGCCCAGTTTTTCATAGGTGCGCAGCAATTCCGGATCAACCTCGTCCAGGCTCTTGGGGCCGTCCTTTTTGGATTTCGGCGCCGAGTAATAGCTGATGTCCTGGAAATCGGGCTCCTGGAAGTCGACCTTGGCCCACTTGGGCCGGGGCATCTTGAGCCACGCGCGGTAGGCGTTCAGGCGCCATTCCAGCATGAATTCCGGTTCCCGCTTGACCGCCGACAAGCGGCGGATGACGTCCTCGTCCAGACCCTTGGGGAAGGTGACGGATTCGATCTCCGTGACGAAACCCGCCTCGTAATCACGAACGAGAAAGGAATCGAGCTTGTCGTTGACGGTACTCATTTAGGCAGACTCCATGTCGGGGTATTGGCCGCGGTGATGCGCACCCCGACGGGGGTGCGCACAGGATGGATGGGTTCGCCCTGAACCATGTCGGCCACCGACACGCCCTCGAGCGTGCGGCGCACCATGAGGTTGATGCGCTGCCAGTGCGACCGGATGTGACAGGCTTCCTCGACGCTGCACGCACCCGGGAGGGCGGTGCACTCGGTCAGGCCGAAGGGTTGTTCCTCGAGGGCGTCGATGATCTGGGCGATGCTGATGCGCTGGGCGGGTCGGCCCAGCCGGTAGCCGCCATGGGCACCCCGGGTGCTCGCCACCAGGCTGTGCTGAGCCAGCAGCTTGAGGACTTTTCTGACGATCGGCTGGCCCAGGCCCAATGCACCGGCCAGCTCGGCCGCGCTGCACACGTGCGTCGGGTGGGCCGCCATGTGCGTGAGCACGAGGATGCCGTAATCGACGATTTTGCTGATACGCAGCATGGGGGGTCCGGGGGGGTTGAATCGACAGCTAAATAGTACTACTTCGGTACTGTATCGGTCAAATACCCACGTCTGTTTCCTGGCCCGATTGCTGCAGCCGCCACATCCTCGCATAGCGGCCGTCCAGGGCCAGCAGACTGGCGTGGTCGCCCTCCTCGGCCACCCGTCCGGCCTCGAGCACAATAATCCGGTCCGCATCGACGACGGTGGATAGCCGATGCGCAATGATCAGCGTGGTGCGATTCCGGGCAATCTGGGCAAGCTCGTCCTGGATGGCGCGTTCGGTGCGCGTGTCCAGTGCGCTGGTCGCCTCGTCGAACACCAGGATGGGCGGATCCTTGAGCAAGGTGCGGGCAATGGCCACGCGCTGCTTCTCGCCGCCGGATAGTTTTAGCCCGCGCTCACCCACCGGTGTGTCGTAGCCCTTGGGCAGGGACTGGATGAAGGTGTGGATGTGAGCAGCCCGAGCCGCGCGTTCGATGGCCGCCTGGTCGGCGCCGGGCCGGCCATAGGCGATGTTGTAGGCGATGGTGTCGTTGAACAGCACCGTATCCTGGGGCACGATGCCGATGTGGGCGCGCAGACTCGCCTGTGTATAGCCGCGCACGTCCCGTCCGTCGACCAGCACCGCGCCGCCATCGGCGTCGTAGAAGCGAAACAACAGGCGCGACAACGTGGATTTTCCGGCGCCCGAGGCGCCCACCACCGCCACCGTCGCGCCGGCGGGAACGTCGAAGCTCACGCCGTGGAGGATCCGGCGGTCGGGCTCGTAGCCAAAGACCACGTCCTGGAAGCGCAGCGCCGCCCGACGCGTGGCCAGCGGGCGCGCACCCGGTTGGTCGGCAACCTCCTGGCGATTGTCCAGCAGATCGAACATGCGCTCCATGTCGGCCAGGGCGTGCTTGATCTCGCGATACACGAAGCCCAGGAAATTCAAAGGCGCATAGAGCTGGGTCAGATAGGCCGAGACCAGCACGACGTCGCCCACGGTCATGGTGCCCTGCACCACACCCGCCGCGGAACGCCACAACAGCGCCGTGATGCCCAGGGTAATGATCACGCCCTGCCCCATGTTCAGCAGGTTAAGCGATACCTGGTTGCGCACCGCCGAATCGACCCAACGCGCCATGTCCTGGTCGTAGCGCCGGTGTTCGTAGGCCTCGTTGCCGAAATACTTGACCGTCTCGTAGTTGATCAAGGCATCGACCGCCTTGCCGTTGGCCTGGCTATCGAGCGCGTTCATGCTGCGTCGATAAACCATGCGCCGCTCCGTCACCAGCAAGGTGAACGCGACATACGCGGCGATCGTCCCCAGCGTGAGGGCGGCAAAGGTCCAGTCGTAGCGCCACAACAGCACCGCGGTCACCATTGCGATCTCGAGCAAGGTGGGCAGGATGTTGAAGACCGTGAAATTCAGCAGGAAGCCGATGCCCTTGGTACCGCGCTCGATGTCGCGGCTGAGACCTCCGGTGCGGCGCTGCATGTGAAAGCGCAGCGACAGGGACAGGAGATGTTCGAACACCTGGCTCGCGACCCGGCGGATGGCGCCTTGTGTCACGCGTGCGAACAAGGCATCGCGCAGTTCACCAAACACGCTGGTTGACAGGCGCGCCAGACCATAGCCCAGCAGAGCCGCCACGGGCAGGGCCAGCAGGTTCGCGGGCATGCCCAAGGCATCGACCAGGTCCTTGAGATAGAGCGGCGTTGAAACATTGGCGAGCTTGGCCAGCACCAGGCAGGCGAACGCGAGCGCGACCCGCCCCCGGAAGGCCCAGACATAGGGCCAGAGCGCGCGCAAGGTTTGCCAATCATCGCGCCGCGCGGGCGCTGGAGCGGTATGAAAACGAGGCATGAAGGACCACGGAAGAAGGCGGGCAGCGCATACAATACGGAAATCGGCATGCCCAAAAATCGGCCGGGAATCGGCTGGGAATGATTGTATGACTGTTTCCGTATTCGACTACGAGGGCGAACTCTCGGCCTGCGCCGCAGGGGACCGGACCGCCTTCGAGGCGCTCTATGCGCACGAGGCCCCCGCCATGCTGGCGCTGGGCCGCGCCATGCTGGGCGAGCGGGCCGAAGACCTCGTGCACGAGACCTTCGTGCTCATCTGGCGCAACGCCGCCGGCTACAGTCCCGCGATCGGTACGGCCAGGGCCTGGATCTACAGCATCCTGCGCTACCGTGCCCTGGCACACCTGCGGCAAGGCCCGCGCCCCGATCCGGCCAGGCCCTTGCCCGAGCCGGCCAAGCCCCGGGCACACACCCGACTGACCGAGGCGCTGGACCGCCTGCCCGAAGGCCCGCGGGCAGCCCTGCGGCTGGCCTACCTGCACGGGCTCGACTATCCGCAACTGGCCGCCCGCCTGGGCGGGACCGAGGACGCCGTGCGCACCGAAACCCGCCGGGCGCTGGCGCAACTGGATCAGGCGATCCTCGCATGAAAGCCCCGTCCCGCGCCTACACCGATCTCGACATCGCCGAATGCGTGCTGGGCCTCACCCCGCCAGAAGACACGGCGGCGATCCAGGCATGGCTCGCCCAGGATGACGCTGCCGCCGCCTGCGCCCTCAAGTGGGAAGCCTACCTGCTGGACATCGCCGATGAACTGCCGGGCCTGCCGCCCGCCCCCGAGCTCCAGGCCCGGATTCAGGCGAGCCTCGGGTTCGCCGCCGCGTCCGACGACGCGCCGGTCATATTCGAGGGTCGCACCGTCGCAGCCACCCGCGCCCGCCACAAGCGGCCCACGCGACTGCGCCGCGGCCGGGTCGCCGCCGTGGCGGCCGTCTTGGCCACCCTGGCTCTGGCGACCGTGATCGGCATGGCGCTGCTGCGCCCCGCCCCCCAGAAAGCAACCGAGCGCACCTTGCAGCTCACCCCCGTCAACCCCGCGCTGCCGATACCCTCGCAGCCGGCGCGCTGAGGCGCCGCCGGGATACGCAAAGGCTTGGCGGGTGGGTTACAGATCGAGCAGGCCGCTGGTCTGCCGGGACACGGACGACCGATCCCCAAGCGCCTGGGACAGGCTCTCGCGGATATGCTGCAGATCGCCTCGCAAGGCCTGGAGCTCGGCGGCCGTCAGGCGCACCGCGGCGTCCTGGTCGTGCGGCATCTCGCCGCCATCGCCCAGACGGTTGCGTGCGCCCGCGATCGTGAACCCCTGCTCGTAGAGCAGGTCGCGGATGCGGCGCACCAACAGGACCTCATGGTGCTGGTAATAGCGGCGGTTGCCCCGGCGCTTGACCGGTTTGAGCTGCGTGAACTCCTGCTCCCAGTACCGCAGGATGTGTGGCTTGACGCCACACAGCTCGCTGACCTCACCAATGGTGAAATAGCGTTTTGCTGGAATCGGCGGCAGAACGACGGGCGCAGGGCTGCTGGTGCTCATGTGCGTTCACCTCCCGCCTGACCGACGCCGTCCTTGAGCTTCTGGCTCGCGTGGAAGGTCACGACGCGGCGCGCCGCAATGGGGATGACCTCGCCGGTCTTGGGATTGCGGCCCGGGCGCGGCGGCTTGTTGCGCACCTGAAAACTGCCGAAACCAGAGAGTTTGACCTCGGTGCCATTCACCAGCGCGTCGCGGATCTCGGCAAAGAAGGTGTCGACCACGTCTTTGGCCTCGCGCTTGTTCAGCCCCACCCGCTCGAACAGAAGCTCGGCCAAGTCGGCCTTGGTCAGGGTACGATCCGTATTCACAAACAGCCCTCCTAGGAACGCAAGCGAGCCCCATGCGCCTGCACCAGCGCATCCAGCAGGCGTTGCGTGCAATATTCGATCTGGCGATCATCCAGCGTCGCATCCTGCCCCTGGAACCAGAATCGCAGCGCAAGGCTCTTGGTCCGGGCATCGTTCTTGTCGCGCCAGATGTCGAACAGTTTAATGTCTTTGACCACCGAGAGCGCAACATCGGTGGCGATCTGGTGTAAAAGAGTGTCAAGAATGGCTTGCCAGGCTACGCCGGCGTCCACCCAAACGGCCAGGTCGCGCACGACGACCGGTTGCCGCGACAGCTCGGCGGGACGCGGAAACACGCGCTCGCCGAGCTGGCGCGCATCGACCTCGAAGACCACCGGCGCGTGCGCCAGATCCAGCGCCTGCGCCCAGCGCGGGTGAACCTCGCCTAGCCAGCCGATCACCCGCCCATCGAGCAGCAGGCGTGCCGAGCGTCCTGGATGCAGGGCCGGAGTCGCGGCCGGCTCGCAGCGCAGGCCCGCGCCGCGCGCACCCAGCAAGGATTCCAGGTCACGCTTGACGTCAAAGAAGTCCACTGGGCGCACAGCCTCGCCCCACTGCTCGGGCACGGCCGGGCCCCACGCGGCACCGGCCAGGCGGATCGGCTGGGCAACCCCCGCCACCTCGAGGTCTCCGTCGGCCACCCGGGGATCGCGGGAGAACACGCGGCCAAGCTCGAAGACCCTTACGCGGCTTTGCTTGCGCTTGGCGTTATGGGCAATGTTGTCGAGCAGGCCGCCGATCAGGCTTGAGCGCATCACGGCCAGTTGGCTGGCGATCGGGTTGAGCAGCCGGATGGGATCGGCATTGCCGACGTAATCCCGCTCCCAGGCCTCCTCGACGAACGAGAAATTGATGACCTCTTGGTAATCCAGCCCCGCCATCGCGGCCCGCATGGCGTGCGGGCCGTACAGGGTTTCCGGAACCGTGCGTATTTTGGCCCGGGCGAGCGGCGGCAGATCGGGGATCCGGTCAAAGCCATAGATGCGGGCGACCTCCTCGATCAAGTCTTCTTCGATGGCCAGATCAAAACGCGCCGAAGGCGGGGTGACGACGAAATCCTCGCCTTCGCGAACGAACGCAAAACCCAGGCGGGAGAATACCTGGGCGACGGCTTCGCCCTCGACCGGCACGCCCAGCACCCGCCGGCAACGCGCCAGGCGCATGCGCACGGGCGCGCGCTCGGGCAGGCGCAGGATCTGATCGTCGATGGGGCCGGCCTGCCCGCCGCAGATATCCAGCACCAGCCGCGTCATGATCTGCAAGTGCTCGGCGATCGATTCGAAATCCACGCCGCGTTCGAAACGATGGCTGGCCTCGGACGAGAACTTATAGCGGCGCGCGCGCCCCATGATGGCCTCGGGCCACCAGAACGCCGCCTCGATATAGATGTCGGTGGTGTCCAGCGTCACGGCGCTGGCCTCGCCGCCCATGATGCCGGCCAGGCTCTCGAGCCCATCGTCCGTGCCGATCACGCCCACGTCCGGCGCCAGCTCGACGGTCTGGCCGTTGAGCAGGTGCAGCGACTCGCCCGCCCGCGCCCAGCGAACGGTCAAACCGCCGCGGATCCGCTGCAGGTCGAACACATGCGTCGGACGGCCGAGCTCCAGCATGACGTAGTTGGAAATGTCGACCAGCGCGGAAACGCTACGCTGGCCCGCACGCTCGAGGCGCGCCTTCATCCAGGCGGGCGTCGCCGCGCGCGCGTCGACCCCGCGCACAATGCGGCCGGCAAAGCGGCCGCACAGGTCCGGGGCCTCGACCTTGACGGCCAGGCGATCGGAAATCGCCACCTGGACCTCGGGTACCTTGAGGGCTCGCAGAGCGCAGCCCGTGAGGGCCGAGACCTCGCGCGCAACCCCCAGGATCGACAGGCAGTCGGCGCGGTTGGGCGTGAGCTTGACGGTGAACACCGTATCGTCGAGCTCGAGCGCCTCGCGCAGCGACCGGCCCGGCACCAAGCCGGAATCAAGCTCGAGCAGCCCGGAGTGGTCCTGCGACAGGCCCAATTCGCGGGCCGAGCACAACATCCCCATCGATTCGACCCCGCGCATCTTGACCGGGCCGATATGCATATCGCCGGGCAGCCGCGCGCCCACCCGCGCGAGCGGCACCACCAGGCCGGCGGCCGCGTTGGGGGCACCGCACACGATCTGCACGGACGCGCCCGTGCCGTCGTCCACCCGGCATACGCGCAGCTTGTCGGCATCGGGATGCGCCTCGACCTCGAGGATGCGCGCCACGACGACGCCGGAAAATGGCGGCGCGAACGGCTCGGCCTCCTCGACCTCTAGGCCGGCCATGGTCAGACGATGCGAAAGCTCGTCTGTATCGATCTCCGGATTGGCCCAGGCGCGCAGCCAGGATTCGGGAAATTGCATGATTCGGATTCCGTCTGGGGAATGGCCAGAAGCCAGTCCCTAGTGATTGAACTGACGCAGAAAGCGCAAGTCGCCCTCGAAGAACTGCCGCAGGTCGTCGACCCCATAGCGCAACATGGTCAGGCGCTCGAGGCCCGAGCCGAAGGCGAAGCCGATGTAGCGTTCGGGATCAAGGCCGAAATTGCGCACCACCTGGGGATGCACCTGGCCAGAGCCCGAAATCTCGAGCCAGCGACCCTGGTTGGGGCCCGAGGTGAACATCATGTCGATCTCGGCCGAAGGCTCGGTGAACGGGAAGAACGAGGGCCGGAAGCGCAAGGTCAGGTCATCGGTCTCGAAGAAGGCACGCAGAAAATCGGTGTAGACGCCCTTGAGGTCGGCGAACGAGATATCCTCGGCAATCCACAGGCCCTCGACCTGGTGGAACATCGGGGAGTGCGTTGCATCGCTGTCGACGCGATAGGTACGACCCGGGGCGATGACCTTGATCGGCGGCGTGTTCATGCGGGCGTAGCGCACTTGCATGGGACTGGTATGGGTGCGCAGCACCAGCGGCAGCCCACCGGCGTCCTTCATATCCACATAGAAGGTGTCCTGCATCGAGCGGGCGGGGTGGTTTTCCGGGTTGTTCAGCGCGGTGAAATTGGTCCAGTCGTTTTCGATCTCGGGACCATCGGCGACATCGAAACCGATCGAGCGGAAAATCGCCTCGACGCGCTGCCACGTGCGGATCACCGGATGGATGCCGCCCATCGGGCGCCCCCGGCCGGGCAATGTCACGTCTATGGTTTCGGCCGCCAGCCGCTGGTCGAGCACCGCTTGCGCCAGTTCGGCGCGGCGCGTGTTGAGCAGGCTCTCGATGCGCTGCTTGGCCTGATTGATCCGCGCGCCCCGCTCGCGCTTCTCATCGGGATCCAGCCCCGCCAAGCCCTTGAGCAGTGCAGTCAGCGAACCTTGCTTGCCGAGGAACGCGGCTTTTTCATTTTCAAGGGCGGCCGCGTCGGCCGCCAGGGCGAATCGGTCCCCGGCCTGGGTGATCAGCTCGTCGAGCGTAGTGGTCATGATGCTGTCCATCTATGCATGCAAAACGGGGCCCACACGAGCCCCGTTCGCAATGATACAGAATCGGCAATGAAACTGTGCCGGTCAGGCGGCCAGCGCGGACTTGGCTTGGGCGACGACGGCGGCAAAGCCTGCCTTGTCGCGGACGGCCATATCGGCCAGGACCTTGCGATCCAGGTCGATCGAAGCCTTTTTCAGGCCGGCGATGAACACGCTGTAGGAGACGCCCAGTTCGCGGCAGGCCGCGTTGATACGGGTGATCCACAGGGCGCGGAAGGTGCGTTTTTTATTGCGGCGGTCGCGATAGGCATATTGCCCAGCGCGCATGACCGCCTGCTTGGCGATCCGAAATACGTTGCCGCGGCGGCCACGGTAACCCTTGGCGGCCTTGAGGACTTTTTTATGGCGTGCACGTGCGGTGACGCCGCGTTTGACACGAGGCATATGATTCTCCGATCAGGCGAAAGGCAACATCGCCTTAACCGAGGCGACATCTGAGTCATGGACAGCGGTCGAACCGCGCAACTGACGTTTGTTCTTGGTGGTTTTCTTGGTCAGGATATGACGCTTGAAAGCCTGGCCGCGCTTGATGGAACCACTGCCGCGAACCTTAAAGCGCTTGGCGGCGCCTTTCTTGCTCTTCATCTTGGGCATGACGATACTCTGTTGACTTACGAAACCAGGTGACCCGCCGATCCGGCATGGGTGCTTCACCGACCTGGGATTCGCGCTTGCAAACCCCCGCTTGTGTCGCGCAACCTGCGACCAAACGGGCTAAGGGGGTATGCGCCCCCTAACGCCTCTCCATTTAAGAATCACCCAGGCGATCCAACCTGAATGATCAAGGAAAAGCCATTGATTATATGATGGATTATTCTGACTTGTCGAGTCGCTCGAGCGACTCGACGCGCGCCTCGAGCGTCTCGATCCGGTCGATGGCGCGCGCCAGCAGGCCGGCCTGCACGTCGAACTCCTCGCGGGTGATCAGATCCATGCGGGCGAAAGTCTGGGCCATCAGCGCCTTCATGTTGCGCTCGATATCGGCGGCTGGCGTCTTGGCCAGCAGCTCGGACATGTTCTTTTGAAAATCATCCAACCATTGATTGGGCGCGATCATGGAGCCTCCGTCCAGCGATGTGGTGTCAATCCCTC
This sequence comes from Castellaniella sp. GW247-6E4, assembly GCF_040276065.1. Classification (NCBI taxonomy): domain Bacteria; kingdom Pseudomonadati; phylum Pseudomonadota; class Betaproteobacteria; order Burkholderiales; family Alcaligenaceae; genus Castellaniella; species Castellaniella sp. GW247-6E4. Next base: position 80,894 of record NZ_JBELOI010000008.1, on the reverse strand, counting down.
ATTTTACTCGCTCAGGACGTCTCGGGTCGGTAGCGCATGGCCTCGGCGAGATGTCCGGACCGGACGCCCGGGGCCTCAGCCAGATCGGCGATGGTGAGCGCCACTCGCAGCACGCGATGGGCGCCGCGCGCCGACCAGGCCCAGCGGCGGCCGGCCTCGGCCAGCAGGGTCAGGCCCACGTCGTCCAGGCGCGCATGGCGCTGCAGGGCGGCGGCCTTCAAAGCGGCATTGGGCACGCCCTGGCGCTCGAGCTGGATGCGGCGTGCCCTTGCCACCCGCCGCCGCACCTGCGCCGAGGGCTCCCCCGCGGGCGCGTGGGCCCAAACCTCCTCGGACGCCAGCGCCAGGTGCAAATCGATGCGATCGAGGAGAGGACCCGACAGGCGCGCGCGATAGCGCTCGATGCGTTCGGGCGTGCAGCGACAGTCTCGACGGGGGTGCCCCCGCCAGCCGCAAGGACAGGGATTCATGGCGGCGACCAGTTGGAAATCCGCCGGAAACCGGCAAGTCCCGGCAGCCCGGGCAATCGAAACATGGCCGGTTTCCAGGGGTTCGCGCAGAGCCTCGAGCGCGCGGCGCTCGAACTCGGGCAACTCATCGAGGAACAGTACGCCATGGTGGGCGAGGCTGATTTCCCCGGGGCGCGGCCGCACGCCCCCGCCCACCAGCGCGGCCATCGAGGCCGAGTGGTGTGGCGCGCGAAACGGCGGCGCACCCGGGTGCACGCACTCGAGTCCGCCGGCACTCAGGACGGCGGCCACCTCGAGCGCCTGAGAGGCTGGCAGCCGCGGCAGAATGCCCGGCAGGCGCTGGGCCAACATGCTCTTGCCCACTCCCGGCGGGCCGCACATGAGCAGGCTGTGACGCCCCGCCGCCGCGATCTCGAGCGCGCGGCGTGCGATCACCTGGCCACGCACATCCGACAGGCAGGGCAGCTCGGCCGGATCGAGCGCCGCCGGCACGGGTGCAATCGCGGCGTCCAGGGCGCCCGCACCCGAAAAATGCCCCACCACCTCGCTCAATGTGCCGGCCTGCAGGACCGTCAGCCCTGGCACTTGGGCGGCCACCGACGCGGCATCCGGGGGCAGGACGAGAATGGCGCCCGGGGCGCTGCGCGCGACCTGGAGCGCGATGGCCAGCGGTGCGCCGGCGGCGGTGATGGCGCCGGTCAGGGACAATTCCCCGGCAAACACGTAGGCACGCAGATCGGGGGCCTCACCCCCGGGCGCCGCGACCTGCCCCGAAGCCAGCAGGACGCCCAGCGCGATGGGCAGGTCGAAGCGGCCGGACTCCTTGGGCAACTCGGCCGGCGCCAGGTTGGCCGTGATGCGCCCCGCCGGAAACTCGAACCCGCTATTGACGATGGCCGAGCGCACGCGCTCGCGGCTCTCGCGCACGTCCGCGCCGGGCAGGCCCACCAGGTGGAACGCCGGCAGGCCAGCCCCCACGTGAACCTCGACGCGCACGGCATGGGCCTGCAAACCGGACAGGGCGCGGCTCGTGAGCACGGCCAGGGACATGAGGCGACCTCCTGGGAATCAGCACCGGGGCGGGCCGGCGGCGGCCCGCCCCCTGAGCCGTTCAGTATGCCCGCCCGTGCCCCGTACAAGGATCAATAGGGGCCGGAACACCCATCGGGAAAAACCGCGAGGCGTGTGCTGGCCCCTTCAGGATTACTCGGCCTTCGGCGCGGATGAGCCGCTGCCGATGGACTTCTGGATGGCGGCATCCGCCTTGGCCGCGCCTTCGGCAATCGATTCGCGGGCGCTGTTGGCGGCGTCGCCCGCCTTGTCGGCCAGGGTCGACGCCCCTTCGGCAATCGCGGACCCCGCGGCGGCGGCCTGCTCCTTGGCGGAGGCGGCGGATTCCTCTAGCTTTTCGCTCATGGGCTGCTGACTGGACTGAGGCTGCGTGGCTGGAGGTTCTTCCTGCGGCGCCGGCGGCACGGGCGCCGGCGTGGGCGAGGAGGAGGGAGCGGGCGCGGCGGGCGGAACCGGCGCGTCTTCGCTCTTGGAACATGCGCCAAGCAGGCTCAGAGCGGCAACCATGGCGGCCAGAGTCAACGTTTTACGCGTCATATTCATGATCATCCCTATTCAAAATTCCGCAAGCGGTGGCGGAGTGCAATCAAGGACCGGCTTGTTACAACCGGCTTGGTTACAATTCTAGCCAGCTGCTGAATCCACCAGGCCGACCTCGTGTAAACACTAATTTCATACTTGCTGATTTAATGGCAAGGCGAATATCGAATCCCCTCAGCGGAATGCGTGCGCCCGCCAGATGCCCGGCGCGCGCGGGGCGCCAATATCCCGATACAAATCCCGGGCCCTCCTAAGCACTGGTTACATCCCTGGGGGCTCATTCGTCCCTTTCGCGCCACGCTCGCCGCCTCAATGCCCGCGACCGCGCGCCCGGCACCCGCACGCTTCCGGGTCGCGCCGATACGGTGCGGCCGCCCCAAATTGGTGCGGTTGGCCGCCTCTGGCGCGGCCCGCCCTCTCCCGCAAGCGCGCCGCGCCCCGGCCGCCTCGCGCTTTGCGCGGATTGGCACGCCTTTTGCTTGGTACGTCATGCCATCCAAGCAAAGGGAATTCATCATGAAATTGATCACTGCGATCATCAAACCGTTCAAGCTCGATGAGGTCCACGAGGCCCTCGTCCAGGCTGGCATCCAAGGCCTGACCGTCATTGAGGTCAAAGGGTTCGGGCGCCAAAAAGGCCACACCGAACTCTACCGGGGAGCCGAGTACAGCGTGGACTTCCTACCCAAGCTCGAGGTTCAGGTGGCGGTTTCGGACGATCAGGTCGAACTCGTCCTGGAGAGCCTGTGCGCCTCCGCACACACAGGCAAGATCGGCGACGGCAAGATCTTCGTCACGCCGCTGGAGCACGTGGTCCGCATCCGCACCGGCGAGTCCGGCGAGTCCGCGCTCTGACGCACCCAACCCCGACCAAGGAGTATCGAGATGGATAAAAGCGATCTGGCCTGGGTCACGGCATCCACCCTGCTGGTGCTGATGATGACCGTGCCGGGACTGGCCCTGTTCTACGGCGGCATGGCGCGCGCGCGCCATGTGCTGTCCGTGCTCACGCAGGTCCTGGGAACCTGCGCGCTCGCGCTTGCGCTGTGGTTCCTGTATGGCTATTCCCTGGCCTTCACCACCGGCTCGGGAGTGATCGGCGGATTCTCGCGACTGCTGTTCTCAGGCTTGTACACACCGGGCGGTGCCAGCACGATGCCCTTGGCCGGCGCGATTCCCGAAATGGCGTTCGCCGCCTTTCAGGCGACCTTCGCCGGCATCACCTGCGCACTGATCACCGGCAGCGTGGCCGAACGCGCCCGTTTCGGCGGCATGCTGTTGTTCACGGCGCTGTGGTTCACGCTGGCGTATCTGCCGATCGCCCACATGGTGTGGGCGCCGGACGGTTGGCTGCTGCGGCGCGGCGCCCTCGATTTCGCCGGCGGCACGGTGGTGCACATCAACGCCGGAGTGGCCGGCCTGGTATGCGCGTGGCTGATCGGGCCGCGCAAGGGCTACGGCCGCGAGGCCATGCCGCCGCACAATCTGCCGATGAACATGACCGGCGCCGCTTTGCTGTGGGTGGGCTGGTTCGGCTTCAACGCCGGCTCGGCCCTGGGCATCAATGAGGTGGCGGTCCTGGCGTTCATCAACACCCTGCTGGCCACAGCGGGCGCGATTCTCGCCTGGTCGCTGATCGAGCGTCTGACCAAGGGCAGGGCCTCTCTGCTGGGCGCCACCTCCGGCGCGGTGGCAGGCCTGGTGGGCATCACGCCGGCCGCCGGCCTGGTCGCGCCCGGCGGCGCGCTGCTGATCGGCCTCCTGGCTGCGGCGGCGGGCGTCTACGGGGTCAATCGCCTCAAGCGCCTGCTGCGCGCCGACGACACCTTCGATGTATTCGGCATCCACGGCGTGTGCGGCATCGTGGGCGCGCTGTTGACCGGGGTCTTCAATTCAGGCTCGCTCGGCGGCCCCGGCGGTGCCGGCGCGGGCCCCATGCTGGCACAGGTCTGGCTGCAGTTCGAAGGCGTGCTGGTGACCATCGCCTGGTCCGCCATCGCGGCTTGGATCGCCTACCGGATCGCGGACAAGGCCTGCGGAATGCGCTGCTCGCCCGAGGACGAGCAACGCGGCCTGGACCAGGCCGACCACGGTGAGACCGCGTACCAGCGCTGAGGCATCCGCAACCGGGGAAAGGTCCCGGCCGCAAGGCCGGGACCTTCGGCGTTTAGGGGCCACATCCCCGCAAGCGGGCCGAGGCCCCCCCATCAGGACAGCGTCGCCAGGTCGATGCGCTCGGCGCGGTTCAGGGCCGAGGCCACCTTGACGCGCAACGCGTTGGAATGCGCTTGGCGGATTTCCTTCTTGACGTCCAACAACTGCTGCGGATGCATGGAAAAGCCCGTCAGGCCCAAACCCAGCAGCATGCGGGTGGCGCGCGCGTCGCCCGCCATCTCGCCGCAGACGGAAACCGGCTTGCCGACACGTTCGCCCACGTTGATGGTGTGCGCGATCAGCCGCAGCACCGCGGGATGCATGGGATCGTACAGCGCCGCCACGTCCTTGTCGCCGCGATCGATGGCCAGCACATATTGGATCAGGTCGTTGGTGCCGATCGACAGGAAATCCAGCGCCTCGGCAAAGGGTTCGATGGCGATTGCCATCGCGGGTATCTCGACCATGGCGCCGATCTGTATGCCATCGGCATAGGGGATGCCTTCGTCCCGCAATTGCTCGGCGGCGCGTTCGATCGCGCGCTGGGCCGACCGGACCTCATGCATGTGCGAGATCATGGGCAACAGGATGCGGATGCTGCCGTGCCGCGAGGCCCGCAGCAAGGCCCGCAACTGTGTATTGAACATGTCCGGGTTCGCCAGGCAGTAACGGATCGCCCGCAAGCCCAGCGCCGGATTGGTCGCCACCGTCGCATCGCCGTCAAGCGTCTTGTCGGCGCCGATATCCAGGGTCCGGATGGTGACCGGCCGCCCGGCCATGAGGCTCGCAACGGACGCATAGGCGTCGTATTGCTCATTCTCGCTAGGCAACTGGGCGCGACCCATGAACAGGAATTCGCTGCGAAACAAGCCCACGCCCTCGGCGCCGGCCGCCAGGGCGTCGGCCGCCTCGTCGGGCAACTCGATATTGGCTTCCATCCGGATCTGCATGCCGTCCAGCGTGACGGCCGGCGCATGGCGCAGTTGCTGGAGCTCGGCGCGCTCGCGCAGGAACGCCGCCTGCCGCTCGCGGTACTCCTGCAAAATCCGCTCGGACGGATTCACCAGCACCACACCATTGACGCCGTCGACAATCAGCAGATCGCCATCGCGCACCAGCGCGCGCACATGGCCCATGCCCACCACGGCCGGCACGTTCAGACTACGCGCCACGATGGCGGTATGAGAGGTGGCCCCGCCCAGGTCTGTCAGAAAAGCGGAGAACTTGCCGGTGCGCAGGCGCATCATGTCCGCCGGCGAAATATCGCGCGCGACCACGATGAAACTGCCATCGGCCTGAACCGTATCCAGGCTGGGCAGCCAGGTGGTGGAGCCCGACAGTACGCGCAGGACCCGCTCGATCACCTGCCGGATGTCGGCACCGCGCTCACGCAGATAGGCATCCTCCATCATCGAGAATTGCTCGACGAGGATCTGGCCCTGAGTCGCCAGCGCCCACTCCGCGTTGTAGTGGCGCTCGGAGATCAACTGGCAGGTCGATTGCACCAGCATCGGGTCCTCGAGCAGCATGCCGTGCACCGACAGCAGCGCAGCCAGCTCGCGCGGCGCGTCCGCCGGCAACGTGCCCGCCATCTGGCGCAGATCCGCCACCGCGGTCTCGACCGCGCGGCACAGGCGCTGGCTCTCGGCGTCGATGTTCTCCGGGCTCACGTGATAGTGGGCAACCTCGAGCGAGGCCGCGCTCATGACCACGGCCCGGCCGATCGTATAGCCCCTGACGACCCCTTGGCCGTGCAGGCACAGAGTCGGGGCGGACGGCGGGACGGTCGGTTCGACAGTGCTCATGGGCGGATGAAAAAGGGACGGGTGGGAAAGGCGGCCGCCGGCCCTATTCCTGCTCGCCGAACTTGCCGTCGAACAGGGCGCGGATCTCCCGCAGGGCGCGGTCCTCGTCCTCGCCCTGCGCATCGACCTTGACCGTGACGCCCAGGCCGGCCGCCAGCATCATGACGCCCATGATGCTCTTGGCATTGACCCGTTGGGCTCCGCGCGAAATATAGATGTCGCTCTGATAGCGGCCCGCAAGCTGCGTGAGCTTGGCCGCCGCGCGCGCATGCAAGCCGAGTTTGTTCGAAATCACCAGATCGATCGACGGCATGGGCGTGCTTTCCTAAAAGTGATTAATCGCAAGTGGGCTGGCAAGCCTGGTCCGCATTGACAATACCGCGTAATGCGCCCTGACGCACCTTTTCGCTAAAGGTTTCAGGATCTTCCTGCTGGTCGGTCAGGGCCTTGAGCACCATGCAGGCATTGGTCCCCGTGAGCAGGTGGCCGGCCAGGCCCAGGGCGGCCGCCTGGCGCAGCGCCTCAGTGGCGATATTGAACGGCGTGGCACCGTACAGATCGCACAGCACCAGCACCGGATCGCGCGCATCCTCGTGGCCGCGGATCCAGTCGAGCATGCGCGCGGCCTCGGCTTGCGGCTCGGCGTCGGGCGCGATGTCGAATACGGCCAGGGCGGGCTCGGTGCCCAGCACATGGCGCGCGCAGGCTGCGAAAGCGGCGCCCAGGGGTTCGTGCATGACCAGAGCGATGCGCGTCATGTCCTCACCCCGCAAGCGCCTGTTCCAGCGCCTCGACGAAACGCCCCGCCACGTCGTAGCCGGTCTGCTCGGTGATCTCGACAAAGCAGGTCGGGCTGGTGACGTTGATCTCGGTGATGTAGTCGCCGATCACGTCCAGGCCCACCAGCAGCAGCCCGCGCGCGCCCAGGCGCGCGCCAACCGCCTCGGCCAGGACACGGTCGCGTTCGGTCAGGGGCCGCGCGATGCCCCGGCCGCCGGCGGCCAGATTGCCCCGGGTCTCGCCATGCAGAGGCACGCGCGCCAGGGCATGGGGAATGGGTGTGCCGCCGATGATGAGAATGCGCTTGTCACCATCGACGATCTCGGGAATGTAGCGTTGCGCCATGATGGTGCGCGTGCCCAGCTCGGTGAGGGTCTCGAGGATCGAGCCGAGGTTGGGCTCGGCGGCGCGCATGCGGAAGATGCCGCTGCCGCCCATGCCGTCCAGGGGCTTGACCACCACGTCGCCGTGCATGGCGTGGAATGCCCGCAGACGGGCCATGTCGCGCGACACCAGCGTCGGCGCGGTGAACTCCGAGAACTCGGTGATGGCGAGTTTTTCCGGGTGGTTCCGGATTCCCCGCCCTGAGTTGAAGACCCGGGCTCCTTGTGCCTGCGCATAATCGAACAAGTGTGTGGCGTAGACGTACTCCATGTCGAACGGAGGGTCCTTGCGCATCAGGACGGCGTCGAAATCGGCCAAATCGGATTCGTGCGCGGCGGTATCCTGGATCCACCAGTCGTGGCCCTGCGGATCGGCACCGGGGCGCAGGCGCATGCCGGTGGCCGCGACCCGCACGCGGCCGCAATCGATGAACAGGTCGCCCATCAAGGCAACACTGAGCTGGTGGCCACGCGCCTCGAGGCTGCGCATGATGGCCACCGACGAGTCCTTATAGGCCTTGAGTGAAGGCAGCGGATCGATGACGAACAGGATATGCATCAAAGGCCTCTGTTGGCGGCCGAACCCTCACGGATCGGCCGCGGTGCCGGCTCAGGCCGCCTCGCCCTGCTTGCCGGTGGGTTTCTTGCGCGGCGCAAGCACCATCACCATCTGCCGGCCTTCGAGTTTGGGCATGGCCTCGACCTGGCAGAGCTCGCTCAAGTCATCGCGGACGCGCTCGAGGACCCGCATGCCCAATTCCTGGTGCGCCATTTCGCGGCCGCGAAAGCGCAAGGTGACCTTGGCCTTGTCGCCATCCTCGATGAAGCGGCGCAGGTTGCGCAGCTTGACCTGGTAATCGCCCTCGTCGGTGCCCGGCCGGAACTTGACTTCCTTGACTTGGATGACCTTTTGGCGGGCTCGGGCTTCCTGCTGGCGCTTTTGTTCCTGATACCTGAATTTGCCGTAATCCATGAGGCGGCAGACCGGAGGATCGGCGGTCGGCGCAATCTCGACCAGATCGACCTCGTTTTGTTCAGCCATCGCCAGAGCCTCTGAGGTCCGGACGATGCCCAACTGCTCGCCATCCACGCCAATCAGGCGTACTTCGTGGATACGGATTTCACCGTTGGTGCGGTGTTTCTTTTCGGTTGCGATGTCTAAAGCTCCTATGAAGTTGAAGGCTCAGGCCTGCAAACGATCCAGGCCGCGAGACTCGATGTCCGCGCGTAGTCTGCCGGAAAACTCGGAAACAGGCATCGGGCCCAGGTCCTGGTTTCCGCGTCCGCGCACCGATACCGCGCCCGATTCGCGCTCCTTGTCGCCGACGACGAGGATGTAGGGGATCTTTTGCAAGCTATGCTCCCGGATTTTACGGGTGATTTTTTCACCGCGCAAATCGGAAAATACTCTAAATCCTTGTTTTTTCAGGGCTCGCGCGACTTCATCCGCATAGTGAGCGGAACCGTCCGAAATACAGCACACCACGGCGTGATGCGGCGCGAGCCAGGCCGGCAGCGCTCCGGCATGGTTTTCGATCAGCATGCCGATGAAACGCTCGAGCGAGCCCAGGATGGCGCGATGCAGCATGACCGGCGAGCGGCGCTGGTCCTCGGCATCGACATATTCCGCGCCCAAGCGCCGCGGCATGGAGAAATCGACCTGGATGGTGCCGCACTGCCAATGGCGGCCGATCGCGTCCTTGAGGGTGTATTCGATCTTGGGTCCGTAGAACGCGCCCTCGCCCTCCGAGACCTCATACTCACAGCCCGAGAGGTCCAGGCTCTCCATGAGGGCCCGCTCGGCCTTGTCCCAGACCTCGTCCGAGCCGATGCGCTTTTCAGGGCGCGTGGCTACTTTGTAGAGGATCTCGGCAAAACCGAAATCGGCATAGACCTTTTGCAGCAGGCGCGTGAACGCCGCGCACTCGGCCTGGAGCTGATCCTCGGTGCAAAAGATATGGCCATCGTCCTGGGTGAAGCCGCGCACGCGCATCAAGCCGTGCAGCGAACCCGAGGGCTCATTGCGATGGCACTGCCCGAACTCGCCGTAGCGCAGGGGCAGCTCGCGATAGGAATGCAGGCCGGCGTTGAAGATCTGGACATGACCGGGGCAGTTCATGGGCTTGAGACCGTAGACGCGATTCTCGGACTCGGTGGTGAACATGTTTTCCTGGTAGTTGTCCCAGTGGCCGGTTTTTTTCCACAATGAGAGGTCCAGGATCTGCGGGGCCTTGACCTCCAGATAGCCGTTGTCGACGTAGACCTGGCGCATGTACTGCTCGACCTGCTGCCAGACGGCCCATCCCTTGGGGTGCCAGAAGATCAGGCCCGGCGCCTCGTCCTGGAAGTGAAACAGGTCCAGTTCGCGGCCGATGCGGCGATGGTCGCGGCGCTCGGCCTCCTCGAGCATGTGCAGGTAGGCCGCCTGATCCTCTTTGCGCGCCCAGGCCGTGCCATAGATGCGCTGGAGCATTTCGTTGTTGCTGTCGCCGCGCCAGTAGGCCCCGGCGACCTTCATCAGCTTGAAGACCTTGAGACGCCCCGTGGATGGCACGTGGGGCCCTCGGCACAGGTCGATGAAATCGCCCTCGCGGTACAGGCTGATCTTTTCATTGGTCGGGATCGAGGCGATGATCTCGGCCTTGTAGGCCTCGCCGATGCCCCGGAAAAAGGCCACGGCCTCGTCGCGGTCCCACTCCTCGCGCGTGACGGTCTCGTCCAGGCGCGCAAGCTCGGCCATTTTCTTTTCGATGGCCTCGAGATCCTCAGGCGTGAAGGGCCTTTTATAGGAAAAATCGTAGTAGAAACCGTTATCGATCACCGGGCCGATCGTCACCTGGGCATCGGGGAACAGCGACTTGACCGCATAGGCCAGCAAGTGCGCCGTGGAATGCCGGATGAGGTCCAGTCCCTCGGGATCCTTGTCGGTGACAATGGACAGTTGCGCATCCCGATCGATGACGAAGCTGGTGTCGACCAGGCGGGCTTCCTGCCCGTCGAAGGCGACCTTGCCGGCCAGCGCCGCGCGTCCGAGTCCGGTCCCGATGGCGTGCGCAACCTCATGCACGGAGATCGGCCGGTCGAACTCGCGTTGCGAACCGTCGGGAAGACTGATGCGAACCATGAATACGTCCTGAAAAATAGGCCCCCGCCAGCGACGTTTTTGCATCGAGGCACCGTTGCGGAAAAATGCGAAACGCGGCCTGGGCCGCGTCTGGAGAACCTGAAACTGCCGAGCAGGAGAGAGTATGGTCCAGTGTAACAATCGCAGTGGAAACAATCAATTTTGGCGGGCCGATAATTTGTGACGATCGCGCTTCAGAACGGCAATCAGTGGGATTCCGTTGCAAAAAGGTCAACGAACCGGCGACTCAGAACCAATACTCGAGTCATGCGTGTTCTGAAAATGCCGATTGACGATGGCTGGCCTGGGCCCGAGCACCAGGTTCAACCAGACCTCCAACGACAGAAAACGGCAATAAATGGGAAGCCAGCCCAGTCAGGCATTTTGACAAGCCTCGGGGGCCTGCTTATAATGCCGGTCTTTGCAGGCGGTTAGCTCAGTTGGTTAGAGCGCTACGTTGACATCGTAGAGGTCGCTGGTTCGAATCCAGTACTGCCTACCAAAATTCGACGCGCCGGACGCTAGGCCCCACCAGCGACGCGCACAAAAAGCCGTATTCTCAATGAGATACGGCTTTTTTGTCATGTACTTTCTCAAGTATCGATCGCCGCTTGAGCGTCAGCCGCACGGACGGCGCGCATGAACTCCACGATCCGGGCCGGATCCTTGAGACCGGGCGATTCCTCGACTCCACTGCTGACATCGACCGCATAGGGCCGCAATTCGGCAACGCGAGCGCCCACGTTTCCGGCGGACAGACCGCCGGCCAGCACCAGTGGCCGCGCATCGGGTGCCCGCGCCACCTCGCGCAGCAAGGCGGGATCGAGCGAGGTGCCGCTGCCGCCATAGCCTTGGCTGAAACTATCGAACAGCCAGGCCGCCGCCCGGCCATGCGCCGCACAATGCGCGGCCAGGGCGTCGGCGGTGTCCTGGCCCGGCGCCCCGACGCGGAATCCCTTGAGATAGCGCACGCCGAACTGCGTACAGAACTGGGGCGATTCCTCGCCATGGAACTGCAGCAGATCCGGACCCACGGCCTCGATGACCTCGCGCACGTCCGCAACGGAAGGGTTCACGAACAGGGCCACTGTATCCACGAAGGCGGGAACCAGGTCCCGCAAGGTGGCGGCCGCGCCTGCGTTCAGGTAGCGGCGGCTGGGTGGATAGAACACCAGCCCGATCGCGTCCACACCCGCGTCGACCGCGGCCCGCACGTCATCGCGACGCGTCAGGCCGCAAACCTTGACGCGCGTGCGCTGCGGATCGCCCGCCCGATTCCCGTTTTTCAGGTTCATTTGAAAGCCGCTCCTGCGTCATCGCTCCCGTACGAGTCCAGCCCGTAGGCGCTATCCTGCCCAAAGGTCACGGTTGCGGGATCGATGGTACTCGCGCCGCTCTTGTAGTGCGTGACCATGCCCGGAAACGCAAGGACCATCGCAACCATCAGGATTTGAATCACAATGAAGGGGATGGAACCCCAGTAAATCTCGCCCGTGGTGACCTTGGCGATGAGCTTGCCGGTCACCCGGTCATGATAATCCGTCTTGGGTGCCACCGAGCGCAGGTAGAACAAGGCGAAGCCGAAAGGTGGGTGGATGAACGAGGTCTGCATATTGACCGCCAAGAGAACCCCGAACCAGATCAGGTCGATCCCCATCTTTTCGGCCACCGGCCCGAGCAGCGGCACGATGATGAACGCCAACTCGAAAAAGTCCAGGAAGAAGGCCAGGAAAAAGGTCATGATGCTGACCACGATCAGGAAACCCAGCTCGCCGCCGGGCACGTGCAACAGGAGCTGCTCGACCCAGATGCCGCCGTTGACCCCGCGAAAGCTCAAACTGAAGATCGTCGACCCAACCAGGATGAACACCACAAAGCACGACAGGCGCGCCGTGGTTTCCATGGCCTGCCTGAGCTGGCGCATGCTGAATCGGCCGCGCGACACCGCCATGACGAGGGCGCCCACGGCACCCATGGCGCCGCCCTCGGTGGGCGTGGCCACGCCGATGAAGATCGTGCCCAGCACCAGAAAAATCAACGCCAGCGGCGGAATCATCACGAAGGTGACACGCTCGGCGATCCGGGAAAGCAGCCCCAGCCGCAGGTACTTGTTGGTCAACGCCATGGCGAGGGCCGCCATGCCCCAGATCAGCAGCACGATCACGACGCGCTCATCGACCGGGATATCGTCGTGCGAGCGGAAGTAGTGGCCCGAGCCAAAGTACGCGACCAGCGCGGCGATCAGGGTCAACACGCCCAATGAACGCAGGCCTCGGCCGCCGTCCGGTTCGACATAGACACGTGCCTCGATGGGCAGCGCCGGCGCGGCGAGAGGGCGCACGAGCGACAGCAGCAGGACATAGGCGATATAGGCCCCCGCCAGGAACAGCCCCGGCAGCATGGCCCCCCGGTACATGTCGCCAATCGAACGGCCGAGTTGGTCAGCCAGGATGATCAGCACCAGCGAGGGCGGGATGATTTGCGACAGCGTCCCCGAGGCCGCAATGACCCCGGAGGCCAACCGCCGATCGTAACCGTAGCGCAGCATGATGGGCAGCGAAATCAGGCCCATCGAAATCACCGAGGCCGAGACCACGCCGGTCGTGGCCGCCAGCAGCGCGCCCACCAGGACCACGGCGATCGCCAGCCCGCCGCGCAGCGGGCCGAACAATTGGCCGACGGTATCGAGCAAGTCCTCTGCCATGCCCGAGCGCTCGAGAATCAGGCCCATAAAGGTGAAAAATGGAACCGCCAGCAGCGTATCGTTGCTGACGATGCCGAATATGCGTTGAGGCAGGGCCTGGAACAGGGCGGGCTGCATCAGGTTCAGGTCGATGGCGACCAGGCCGTAGAGCACGCCAGTGGCCGCCAGCGAGAAGGTGACGGGAAAACCCATGAGCAGGAACACGATCAGGTTGAAGAACATGATCGGCGCGAGATTGTCGACGAAAAACTCCATGCTCAGCGCCCCTCGCCCACGGCCTGATCATGCGTCCGCTGCTGGGCGAGGATGTCGTCGACCAGTTCCTCCTCGGCGCTCCTGCCGCTGCCGACCTTCAACGGATTGGGGCAGGCGCCCACCAGAAACCCGATGCATTTGATCAGATGCGAGAGCGCCGCCAGGATCAGCAGGCCAAAGCCGACGGGGATCAGGAGCTTGGCGGGCCACCGGATCAGGCCGTCCGTATTGGACGAGAGCTCGTGGAGCACGTAGGAATTCCAGAAGAACGGGATCGACAGCCAGAACACGAGACAGCACGCCGGCAGCAGGAAAAACAGGACGCCAAAAATATCGATGCCGACCTGCGTGCGCTCGGGCAGCCGTTGCGAAAGGACGTCCACCCGAACGTGCTCGTTGCATAAAAAGGTGTAGCCGGCCGCGAGCAGGAAAATAGCGCCGAACAAATACCACTGCAACTCGAGCCAGGCATTGGAGCCGAGATTGAAGGCCTTGCGAAACACGGCGTTGGTGGCGCTGACGATCACGACCACCAGAACCAGCCAGGTGATGGTCTTGCCGACCAGCGTGTTGATCCAGTCTATCCCTCGGGATAGCCACAAGAATACAGTCATGAATATTCCAGCATGGGTGGCGGGGAAGTATCCGGCGGATCGCGCCTGATCCCCCTCGGAAGGGAATTCGCTCGCAAGAAGAAACCTATGAATTCTATACGAGTTACGAAACAAAACATCCTAGGGATGCCCCGCGATTTCGGGACACACCCACCCCAGGTGTGTGTGCAGCGCGCATTCGGGCGTCAGCAACGGCAGCTCGGGATGCGTGGGATAGGCCACGTGCGCGAGATACAGGCCATCGGGCATGAACGTGGCGGCAGCCAAGCGGCGATCGCGCCGCGCCAACAACTCGGCCGCCCATTCGGATGAGCGACGGCCGCGCCCCACCGCCACCAAAACGCCCATCAGATTACGCACCATATGATGGAGGAATGCATTGGCCTCGAAGCGCAGGACCAGGAATTCGCCGGCGCGCTCGATCTCGAGGCGACTGAGGGTGCGCACCGGGCTGGCGGCCTGGCATTCTGAAGACCGGAAGGCACTGAAGTCATGTTCGCCCAGCAAATGCGTGGCGGCTGCGCGCATGCGGTTCTCGTCCAACGCGTCGTGCACCCAGCCTACCCTGCCCCGCAGCATCGGCGATCGCACCGGCGCGCTGCGCAGGATATAGAAATATGTCCGCGCCCGCGCATCGAAACGGGCGTGGAAGTCCGCGCCCACCGGACGCGCCCACTGAACGGCGATCTGCCCGGGCAGGTGGGCGTTCAGGCCGCGTACCCACGAAACCTCGCGCCGGTCGGCGCCGGTGTCCAGATGCACAACCTGCTGCAAGGCGTGCACCCCACTGTCGGTGCGCCCGGCGCAAATCGTCGTGGTGGGCTGGCCCAGGAAAGCCTCGAGGGCCGATTCGAGGACATCCTGAAACGTCCGGCGGCTGGGCTGGGTCTGCCAGCCGTTCCAACCCGAGCCCTCGTAGGCCAGGCCCAGCGCGATGCGGGGCACGGCGCGATCCTCAGCTCTTGGCCGCTGGCCCGTCCTGACGGGATTCGCCCTGGCGCGGCTCGTCCTGGCGGGGTTTGAGCTCGAGATCGATGTCCCTGAGCGTTTCGCGCACTTTGGCCTCTGCGGCCTGAGCCGCATCGTACGTTTCGTCGCGCGTGTTGCCGGCACGCCGCAGCAGCCAGGCGATGATGAAGACGATGAGCGCCAGCAGGCCGGTCATGACCATCAAGAGGTGCTCCTGCAACCAATCGACCACTCCCCTGGAGCGCTTGGCCGCCTCGGCCTCGGTCTGCGCCGCCCGGGCCGCCGCCTCGGGCGTGGCGGTGGGCTCGAGAGGATCCGCGGCGGCACCCCCGCTCGCCGGCGGATTGCCCGAGGCGCCGGAAGCCTCCGGGCCCGTCGTACCCTGGCCCGCCGTGCTCTGGCCTGCCGCGCCCTGATTCGCCGGGCCCTGACCCGCTGTGCCGCCCATCGGACCTTGGCCCGGCGCGCCCTGGGAGGCGCCGCCTGAGGGCTGGCCGGCAGCCCCCGACCCGCTGGCCGTATCCGCGCCCGCCGAGGGGGCCGAACCGCCCGCCGGCTGTCCGGCGGATTGGTGTCTGGCCGCATCGGCCTCCTCGGCCTTGCCGGCCTCGGCAATGGCCTGGGCCACGCCGGCGATCGAATCGCCGATCCCCTTGGCGCCATCGATGATGGCGCTGCGAGCCGCCTCGCCCTGCCCTTTCAGGGCTTCATTCAAGTGCTGGACGTTGTCCTCGAGCTGGCCGATCCGGCCTTGCGCATCGGCGCTGGCCAGCCGCTGGGAAGTGCGCGCATCCGCCGCGGCATCCTGGCGCGCGCTCTGCGCGTCGCTCAGTTGCAGATGGTCGCCACGCCCGGCGGAGGCGGAGGCCGCCGGGGGGGGCGTCGCCTCGGAAACCCTGCCCTGGGCGGCCGCGCCCTCGGCCCGGGCCGGCGCGGTGGTGACCTCGCCGGCCAAGCGCCCGCTCATCGCCGCAAAGGCGGCGGCCTGGGCCTGAAATTGCCGGCGAGCTTCCCGGTCCGAAATCGCCAGCAGCTCGTCCATGCCGGGGACCACGAGTTGCGCGCCCGCCTTGACCAGGTTGACGTTCTGGTGAATGAAGGCTTGGGGATTGGTCCGCTGCAGGGCCATCATCATCTGGTAGATGGTGACGCCCTCGACCGCATGGCGGCGCGCAATGGCGAACAGAGTATCACCCCGGCTCACATGAATGGTGCCCGTGGGCACCCGGGCGCCGCTGGTGTGGGCCGCGCCCACGGCCGCACCAGCGGCGGCACCGGCCCCCGCCGCCGTGGGCGCGGCCGCGGGCGCATGCGCACCGGTAATCAGCGAGACCTGGTAGCGCTGCATGCCGCTG
Organism: Castellaniella sp. GW247-6E4; assembly: GCF_040276065.1. Lineage (NCBI taxonomy): Bacteria > Pseudomonadati > Pseudomonadota > Betaproteobacteria > Burkholderiales > Alcaligenaceae > Castellaniella > Castellaniella sp. GW247-6E4. Next base: position 64,670 of record NZ_JBELOI010000008.1, on the reverse strand, counting down.
GCGCTGCGGACGTCCAGCAGCAAATCGGCCAGAGGCCCGGAGAACGGCTGTGTGGAACTGACGCGCAAGATGCGGCCCTCGGGACGCGCGCCCTGCTCGATCGCGACCCGCAGGCTGTCGAGCGCGACCGGCGGAGTCAACCCCGCCTGGGCCCAGTCATCGGCAGGCGCCGCCTGCGCCGACAAGGATTGCGCATCGGCGGCGCCAAGGCCCGACACCGGCACCCGGATGACCAGCGGGGCACCCTGCGAGGACATGATCCGGGCATGGCCGAAAGTCGCCGCAAAGACGGCCGGGCATCCCAGCAGGCCTACCGCCAATGTCAACGCCAGTCTTGTTTTCGAGAGTCGCGGGCTGAGCGTGGACACCTGGCGGTATGGTTCTGTCATTTAGAGTTCACCGAGAGCAATACGCAACATCCGGCGCAGCGGCTCGGCCGCGCCCCACAGCAACTGATCCCCCACCGTGAATGCGCTGAGGTACTCAGGCCCCATGGACATTTTGCGCAGTCGCCCAACGGGGATGTCAAGTGTGCCGGTTACCGCCACAGGCGTCAATGCGCGCATCGAGGATTCCTTGTCGTTGGGCACCAGGCGGGCCCAGTCGGTGCCCTCGCGCACGGCCGCGTCGATCTCGTCCATCGGCACATCGCTTCGCAGCTTGATCGTCAGCGCCTGGCTATGACAGCGCATCGCGCCGATGCGCACGCACAGGCCGTCGACCGGCACCGGCTCACGACCGGAGCCGGCGCCACGCCCGAGGATCTTATTGGTTTCGGCGCCGCCCTTCCATTCCTCGCGCGAGACGCCGTTGCCCAGGTCCTTGTCGATCCAGGGAATCAGGCTGCCGCCTAGCGGTACACCAAAGTTGTCCTGCGGCAGATTCGGGTCCTGCTGGGCGGCGAGGACGCCCCGGTCGATCTCGAGAATGGCGGAGGCCGGATCGTCGAGCAAGTTGCCAACGGCCCGATTGAGCAGGCCGAACTGCGTCAGCAGCTCGCGCATGTGGCGCGCGCCGCCGCCCGATGCCGCCTGGTAAGTCATGCTGGTCATCCACTCGACCATATCGTGCTTGAACAGTCCCGCCAGGCCCATCAGCATGCAACTGACGGTGCAATTGCCACCGACGTAGTCGCGCACGCCGCGGCGCATCGCATCGTCGATGACGGCACGATTCACCGGGTCGAGGATGATGACGGCGTCGTCGCGCATGCGCAGGGTGCTGGCCGCGTCGATCCAAAGGCCGCTCCAGCCCGCGGCGCGCAGCTTGGGATAGACCGCGCTGGTATAGTCGCCGCCCTGGGCCGTCAGGATGATGGGCAGCTTGCGCAGAGCCTCGATGTCATACGCATCGGCCAGCGCCGGCGCGCCCTCGGCCCATTCCGGAGCCACCCCACCCGCGTTGCTGGTAGAGAAGAACACTGGTTCGAACAAGGAAAAATCGTTCTCTTCGCGCATGCGCTGCATGAGGACCGAGCCCACCATGCCGCGCCATCCGACCAAACCCACCGCCTGTGTCATATTGCCCATCCAAAGCAAAAAATGTCGAAACGCCCATTTTAATGCCTTATGGAGGACTGCGCCCAGGGCTGCACACCGGCGGGGCCACACCGGTATCGGCCGCCGATCCGCGCGCCGGCGGCCGCTCGATCCGGACGGGCCTCAGGCCGGCAGTTGCGCCGGCATCGGCAAGGGGGTTCCGGGCCGCCCAGGACCCGATGGCGGCTGGCCGGCCACCGAGGCGTGCCCCATATCCTTTTCGATCCGGAATTCCCTCACGGTTTCCAGCAATTCCACGGCCTGCTCGTTCAGGCTCGCGGCGGCCGCAGCCGATTCCTGCACCAGCGCGGCGTTCTGCTGCGTGATGCTGTTGAGCTGCGCCACCGCGGCGTTGATCTGGCTCAGGCCCGACGTCTGTTCGGCGGAGGCCGCATCGACCGAATCGATGAGGCCGGCGACTTGCTGGATCTTGTGCACCAAGTCGCGGATTCCCGCGCCGGCCTGCTCCACCACCAGCACGCCCGCATGGGTGCGCTCGGCGCTGCCCTCAATGAGTTTGGCAATCTCGCGGGCCGCCGCCGCGCTTTTCTGGGCCAGGGCGCGCACCTCGCTGGCGACCACGGCGAAACCGCGCCCCTGGTCGCCGGCGCGGGCGGCCTCGACCGCGGCGTTCAGCGCCAAGATGTTGGTCTGGAAGGCAATGCCGTCGATCACCTGCACGATGCCGACGATCTCGCGCGAGGCCTCGCGGATGCCCTCCATCGTCTGGACGATGTCCTCGATGCCGCGGCCACCCTGCACCGCGGCCTGGCTGGCGTCGGCCGACAGCTGGGCGGCCTGCCGCATGGCCTGCGCGGTGCTGGCCACCGTGCTGGAGAGCTCGTCCATGGCCGCGGCGGTCTCGGTGATGTCGGCGGCCTGGCGCTCGGTGCGCTGCGCCAGATCGGTATTGCCCATGCGGATCTGCTCGGAGCCGCTGGCGATGTGATCGCTGCCGGCACGCACCGTCCCGACGATGCGGCGCAAGGATGTCTGCATGTGTACCATCGCCTGCATCACGCTGTCTCGATGCATGCGCGCCGTGGCGACGATCTCGGTACCGAGATCGCCCGAAGCCACGGCATTGGCGATGCGCGCCACATCCCGGGGCTCGCCACCCAGCGCACGCGTCAGGCTGCGGGTCAGCAACAATCCGATGCCTAGCCCCACCATGACGCCGCCCAGCGTCAGTCCGATCATGAGCCACTGCGCGCGGGCGTGGATGGCCGCGGTCTCGTGGCTCAGGGCCTCGGCCTGCTGGAGCCGGTGATCAATCAGCCGAGCCATGGCCGCATCCAGGCGATCGGCCACCGGGACCACCTCGCCATACAGCATGCCGACCGATTTGCGCGCCTGCTGCAGCGGCTCGGTCGCCAGGATATCGATCACCCGCGAAATATTGATCCGGTACGCGCGCGCCGCCTCCAAGGCCTGGGCGACCAAGGGGTCGCCGGTGCCGCCGGAAAAAGCCCGCGCCGCGTGCTCGAGACCCTCGTCCATGCCGTCCAGGTGTTCGCGCACCGCCTCGAGCTGGCGGCTGCGGACCTCATCGGTCGGCGCCAAGGCCGCCACGCGCACGGCGCGCGCGGTCAGCAACAATTCATGGTTGGCCTGCGCGGTATCGCGCAGGCCCATGGTGTCACGGTGATACATGGTCTCGGCCAGACTGTTGACCTGGCGCGTGGAGTACAAGCCCACGGCCCCGATCAAGGCGGCGATGCCGCTGAGGATGAGGAAGCCGCCGATCAGTTGGGTCGATACGCGCAGCGAACGAAAAAAGGCCATGGGACGGTCTCCTGGGCAGCGCCCGCCCGCTCGCGCGGCCACGTTGCTGCATTGTGGTTTTCAAGACATGTTTTATGATTTTTTATTGCAGTCTGAAAACATAAGGCCCGTACCCCGGTACGGAGTCAAGGGCCCCCGCCGCCACGCGGCCTCGCGGCGCTAGAGCGCAGCCAGCACGGCGTCGCCCATCTCGCCGGTCGAGACCCGCGTCGTTCCCGTCTCGTGGATGTCGGCTGTGCGCAGCCCCTTGGCCAGCACCGACTGAACGGCGGCCTCGACGCGCGCGGCCGCCTCCGGCGCGTTCAACGAATAGCGCAGGAGCATGGCTGCCGACAGGATGGTGGCGAGCGGATTGGCAATGCCCTGGCCCGCGATGTCCGGCGCCGATCCGTGACTGGGCTCGTACAGGCCCTGCTTGCTGGCGTTGAGCGAGGCCGAGGGCAGCATGCCGATCGAGCCGGTCAGCATCGCCGCCTCATCCGACAGGATGTCGCCGAACAGATTGCCGGTGACAATCACATCGAAAGCCTTGGGTTCGCGCACCAACTGCATGGCGGCATTGTCCACATACATGTGCGAGAGCTCGACCTCGGGATACTCGCGCGCCACCTCGATGACGAGGTCGCGCCAGAACTGCGAGGTCTCGAGCACATTGGCCTTGTCCACGCTGCACAGGCGCCCCCGCCGGCCGGCGGCCGCCTGGAACGCCACGTGGGCGATGCGGCGCACCTCGGTTTCCGCGTAGTGCATGGTGTCATAGCCTTGGCGGTCGCCCTTGAAAGGGCCGTCCTCCAGGGTCCGCACACCGCGCGGCTGCCCGAAATAGATGTCGCCGGTGAGTTCACGCACGATCAGGATGTCCAGGCCCGCGACCACTTCGGGTTTGAGCGAGGAGGCGTTGGCCAACTCGGGATACAGGATCGCGGGACGCAGATTGGCGAACAGGCCCAGGGCTTTGCGCAAGCCGAGGACCGCCTGCTCGGGGCGCAAGGCCCGCTCGAGCGAGTCGTACTTCCAGTCGCCGACCGCGCCGAACAGAACGGCGGCGGCGCCCTTGGCCAACGCCAGCGTCTCGGGCGGCAGGGGATGCCCGTGCAGAGCGTAGGCTGCCCCGCCCACGGGCGCCTCGACCAGCTCCAGATCAAGGTCCAGCGCGCGCAGGACGCGCACCGCCTGCTCGACGATCTCGGGGCCGATGCCGTCACCCGGTAGTACTGCAATGCGAGAGCTCATGGATTTTTCCAGTGGAAGATCGATAAAAGGCCCCATCCCATGGGACGGGGCCCGCGCCGCGACACGCGGCCGGCGCTCAGCCGAGGACGCGCTTGGCCAGCCAGGGATGCCGCGCCAGGCGCTCGGCCTCGAAGGCGCGGATCATGTCGGCGCGCAGCAACGTCTGGCCAATCTCGTCCAGCCCCTTGAGCAGGGACTGCTTGCGATAGGCATCAATCTCGAAGGGTGATTCGTCGCCGTCGGCCGCGATCACGCACTGGCGCTCGAGGTCGATGGTCAAGGAGTATCCAGGGAAGGCCTTGACCTCGTCGAAGAGGCGCTCGACCCGGGATTCGGGCAACACGATCGGCAGCAGGCCGTTCTTGAAGCTGTTGTTGAAGAAAATGTCCGCGAACGACGGCGCGATGATGGCACGAAAGCCGTACTGCTGCAGGGCCCAGGGCGCGTGCTCGCGGCTGGAGCCGCAGCCGAAGTTCTTGCGCGCGAGCAGGATCGAAGCGCCCTGGTAGCGCGCCTGATTCAGCACGAAATCCGGGTTCAGCGGCCGGCGGGAATTGTCCATGCCCGGCTCGCCATGGTCCAGGTAGCGCAGTTCGTCGAACAGATTCGGGCCGAAGCCCGTGCGCTTGATCGATTTCAGGAACTGCTTGGGCATGATCAGGTCGGTATCGACATTTTCCCGGTCCAGAGGGGCGACCAGGCCCTTGTGGGTGGTAAAGGCTTGCATGGCGGCTCCTAGCTGAAACGACGGACGTCGACGAAATGACCGGCCACCGCCGCAGCGGCAGCCATGGCCGGACTGACCAGGTGGGTGCGTCCGCCCTGCCCCTGGCGCCCCTCGAAATTGCGGTTCGAGGTGGAGGCGCAGCGCTCGCCCGGCTCGAGCCTGTCGGCGTTCATGGCCAGGCACATCGAGCAGCCGGGCTCGCGCCACTCGAATCCGGCCGCGAGGAAGATCTGGTCCAGGCCCTCGCGCTCGGCCTGGGTCTTGACCAGGCCCGAACCCGGAACGACCATGGCCTGGCGCACGTTGGCGGCCACCTTGCGGCCCCTGGCCACGGCGGCGGCGGCGCGCAAGTCCTCTATGCGCGCATTGGTGCACGACCCGATGAACACGCGGTCCACGTGGATGTCGGTCATCGGCATATCGGGCTCGAGGCCCATGTATTGCAGCGCGCGCTCGATGCCGCCACGGCGCACCGCATCCTTTTCCTTTTCAGGATCGGGCACCCGGCCGTCGACCGGCAGGACCATCTCGGGCGAGGTGCCCCAACTGACCTGCGGCGCGATCTGCGCGGCATCGATCTCGACCACCCGATCGAAACGGGCGTCCGGATCGGAATGCAGGGTGCGCCAGTAATCCACCGCCTGATCCCACAAAGCCCCCTCGGGGGCATAGGGCCGGCCTTTGAAGTAATCGATCGTGGTCTGGTCCACAGCCACCATGCCCGAGCGCGCACCGGCCTCGATCGCCATATTGCACACTGTCATGCGACCTTCCATGGACAGCGCGCGCACCGTGCTGCCCCCGAACTCGATGGCGTAGCCGGTGCCGCCCGCCGTGCCGATGCGGCCGATCACGTACAGGATCAGGTCCTTGGCCGTGCAGCCAAAGGGCAGCTTGCCCTCGACGCGCACCAGCATGTTGCGGCTTTTCTTCATCAGCAGCGTCTGGGTGGCGAGCACATGCTCGACCTCGGAAGTGCCGATCCCGAAGGCCAGCGCGCCCATGGCACCATGGGTGCTGGTGTGCGAATCGCCGCACACCACGGTCATGCCGGGCAGGGTCGCCCCCTGCTCGGGGCCGATCACGTGGACGATGCCCTGGCGTCGGTCGTTCATCCGGAACTGGGTGATGCCATGGGCCTCACAGTTTTTGTCCAGCGTCTCGATCTGCAGTCGCGAGACCGGGTCCTGGATGCCTTCGCTGCGTGCGATGGTGGGCACGTTGTGATCGGCCACCGCCAGATTGGCATCGATCCGCCAGGGCTTGCGGCCGACGAGGTCCAGGCCCTCGAAGGCTTGCGGACTGGTGACCTCGTGCAACAGGTGGCGGTCGATGTACAGCAGACAGGTGCCGTCCTCGCCCTCGTGCACCACGTGGGCGTCCCAGAGCTTGTCATACAAGGTTTGAGCCATGATCGTTTCCCGAAAAATTCGTGGAGCGCGCGGGAACCGCGCGCATGCCTTGCTGCCATTATCGCAGCCCCTGAAACGAGGACAAGACCACTAGCCATCCTAGTATGGGAAATACCAGGCTGCCGGAACAAGAGCCGAATCGCTCTAGCGGCGTATCCATGCCCCGGGCCCGCGACCCTAGGGCTTGGCGGCCTTTTGGTATACCGGCAACACCGTGGCCGATACTCGTTCGAGATCGGCGATGCGGCTGCCTGACGAGGGGTGAGTAGACAGGAACTCGGGCCCTCCCCCGCCGCCGGCCCGGGCCATTTTTTGCCACAGCGTGACCGCCGCGCGGGGATCGTAGCCCGCGCGCGCGGCCAACTCGACGCCGATCCGGTCGGCCTCGGTTTCGTTGGACCGGCTATTGGGCAAGGTGAACATCACCTGGCTGAGGGTCGAGCCCAGGTCCGCCGTCGCCTGGCTGCCGGTGACCGCCGCCAGGATGGAGATTCCCATCTGGGCCGCCATTTGGCGCGAGACCTGCTCGCGCGCGTGCTCCCGCAGGGCATGCGCGATTTCATGGCCCAACACCGCCGCCAGTTCGGCGTCGGTGGGCTTTATTTTCTCGAGCAGGCCGGTGTAGACAGCGATCTTGCCACCCGGCATGCACCAGGCATTGACCTCGCCCGAGCTCAGCACGTGGGTTTCCCAATTCCAGTGCAGAGCATCCTGGCGAAAGACCCCGGCCTGCTGGATCAGGCGCCGGGTGATGGCCTGGACGCGGCGGGCCTGGCCCGCGTCCGCGTCCAGGGCCTTTTTCGCCCGCGCCTCGGCTAGAAGGGCCTGGTACTGCGACGAGGCCTCGCGCTCGAGCTCGGCCTCGGACACCAGGCTGGACATGTACTGCGTCCGATCGACCCCCACCAGACCCGACTGGGTGGTCTGGACCTGGGCGCAGGCGCCCAGCAGGACGGCCAGTGCCATGGGAAGGATGCGGCGGAGCATGCGCGGGAATAGTTTCATCGTGCCTCTGGGCGGATTCAGGCGCCCCGACCGCACTGGCCGCGATGGCGCAGGGCATGGTCCATCAGGACGATGCCCAGCAGGGCTTCCACGATGGGTGTCGCCCGGATCGCCACGCAGGGATCGTGGCGCCCCAGGGTCTGAACCGTGACGGGATCGCCCGCGCGATTGATCGAACGGCGCTCGATGCGGATGCTGGAGGTCGGCTTGACGGCGAGCGAGACCTTGAGGTCCTGGCCCGAGGAAATCCCGCCCAGCACGCCACCCGCGTGATTGCTCATGAAGCCGTCGGGGCCCTGCTCGTCGCCTTGCTCCGAACCGCGCATCGTCACACAGTCGAAGCCCGACCCGATGGACACGCCCTTGACGGCATTGAGGCCCATCATGGCGTGGGCAATGTCGGCGTCCAACCGATCGTAAAGAGGTTCGCCCCAGCCGGGCGGCACGCCCTGGGCGATCACCTCGATGCGCGCGCCGATCGAGTCGCCCGCGCGGCGCAAATCATCCATGAACGCCTCGAGCTGCGGCACGATGGCGGCATTGGGGGCGAAAAAGGGGTTGCGCGGCACCTCGTCCCAGGTTTCGAAGGGTATCGGAATCGGGCCAAGCTGGCTCATGTAGCCGCGGATGCGCACCCCGTGCTCGCGGGCCAGCCACTTGCGGGCGATGGCACCCGCCGCCACCGTGGGCGCGGTCAGCCGCGCGGAGGACCGGCCGCCGCCGCGCGGATCGCGGATGCCGTATTTCTTGAAGTACGAAAAATCCGCATGGCCCGGACGAAAGGTGTCAGCGATATTGCGGTAATCCTTGCTGCGCGCGTCGGTATTGCGAATCAGCAGCCCGATGGGGGTGCCAGTGGTCACGCCCTCGAACACCCCCGAGAGAATTTCGACGGTATCGGGCTCGCGCCGCTGGGTCACATGACGCGAGGTTCCTGGCCTGCGCCGGTCGAGTTCGGCCTGGATATCGGCCTCGCTCAATTCGAGGCCCGGCGGGCAGCCATCGATCACGGCGCCGATCGCCGGCCCGTGGGACTCACCGAAATTGGTGACACTGAAGAGTTTTCCGAGTGAATTTCCGGACATGGGCGCGTTATCGAGACGAGAGTGGCCGACGGCGCGCGGCATAGGAATCCGCGAGCCCCCGACGTGGGATTTTCAATGCCCAATTATGGCATCTTTCGACATCCGCCACGCGCAAAGGGGCGATCACTCCAATCCCGTCGCCTCGGCCACCTTGAGCGCGCGCGCGGTCCAAACGCCGCCGCCGCCCCAGGCCCCCTCGCAGGACAGATGCTCCCGCAGCGGGCAACCGGCACAATCGGCGCAATCGGCAATCTCGCGGCATCGATCGATCAGGTCCTGAAGGGCCCGCATGCGTTTCGCCAGGTCGTCGATCTGGGCGTCCAGGCTGCGGATCTTGGCCTGGACGAGTTCGCGCACCTGAGCGCAGCCATTCGCGCCTTGGGGCTGCAGCAGGACGATGATCTCGTCCAGCGAGAACCCAAGGGCCTGCGCGCGCTTGATGAAACGGATCCGCTGAACGGTCCCTGGAGGATAGCGGCGATGAGACCCCAGGGGCTTGGCCGGCTCGTCGATGAGGCCACGGCGCTGGTAATAGCGAATGGTCTCCACATTCACGCCAGCGAGCTTTGCGATGCGACCGATATTCAATGCAGCACCTCATGAATTCCTTGACTCCGTACATGGGTACGGACGTTAAATTGTTCTTTACGGCAAGGAATTCAAGAGGTGGAAAGGGCCCTTCAATAGACACACCCGGCGAGGTCGAGCATATGTCACAGCCATCCACCGCATGCGTATCTTATCCGCGGCGTATCAATTTGACTAGAATAAAATCGGCGACCGCGCATGGCGGGCACGCCGGGGGAAACCGTGACGCGCACCGATGAGCCCCATGCCCGAAACCCTGCTGCGCCACGCCCTGGAACGCGACGAATTCCGCCTCGCCTACCAGCCCATAGTGGACCTGCGCACGCGGCGCTGGCTCGGTGTGGAGGCCTTGATCCGCTGGCCGGGAACGGGCATCGGGCCCGAGGTCTTCATCCCTATCGCCGAACAGATCGGCCTCATCCGGGACATCACGCGGCGGGTCTGCGCGCTGGCGGCCCGGGACTGCGTGGCCGCGCCGGCGGCGATCGCTCGCTTGTCGATCAATTTGTCCGCAGCCGACATCCGGACCATGGATACCGCCCGCATCCTGGAAACCTTGCTCAGGGCGCTCGGCGACGGGATGCGCCTGTCCGTCGAGCTCACCGAGCGCAGTCTGCTCGAACCCACACGCTGCGGTCCGGTCATCCAGGCCGTGCGGGCGATGGGCATCCAGGTGGTGATCGACGATTTCGGCGCCGGCTACGCGAATCTCCAATCGCTGGCGGCGTTGGAACTCGACGGCATCAAGATCGACCGCAGCCTGTCCCAAAAGGTCGGCACGTCACCCGCCGCCTCGCTGATCATCCGGCACGTGTGCGCGCTCGCCCGCGCTCTGGGCCTGTCGATCGTCGCCGAGGGCGTCGAGACCGAGACCCAGGCGAGCCTGCTCTACGGGCACGGCATCCGGCAGGCGCAAGGCTGGCTGTTCGGGCACCCCGTGCCCATCGATGAACTAGGGCCCAACGGCCCGACGATCAAGGCTGCGGACGCACCGGCTGCGCCGCCAGCGGAGGCTCGCCGCGCAGCACCATCAACAGATTGCTCGTAGCCATTTCGGCCATGGCATGGCGCGTTTCATGGGTCGCCGAGCCCACGTGCGGCAGCGGCAGGACCTTGGGATGGGTGCGCAGCGGCGACTCGCCGGGCAAGGGTTCGGTCACAAACACGTCCAGCGCGGCGCCCCGCAGCCGCTCAGCGTCCAGGGCGCGCACCAAGGCGTCCTCCTGGATGACCGCCCCACGCCCGGCGTTGACCAGAAAGGCGCCCGGTTTCATGAGCGACAGTTCGGCTGCGCCCAGCAAGCCGCGCGTCTGTTCGGTCAGCGGCAGGACCACGACCAGAAAATCGGATTCGCTCAAGAGTTCGGGCAGCGACACCTGCCGTGCGGCCCCGCCGGGCAGACCGCTTGCGCGCGGCGAACGCGCGCAGTACAGCACCGGCATCCCAAACCCCAGGGCGGCGCGGCGCGCCACCGCGTGGCCGATGCGGCCGTAGCCCAGCACCCCCAGGGTCTTGCCGTGCACGTCCCATCCATAGAGGTCCGGCTCCACATGGCGGGCCCAGGCGCCCGTGCGCACATGCTCGACCAGTTCAGGAATGCGGCGCCCGATGGCGAGCACCATCCCCATCAGCAAGTCGGCGACGGCCTCGTCGAGCACCCCCGGCGTGTGGCACAACACAATCCCGCGAGCGGCGAGCGCCGCCTGGTCATAAGCGTCCAAGCCCACCGAGACCGAAGACACGACCCGCAGGGCGGGTGCCCGCGCCAACAGGCTCGAACCCACCGGGTACAGCGCCCCGATCATGCCGGACGCGCTGCCCAGGGCCTCGAAGAACGCGGCCTCCTGTTCCGGCAGGGACGGATCGGCCAGGGTCACCTCATGCTCGGCACGGATGCGCGCCAGTTGATCAGGCGGCAATTCGCGATAGACCAGAACCCGCGAGCGGGACATGCCAGGCCTCCTTGGACTCGGTGTTCAGGATGAACAACTGACGGCAACCTCGGGTTCCCCAGCAGGCGGCGGCGCGGCATAGTCCTCCGCGCCGCCGCGCTCGGTATAGGGATCGCGCAGCAAGGCCAGCAGCCGCTCGATCTCGGAGGGATCCCCGTGCCGCGCAGCCTCGATGGCGCGCTGGGCCAAGTGATTGCGCAAAATGTAGAGCGGATTGGCGCGCAGCATGCTCGCCCGGCGCACCGCCGGATCGCCGGCCTCCTCGGCCAGCCGGGCCCGATAGCGCTCCAGCCAGGCCTGGGCGGCGTCCTGGTCCTCGAAGAGATCCAGGAACCGCTCGGGCGCCTCGTCCACCTCGGCCAGACGGCGAAACGCCAGGGTGAAGTCGGCGGCCTGGTTTTGCAGCAGCGACCACCAGGCATCCCCCAGGACCTCGTCCCCGGCCCGCCATTCGCGCAGGCCGAACTTGCAGGCCAGCCCCTGATAGAACGCGCGCAGAAAATCGGCCTCGAAAGGCGCGATGCACGCCTGCAGCGATTCGCCGTCGCAGCCCAGCACCATCAGGCTGCCCGCCAGGCGATAGAGGTTCCAGTGCGCCACGGCGGGCTGCGCGTTCCAGGCGTAGCGCCCCGCGGTATCGCTGTGGTTGCAGACATGACGCGCGTTGAACACATCCATGAAGCCATAGGGCCCGTAATCCAGAGTCAGGCCGAGGATCGACATATTATCCGTGTTCATCACGCCATGGCAGAAACCCACCAACTGCCACTGTGCGATCAGGATCGCCGTGCGGCGCGCGACCTCACGCAGAAATGCCAGGCCGACGGCCACGGGGTCGTCGGGCGCATCGGCCGCCTGGCGGCATTCGGGCAGAAAATGATCCACCGCGTAATCGAGCAAGGCCTTTTGACGGGCCTGCGTATGGCCCCAATGCTCGAAATGACCGAAACGCAGAAAGGTCGGCGACACGCGCGCGACCACGGCGGCGGTCTCGACCGTCTCGCGGTAGACAGGGTCGTCCGAGACCACCAGAGCCAGGGCGCGCGTGGTCGGAATGCCCAGTCCGGCCATGGCCTCGCTCGCGAGGTATTCGCGCACGCTCGAACGCAGCACGGCACGCCCATCGCCCATGCGCGCATAGGGCGTGCGGCCCGACCCCTTGAGCTGGAGCTCCCGCATTCCCTCAGGCCCCTCGATCTCGCCCAGCAGGTGCGCCCGCCCGTCGCCGAGTTGGCCGGCCCACACGCCGAACTGGTGGCCGCTGTAGACGGTGGCGATCGTCTGCCCGCCAGGCAAGGGCGCCTGACCCGAGCACAGCGCGAGGAACTCGGGGGACGCCAGCGCCGCCTCGTCCAGCCCGAGGAGCCGCCCCACATCGGGATTGGCGTGCAGCAGGCGCGGCGCGGAGAGCGGCGCAGGCGCGACGCGTGAATAAAAGACCTCGGGCAGGGCCGCGAAGGAATTGGCGACCTTCAGCCCCATCAGACCCTTAGCCATGACGGGCCGCCCGCTTGGCCGGGCGCACATAAAGGATGGCGGCAAGGTACAGACCCAGGGCCAACACGGCCTCGAGGCCCGCCAGCGCCGCCGAGGCCGGCTGGAGATCGGACCAGGCGCGCACCAGGCCCTCCATCAAGTAGAGCAGGCTGAGCATGGCCGTCCACTGCATGGTGTAGAGGCTGCCCTTGAGGACGCCGCGCACGGCGAACAGCAAGGGCAGCGCCTTGAGCGCCATCAGCGAGCCGCTCGGCTTGAGAGGCGCCCACCACAATTCCCATCCCACGCACAGGACGATCAGGGCCGCAAGACATGTCACGGCCATCCGATGCAGGCTCGTGCTGAGTTCGACTTTCATGCTGGTATTATGAACTGAAACCCGTAGCCTGGCTGATGATGACGACCCCTCCGGATCCCGCCCCGCCCCGCAACGCGCGCGCGCGCGCCATGGACATCCTGCGCTTCACGCTCGAGTACGCGGGCGAAAAGAAACTCACGCGCTCGGCATCGAGCCTGACGTTCACGACCGTCCTGGCGATCGTGCCGCTGTTGGCCGTGGTACTGGCGCTGTTCACCGCCTTTCCGCTGTTTGCCGAGTTCCGCGGCGCGCTCGAGGCCTTCCTGAGCGAAAGTCTGCTGCCGCCTGCGGTGTCGGACACCATCATGCGCTATCTCAACCAGTTCGCCGCGCAGGCCTCGGGCCTGACCGCGGTGGGCGGCGCGTTCCTGCTGGTGACGTCGATCCTGCTGATCATGACGATCGACGAGGCCTTCAACGAGATCTGGCGCGTCGAACGGCAGCGCCCCCTGCGCCAGCGCCTCCTGGTGTACTGGGCGATCATCTCCCTAGGCCCCATTCTGACGGGTGCGAGCCTATGGGCCACCACGGTGCTGGCGCGCGAATCCCTCGGGTACATCGGCGAGCTGCCCGAATGGCTCAGCCTGCTGCTGAATATCGTACCGCTTGCGGCCTCGGCCCTGGGATTCACGGCCCTGTTCGTCTTTGTCCCCAACTGCCGCGTTCTATGGCGCGACGCGCTGATGGGCGGCGTCGGCACGGCCGTCGTGCTGGCCGTCATGAAGGCGGGTTTCACCGCATACTTGACGCGCTTCCCCTCCTACACCGTCATCTACGGCGCCTTCGCCACCCTGCCGATCTTTCTACTGTGGATCTATCTGTCGTGGCTGGTCGTGCTCATGGGCGCCATGGTGGCCTCCCTGTCACCCGCCCTGCGCCACCGGCGATGGGCCGTCCTGAGGCGGCCCGGCGCGCCCCTGGTGGATGCCATCCACATCCTGCACATCCTGTGGCGCGCGCGCGGCAGCTCGCCGCCGGGACGCAGCCTCAACTTCCTCGAACAGCGCCTGGGCGCGCATCCGGACGCCCTGCACCAGACCCTGCGCGCCCTGAGGGACCTGGGCTACGTGGTGCCAGCCCAGGATGCCGATCTCTGGGTGCTCGCCTGCGATCCTGCGCAGGCGGGGCTCGGCCCCCTCCTCGACCATCTGCTCATCGACCGCGCGCAGGCGGGCCTCAGTCCGTGGATCGCCGCAGCCCTGGCCGAGACGCTTGCACAGCGGCCCCCGACCCTCGAGAGCCTATTTCGGGACCTCCTACCGGAAAACGGCACGATGGTGCAAAATACGGAAAAATGAATTACTCAGCGGCAAGCTAGGGACGACACCATGCTCAAAGTCAACGAAATCCTGCGAGTCAAGGGGCACGCCCTGTATACCGGCACGCCCGACATGCCCGTGCGCCAGGCGATCGAGTCCATGAGTCAGCTCGACATCGGCTCTCTGGTCATCATGGAGCACGGCCAGTTGATCGGCATGCTGACCTTCCGCGAGATCATCCGCCACCTGCACGCCCATGAGGGCCAGGGGGGTGATTTCACGGTGCGCAGCATCATGGACGACGCGCCGGTCAGCGTCACACCCAACACCGACGCCGACGAGGTCCAGCGCCTGATGCTCGACAAGCACGCCCGCTACATCCCGGTCATGGACGGTCCGACCCTGATGGGCGTGATCTCGTTCTATGACATGGCGCGCGCCATCGTCGAGGCACAGCAATTCGAGAACGACATGCTCAAGGCCTATATCCGCGACTGGCCTTCAGACACCGCCGGACGGGACAAGGCCTAAGCCCGCGCCTATCGCCCGGCGCGCCCCCTCCCATGGGATGCGCACGCGCTGACAAGGCACCGCGCTAGGCGGCGTCCAGGCCCCGACCCAGCTCAGCCCAGGCGCGCCGCAGGACCGCTGGGCCCTCGGTGCGCAAGGCGGCCATGTCCGACAGGATGCGGCGCCAGCGGCGTGCGCCCGGCAGACCGGCGCGCCAGCCCAGCACGCCGCGCAACACGATATGCAGCGGCGCGCCCGCCGCCACCCGGTGCGACGCATAGGCGATGAAGGATTCCAGGATCTGCTCCGGTGCAGGTATCGCCTGGCCGGGCGCGATCCGGCGATTCAGCTCGGACAGCACATCCGGATGGTGCCAGGCCGCGCGCCCCAGCATCACGCCATCGAACCGCTCCATCCACTCGAGACTGTCCCCGACTGTGGACAGGCCGCCGTTCAGGACGAAGCGCAACTGCGGGAAGTCCCGGCGCAGGCGCAGGGCGTCCGCATAACGCAGGGGCGGCTTTTCCCGGTTGTCCTTGGGCGACAGGCCCTTGAGCACCGCGTTGCGCGCATGCACGATGAACACGCCGCAGCCGGCCTCGGCGACGGCACCCACGAAATCACGCACAAAGCCGTAGGACTCGTCGTAGTCCAGCCCAAGGCGGTGCTTGACGGTGACCGGCACCGACACCGCATCGCGCATGGCGCGCACACAATCGGCCACCAGAGCGGGCTCGGCCATCAGGCAGGCGCCGAAGGCGCCGCGCTGCACCCGCTCGGACGGGCAGCCGCAGTTCAGGTTGATCTCATCGTAGCCCCATTGCTCGCCCAGGCGCGCGCAGCGGGCCAGCTCGGCGGGCTCGCTGCCGCCCAGCTGCAGGGCCACGGGATGTTCAGCGGCGTCGAAGTCGAGATGGCGGCCCGCATCGCCGTGCAGCAGCGCGCCGGTCGTGACCATCTCGGTGTACAAGCGCGCCTGCGGCGCCAGCAGGCGGTGGAAATAACGGCAGTGACGATCAGTGACATCGATCATCGGCGCCACGCACAGGCGCCAGGGCGCCTCGAATGGCCCCGCGCCTTTCTCGTCGATCGACATCCGCACCGCTACCCCCATGACTCCACCGCTAGTATCACTGCCCGGCCACCGCGCCCGGCATCCAGTCCGCATCAACCGCAATGGCGGCCATGACCCGAGCCCCGCCGAATCGGGCGAGAGAGCATAAACGTACCACATGAGCCGCGCCGCCATCGTGGCGGCATCGCCGACCCCCTTTCGACGCTCTCGACGCGCGGCGACCGGCCGTCACCGGACATTGCGGCAAACTGATCTAAAATAGACGCACGCCAAGCCCGCAAGCCGGGCTTTCCTGTGTTTGCTTCCGCCCTTCGGGCATTTTCCATGGCCGTATTCACCCCCGTATCCGACGACGACGCGCAGGCTCTGCTGCAACGCTACGACCTGGGCGAACTCGTTGCCCTGCGCGGGATCACCGCCGGCATCGAAAACACCAATTATTTCCTGGACACCACGCGCGGCGAATATGTACTGACGCTGTTCGAGGTCCTGACCGCCACCCAATTACCGTTCTACATCGAGCTGATGCATCACCTGGCCGGGCGGGGCGTGCCGGTGCCCCAGCCGCAGACCCTGCGTGACGGCACCCGGCTCACCATGCTGCACGACAAGCCCACCGCCATCGTCACGCGGCTGTCCGGAGGCTATGAACCCGAGCCCAGCCCGACGCATTGCGCGTTGGCGGGCCGCACGCTGGCCCAGGCGCACCTGGCTGGCCAGGATTTTGGCATTCGCCAGCCAAACCTGCGCGGCCTGCCCTGGTGGCGCGAGACCGCGCCAAAACTGCAGACCTTCCTGAGCACCGACCAGGCGGACCTCCTTCGCCATGCATTGGACGAGCAAGTGACCTTTGCCGCGGGCCCGGTCCATGCGCGCCTGCCGCAGGGGCCGTCCCACTGCGATCTGTTCCGGGACAATGTCCTGTTCGACGGCACCTACGAGGTGCCGCACATGGGCGGTTTCATCGATTTCTACTTCGCGGGCTGCGACGCATGGCTGTTCGACGTCGCGGTCAGCGTCAATGACTGGTGCATCCAGCGCGCGACCGGCGTCTTCATCCACAAGCGCCTGGACGCCTGGCTGCAGGCCTACCATGAGGCGCGCCCCTTCACCGAGGCCGAGCGCGAGGCCTGGCCTATCATCCTGCGCGCGGCCGCCCTGCGCTTCTGGATCTCGCGCCTGTACGATTTCCACATACCCCGCCCGGCGCAGACGCTCAAGCCGCACGACCCCCGCCATTTCGAACGCATCCTGCGCCTGCGCACCACCCAGCCGGCACCCACCCTGCCCTGAAACCTCGCCATGCAAGCCGCCATTCTGCCCGTTTCCGCCGGTTGGTCCTGGATCGCCCAGGGCTATGACCTGTTTCGCCGACAGCCGCTGGCGATGTTCTTCTGGAGCGTGCTGACGAGCTTCATCATCATGCTGGCCTCGGCGATCCCGCTGCTGGGCCAGTTGGCACTGATCGCTTTCACCCCCCTGCTGACCTTTCTGACCCTGTGCGCCTGCCGCAACATCGACCGGGGCGTACGCATGCTGCCCGGTATGTGGCTGCAGCCTTTGCAAGCTCCCGGGGTGAGCGGTCGCCTGACGCGCCTGGGCCTGGCCTACCTGGCGGGCAGCCTGGCGGCGGCGCTCATCGCCACCCTGCCTTTTGTGTCGACGCTGGCCGGCGCCATCGACGACCAGGGGCAGATCAACTACGCCGCCATGGCGGCGGCCATGCGCGGCCCCCTGGTCGTCTTTGGCGTGCTATACCTGTTGTTGTCGGCCCTGTTCTGGCACGCGCCCGCGTTGATCGGCTGGCACCGCGTCCCGCTGGCACGCGCCCTGTTCTATTCCATGGTGGCCTGCTGGCGCAATAAGTGGGGCTTTCTGCTCTATGCCGCAAGCTGGGTCGGGCTGTTCTACGGACTGCAGGCGATCGTCGACATGCTGGTCGCCGCAGGCGTGTCCACCGGCCTGCTGCAATGGATCCTGGTGCCCGCCAACATTCTGGTCGCCGCGGTGCTGTACTGCAGCTTCTACCCCGCCTATGTGATGATTTTCGAATCGCGCAGCGATTGGGATAATACCTCGAGCCAGAGCGGATCGGCGCAATAGCCCGCAGGCAGCTCGACCACCGCGCGAGCGCGCCGATCCATCGCCCAGCGATTGGGCGACAAACCCGATACATGGCGCAGGATCTGATTTTCCGCGCCCAGGAACACCACGTCGATCGGCGCATCCAGCCCCAGCGTATGCACCGCGCAGCAGGGTTTCAGGATCAAGGCGCGTGGGCCCTGGGGGTCCCCGACCGGCTGCCCGTACAGGCCCAGCAAACGCCCAAAAAATCCTCGGGCGATCCGCAACTCGAGTCGAACCGGATCCTGCCGGGAGCGCGCGCCGCCGGCTACCACGTCATCCTCGCCCAGGTGGTTTCCATCCGTCATGCCAGCTCCATCAGCTTGACCGCGACCGGGAAGCCGATCACCAGAAAGGTGCAGGGAAAGATGCAGAACACCATCGGCAGCAGCATCTTGACGGGCGCCTCGAGGGCGAGCTTCTCGGCACGCAGAAAGCGTTCGCTGCGCTGCTGGGCGGCCTGTGCGCGCAGGATCGGCGCGAGGCTCATGCCCAGGTGATCCGCCTGATCGAGTGCCATCACCAGGCTGCGGACCGCGGGCACCATGCAGGCCTGCGCCCATTGGTCGAGCGCGCGGTCGCGCGCCACCCCCGCGCGCATGGCGGCCAGCGCATCGCGCAGACTGCGGCGCAGCGGCCCCTCGGGCGCGTGCTCGGCCACCTGGCGCAGGGCGGCATGCAGACTGAGGCCCGCTTCGACGCACAGCGTCATCAAGTCCAGCATGAACGGCAGCTCGCGCTGCATGCGTGCCAGCCGCCGCACTGCGCGGCGCCGCAGCGACTGGTCCGGCAGCCACGAGCCGCCCAGCCCACCGAGGACGGCCAGCAAGATCGAGGCGGAATCGTCCAGGCCGAACGCGAAACAGGCGGCGCCCAGCCCAACCCCCGTGGCCAGGCCCGCCAGCACACGCAGGGCCATCCATTGTTCGACCCGCCAGGCCTCGCCCACGCCCGCCTGGCGCATGCGCAGGCCGAACCGACGGCGCATACGCCAGGACACCAGCCAGGCGCACCAAGGCTCGAGCGCCTTGACCCAGGGCCAGAGCCACGCGCCGCGCGCAAACGGACCAGGCTCTGCCGGCCGCCGCCAGGCCCAAGGTCCCCCGAGGCTCCAGACACCCGCCATGGCGGCGACGGCCGCCAGCGCCAAACCCACCCAGAACATGATCCGGCCTCACAAATCGATTGCCATGACTCTCTGAATCAACACGATGCCCAGGATTTCCAGCACCGATATCGCCGAAAGAACGATCCAGCCCGGAACAGTCGTCCACAGCAGGGCCATGGCGTCGGGTTCGAGGCGCTGCAAAACCGCAATCATCGCCAGCGGCAACCCGGCCATGATCCAGCTCTGCAAGCGGCCCTGGGCCGTCAATGCGCGCACCCGGCCTTGCCAGTGATGGCGGGCCCGCAAGGTCTGCGCGATGCCCTCGAGGGTGTCGGACAAGCCGCCACCGCTTTGCGCGGCCACCCCGAGGGCAGAGACCACCAGGCTGCACGCCTCAGTGGGCATGCGGGCGCTCAGTTGCGCCAATGCCTCGTGAAAGCCGATGCCCATGCGCTGCTCACGCAAGAGCAGCCCGAACTCTTGGGCCAAGGGCACTGGAGAGCGCGACACAATGTGCCGCAAGGCCGGCTGCAGGCCGGAACCCGCCCGCAAGGCGCCCGCCAGGGCCTGGACCAGATCCGGCAGTTGCTCATCGAAGCGCCGCGCGCGCCGCGCCCTGAGCCGCCGCAACACGAAGCGAGGCGCAAGCAGGACCAGCACAGCAGCGGCCAGCCCCAGCCACCACAGGCCGGAAATTCCCGCGGCCAGCATCCCCGCCGCCAGACTCGCCACCGTCAGGCCGCCCCAGAGCTGTGCGGGGTCCAGGAACAAGAAGAACTCGTCGAGCTGGACGCGCGCGTCCTCTTTCAGGCGGGTTTCGTAGGCGCGCCATCCCCTGGCAAACGCATTGAGCGCGAGCCAGGCACTGCCTGCGGCGAGGGCAAAGACCAGGGCCAGGGACCACAGAGGGCTCATGATGCCGTCCCAAACGCATCGGCGTGCGGAGCCTCGCACACCGTGCGCCGTGAGAACAGCCCGGCCTCGACGACATGGGGCTCCCGCGCGAAGCAATCGGGCAGCAGCCCGCAACCCGAATAGACAGCGGGCGGCCCCGCCTGCCCGCGGAATAGTTCCTGCGTCTGAATGCGGCCACCCTCCATGCCGGTGACCTCGGCCACCGAGCCCACCATGCGCCGGCCATCGGGGGTGCGCAACAACTGGACGATGACATCGATGCTGGAGGCGACGTGCTCGCGCACGGCGGCCAGCGGCAGCTCCATCCCCGCCATCAGGATCATGGTTTCGAGCCGCCCCAGGGCATCGCGCGGACTGTTGGCATGCAAGGTGGTGAGCGACCCTTCGTGGCCCGTGTTCATGGCTGCCAGCATGTCGAAGGCCTCGCCGCCCCGGCACTCGCCGACGACAATGCGATCGGGACGCATGCGCAGGGCGTTGCGCACCAGATCCCGGATTTCGACCCGGCCACGACCCTCGAGGTTGGCGGGCCGCGCCTCGAGGCTGACCAGATGGCGGTGGTTCAGGCGCAGCTCGGCCGCATCCTCGATCGTCACCACGCGCTCGCCATCCGGAATGGCATTGGACAGAATATTGAGCAGACTGGTCTTGCCCGAGCCGGTGCCACCCGAGACAATCAGGTTCTTTTTGTGGCGCACGCAGGCTTGCAGGAACACGGCAATGGGCTCGTCCAGCGCGCCCACGGCCAGCAAATCTGCCATGCCCAACCGCCTTGCGGGAAACTTGCGGATGGTGAGGCTCGCACCCCGCAGGGCGATCGGCGCGATCACCGCATTGACCCGCGACCCATCGCGCAAGCGGGCATCGACCATGGGCGAGCTGTCGTCGATGCGCCGGCCCAGGGGCGCCACGATGCGTTCGATCACGCCCAGCACCGCTTGTTCGCTGCTGAAGGCGCGCGGGTGCCGCCGCAGCCGCCCGCGGATTTCGACGAAAATCTCGTCATGCCGATTCACCATGATTTCCGTCACCTCGGGATCGGCGAGCAGGCCCTCGAGCGGCCCCAGGCCGACCGCCTCGTCAAGCAGGTCCCGGGCCAGCGCCTCGCGATCCTGGCCTCGGGGCGGCGCCTCGTCCTCGGCTATCAGGCTCAAGAGCACCTTGGAGGCCTCGGCGCGCAATGCCTCGTCGCTCATCAAGCCGATGTCCCGGCGCCTGAGCTGCAAGGCCTCGATCAAGCGCCCATGCAACCGGCGGCGCAGCGCCAGGCCCTCGGCGCTCGGTGTCGCAGCCTCCATCACCGCGGATTCCGGCCGCTCAGTGTCCGCGAGGGACGCCGGTGCCGCGACGGCTCCAGACGCCGGCGGGCCAAGGCCCGCAGCCGCCTCGCCGGGCGGCTCCACCGCCGTGCCCGGCGCGGACAATGTGCCGGGCAAACCCAGCACGCGCAGCAGGCAAGGCCCGATCACGACCTCGTCGTTCACGCGCAGGGGGCCGTACAGGGCTACCCTGCGGCCATTGACCTCGGTACCCGCGAGCGCGCCGAAATCCTCGACCCAGACCTCGCCCTCGCGCGCCATGAGGCGGGCATGATGCCGGGCAACCCGCCAGCCACGCAGCCTCAGGCCGCTGGCCTCGTCGCGGCCGATCGAAAGCGGCAATTGGAAGCTTTGCAGGATACGCCGACCATCCTCGAACTCTAACGCGGTTTCCATCATGGTTCGGTCCCGTCGCGCCACTGGGACCCGGGGCCGCGGCTGCGCGGATTCCACCGTACCAGGCCGTCTGTCGGCTCGGGTTCTGGAACATCCTGCGAGATTGGCAGCATGAGGCGCGGGGGATCCGGAAATGCCCGATTCAGGATCGAGGAGGCCCGATCCGCGCGGCGACGCACCCCCGGATGCTGGGCGGACACCAGCACCGGGGTCACCAGAATGGCCAGCTCGGTTTCGTTGCGCTGGAACCGAGTCGAACGGAACAGAGCGCCCAACACCGGCAAGTCGCTCAGGCCGGGGATCTTGTCGACATTGCTGGAAACGTCGCGCGACAGGAACCCAGCCAGGACCAGGGTCTCGCCGGAGCGAACGTTGAACTCCGTGGCGGCACGCCGAGTCTTGAGCGACGGCCCCTCGGGCACGGACAAGGCGGTATCGATCGAGCTGACCTCGACCTCGATGCGCGAACGGACCGCCCCGCCTCGTTCGACCGAGGGCGTGATGCGCAGCGATACACCATAAGGCTTGAAGGCGGTGCGGCTCTGGCCGTTCTGGTCCACCGTGCTGTAGGGCACCTCGCCACCAGCGAGGAACTCGGCCGTGGCGCCGCTGCGCGCGAGCAATTGTGGCTGCGCCAGCACCACCGCGTGGCCCTCTTGCGCGAGGGCGTCGATCCGAGCGGACAATAACGCGTTGATCCCGAAATAGCCGGCCAGGGCCCGGGCGGGAAAACCGATGGGCACGATGGTCTCGCCCGGGCGGTCCGCATGGCGAGTCGAACCGGAATCCCAGGCCACCGACGCGTTCACGCCGCCCTCGGGGCGGGCAGCCCATCGCAAGCCCAGATCGCGCGCCAGCGAACGTGGAACCTCGACCACCTGCACATCGAGCAGGACCATCCGATCCCACCCCACCGTTCCGGTGAAATCCAGGAGTTGGGGATAGCGCTGGACCAGATCGGCCACGCGCTGGCGATCCGCGTCGGACAAATCGTCACCCTCGACCAGGAGTTTGTCACCGACGGCGCTCACCCGCGCGCCGGGAATGCGCTCGACCACGCCGCGCAGCTCGTTCTGCAACTGACGGGCCCCCTCGGCGGCGACCTCGACCATGTAGCGATGCACATGCCCATCGGCCGACCAGACGTGCAGCGCGCTCGAACCCCCACGGCGCGCAAAGACGATGACCTCGTGGTCATCGGTGCTGATGGCCTTGAGCACCTGCCCATCCCCCACGGCCACCCGCGCCGCGTCAGGGATACCCAGTACGCGGACCTCGCCAACCTGCATCGGCAAGGTCGTGTCGGCGAGCGTCAAAGCCATGCGGGAGGCCGCATAGGCGCAGCACAAGGCCCTGGATCCTGCCTTCCATAGGCGACGTCCCGGGCTCATGGCTCCGCCTCGTCGGCGGCCGCGTGCATCCAGGCGCTGGCGAGGGCCTGGGCCTCGGGCAGGTCGAACAGGCCCGCGGGCCGCGAAAGCACGGACGCGGGGCCAGCCAGCCCGGGCACGCGTGCGCCCGCGCTGGTGCCGTAGACGATGGTGGCGCCCTTGCGGCGCGGCGCGGGCGGCGCCGGAGCCACGCCCAGCAAGGCGGCCAGATCGCCGCGCACCGCACGGCGATCTGCCTGTGGATCGTCCGGGTGCCTGAGGATGGCGGTGATGGCACCGCCCTGGCGGGCCGCCACGAGCTTGACCACGTCCTCGGGTGCCGCATCCAGCGTCACGGTGGAGTATGCCCCCTCGGCATCGCCCTCGAAGCGCGTGGCGCGGCCGGTTGCCAGTACCAGCACGCCTTGCAGCAAGGGGGCGGTCATCCGACGGCGCTGGTGCTCGAACGACACGTAAAGATCGATCAGATCCCCTGGCTGCAGCAGGCCCGAGAGCGAGTTGATCTGATCGACCGGCAAGGTGATGGCCCGCCGCCCCAACGCCAATTGACTGGAGAACGCGGGGCTGGCCGCCTGGGTGTGCGCGCGCAGGATAGGGTCGCCCGCCTTGAGGGGCGCCGCCAGCGTCATATCCAGGAGGTCGCCGTAGCCAGCTGCGGGGAGGCTGTCGCTGCTGGCCCATTCGAGCGGCATGCGGCGCAAGGCCAGGTGCTCGGCGCGCAGGCGGGTGCCCGCCGGCAGGTCGTGGGCGGCCACCACGCGCTCGGCCATGGGCACGCGTGCGCGGGCCTCTATGGTAGCCACCCGCTCGCGCACATGCGCATCCAGCGTCCAGGCCGCGAGCAAGCCCGCCGCCAAGGCCAGCGCGGCCAGCGTGAGGCTGCGCGGAATCCGAAGCCGTTTCATGGATGCTCCTTGCGATGCCACAACCAGATGATCGAGTGCGCCCCGTGAACCTGCAGGCGCATCTGCAAAAAAGCGGCCGGCCGCCGCCAGGCCTCGCCACCAGGCCAGGTGGCCTCGGCAGAATGCCAACCGGCGCGCGCCAGGGACTGGGCGATGCCGGCCCGCAGACCCGCCGCCTCGCCCGGATGCTCGTAGCCTGAGATCGTCACCCGGGCCGAACCCTCGTGCTGCACCACGCGGGCCACGAGGCGGGCGCCGCCGGGCACATGTACGCCGGCGTCAAACCCGGCGTGCGACGCGGACGCGGGTGTCAGCACCGACAGGATGCCCTGGGTGCCTCGCGGACCCGGCCGCAGCCAGCCGAACCAATGCGCGCCCTCGCGCAGGCCTGACAAGACGATGCCGCCATTGACCGCCATCAGCCGGTCGAACGGCATGCCGCCCTGCCGGACGAGACGACGCGCCGCCTGCGCCGGGGGCGAGCCGGCCTCGAACGGCCGCTGGGCCAGCCGCGCGCCCGGGAGGCTGAAATCCTGTTGCACCCCCCAGTTCCAACTCGTCCAGGCCTCTTGAGACACCCCGCCAAGCGGCACCGCATGGACTGCGGGGCCTCCTAGAACCCATGCGAGCATCAAGCCACGGCACACGCGCCTCATGGCCGCCCCCCTGGGCGCAGATGCCGCGCCGGCACCCGCCCGGCCCAGGGCGTCAGCCAATCGAGCTGAAGCGCCGGCCGCCCCCAAGGCGCATCCAGGGCCCGCGCCCGCGCCTCGACGGCGCGACCCAGCCCGGCTGAATGATCTGCTGCCAAGGCCCACAGCGTGCCAGCGCCCGCCAGGGTAGCCTGGACATCCGCATCCCCGGAGGCAGACCCCGCACCGCGCAGGATGGCTGTATGGCGCGTCGGTCGCAGCACCAGGCGATCAAAGTCGCGCAAGCCGCCGCCGGCCTGGCCAGTGCCCGCCGTCGTCAGGCCGGCCACCGAAATCCAGACCGTCTCGTCCCCCAGTCGCAGTTCGCGGCGCATCGCCGGAGCGAGCGCTGCCGGGTCGCCGGGCTGGCGTCCGGACATGCGCGGCGCCTGGAACAGGTGGGCATCCACGCTCGAAAGCAGGCGCTCGCCATGTCGGGTTTCCCAGTGCTGGCCCATGCCCTGGACGGCCAGGCCACCCCCGACCGCCATCGACGGCGCCTCGCTGCCCTGGTGCGCATGCGCGAAGGCCTGGTGACGGCTGGCGTGCATCGCTTGCAGGTCCATGTCCCGCAGGCGGCCGAGCCAGGCCACCGCCACGCAGGCGCTGGCCAAGGCACCCATCACCACCAGCGCCTCGATCAGGGCTTGTCCGCCTTGCGTTGGCGACGCCACCTCAACGGCCCTCCCGAGCCGGCAGCGCCTCGATCGATAGCGGGGCGAGGCGCGCCATCCAATAGGGATGAAAGAGATTGGGCGCCTCGTCCAGCCCGTCTGCGCGCGGAAGCGGCCGGGCAAAATAGCTGTGGGCGGCGCTGCGCGCCTGCACGGCCAAGCCCTCGGGGCCGTCGATGGACAGGAAGAGCTCGAACCCCGCGACGCCCTCGGGCCGATCGGTCGCCACCTCGTGATACGGTCCCAAGCCGCCCGCCGGCCATGCGGGGCGATGGCGCACGGCATAGGAATTGGCGATCGGATTATCGCGCTGATCCAGCAGGCTCCAATCGGTGGCGGATGCCACCCAGCGCCAGAAGTCCTGCTCGGAGAAATCCTCGGGAGCCGCATCCGAATAAGGGCCGTCCATGCCGGCCGCGGGCTGCGCGGGAATCCAACCCCACGCCATGGCGTATTCGCGGTAGTAGCATCCGACCCACCGGTTGGTGCGCAGGGCATGGAAGGACTGGGTATCCGAGGCCTGCCAGCGGCCCTCGGCGTCCAAGGTCGTCGCGCCGCGCCGCCTGAACTGGTGGCGCAAGGCCGGGCAGTGTTCGTCCACCACCCAGGTATTACGGGCCGTATGATCGCGGGGACCGAGGAACGGGTACAGGCCGGCGATGTCCTGGACCAGATCGTGCAGGCCCCGGTCGGGTGCATGACGCCGCAACAGCGACGGCCACTGATCGTGCTCGAGCGAGAGCCTGAGGTCGGCCTCGGGCCGGTCCGGATAATGCGCCCGCAGAACCGCTCGGACCGCGGCCATGCGCACCTCGGGCACCGTCGTTGCGATATTGCGAGCCAATGCCGTATGAAGGTCGTGGACCTGGCGGTCATGGGCGGCATGCGCGCGCCCGAGCGCGCCGTCCCGCTGTGCCCAACCCTCCAGACCTGCCGCCTGCGCCGCCGCCAGGTAGGCCCGCCCGTGATCGGCGCCAAACAGCATCCCGATCAAGTAAGCCGGTGGGTTGCCACGCGCCACCTGCCCCGCCTCGGCGCCGCCATACAAAGCCCAGCTCGCGAGGGTCGCCAGATGCGCCATGGCGAGCTGATGCGCGAGTTGGGCGCGATTCAAGTAGGCCAGCATGTTCAAGGCGCGCGCCTGGACCAGTGCCCCGCTGTAGGCCGCGGCATCCAGGCCGTGGACTTGCCGGACCTTGGCGGCCAGCACCTGGCCCGCCGCGAAATAGCGCAACAGCGCGAGGGACAAAGCGGCGGCGAGCACCATGCCCAGCACCAGGGCCTGCCCCTCCTGGGCGCGGCGCGCGGCCACGTCACTGTCCAGCACCGGCGTTCCCGGTGAAGGATTTGAGAGATTTGGCGGCCGCCTGCTCGGCGCCGGCCTCGGCGGCGGCCTGGGCCGCGCGCGACTGGGCCGTGCCGTCCTCGCCCGCGATTTCCTTGGCCATGGCCGCGGTCTGGGCGCGAATCACCTGCCCGAACGTCTGGTACACCGCGATGGCGGCCACCGCCACGAGGGCGACGACGATCATGTACTCGACCATGCCCTGGCCACGCTGCCGGGCGCCTGTGTGGGGGTGCCGCATGTCGGGTCTCCTCGATTTCAGTGAGGAGCCCAGTGTGCGCCGAGCGCGGCAGGCCGGCTATTCGCGCAAGCCGAGGCGGCCGTAAATGCTACTAGGTGGCGATGCGCACCTGAAGCGTCCCCAGCCCCTCGATCGAGCCTTGCAGCAAATCGCCGGGCCGCACCGCACCCACGCCCGCGGGGGTGCCGGTGAAGACGAGGTCGCCCGCCTTGAGCTCGAACAGGGTCGAAAGGTAGGCCAGGGCCTCGGGCACCGTCCAGATCATGTCGGACAAATCGCCGCTCTGGCGGTCCTGGCCATTGACGGTCAGCCCGATGCGCCCGCGCGTCAGCACTCCGGTGGCGGCAACCGGATGCACGGGGCCGATGGGGGCGCTATGGTCGAAGCCCTTGCCGACTTCCCAAGGCCGACCGGTTTTCTTGGCCTCGCCCTGCAGATCGCGCCGCGTCATGTCCAGTCCGATGGCGTAACCCCAGACGCAGGCGGCCGCCTGCTCGGGCGTCAGGTCGCGCCCGCCGGAGCCCAGCGCGGCCACCAGCTCGATCTCGTGGTGCAGGTCCTGGGTGCGCGGAGGATATGGCATGGCACCGGTTTCGCCGTCCGCGATGCTCAGCACCGCGTCGCCGGGCTTGGCAAAGAAGAACGGCGGTTCGCGGCCGGTATCGCCCATCTCGCGGGCATGGTCCGCGTAGTTGCGACCCACGCAATAGATGCGCCGCACCGGAAACGCGACGTCCGAGCCCGCCACAGCCAACAGGCCGCCCTCGGGCCGGGGAAACACGGTCTTCATGCCGCCTTCCCGGATTGCTGGTAGCGTGCGGCGGAATCGAGGATCTCGCGCTTGGCGGCGTCGATCCCGGCCCAACCCGCGACCTTGACCCACTTGCCCTTTTCCAGGTCCTTGTAGTGCTCGAAGAAATGCTGGATGCGATTCAGCTCCTCGAGCGGCAGATCGTCTGTCGACTGAATGCTGCGATACGGCGGATAGAGTTTGTCCACAGGGCGGGCGAGCAATTTAGCGTCGCCGCCAGCCTCATCCTCCATCTGCATCACGCCCAGGGCGCGACAGCGGATGACGGCGCCGACCTGGATGGGAAACGGCGCCATGACCAGCACGTCAACCGGATCGCCGTCCTCGGAGATGGTCTGCGGGATATAGCCATAGTTGCAGGGGTAATGCATGGCCGTCAGCATGAAACGGTCGACGAACACCGCGCCCGAGGCCTTGTCCACCTCGTATTTGACGGGATCCGCATTCATTGGGATCTCGATGATGACGTTGAACTCCTCCGGCAGTTTTTCGCCGGCAGGTACGCGATCTAGACTCATGATTGACCTTGCTGTGGTGATAGGGGTAATGGTGAAAACCGAGGGGATGCGGCCGCGGGCTGTCAGCGCTTCCGCAGGCTGCGAGAGCCGCCATCCGAGGTCTGGGACATATCCACGCCGGGAATGGGCGCCGTGTCGAAATAGTCTTCGGCCGGCGAAGCCGCGGCGGCGCGGGTGTCGGTGGGCGCGTCCGGACCGGCGGGGGGCGACGCGGGTTGGGGGGCGCCGAGCGGCCCGCCATCGTCGACGTACACCGCGCTGGCCGCCTCGGGCATGCGCGTCTCTGGGACGCCGGCCAGAGGGCCCTGCCGTGCCTCATCGATCCGCGGATCGCCGCGGGTATCGGCGGCCGGCAGCAAGCGTCCCACCTCTGGTACGACCACGCCGGCCTCCAGCGAGGCCTTGCGCCAGTGCTCGAGGGCAAGGTCGGGGCGCCCCAGGGCATCGTCCAGAGTGCCCAGAAGTGCGTGCACGTGGGTGTCGGCCCGCAGCACCAGGCTGCGCTCGAGATAGTGCTCGCCCTGCCCCCAGAGCTGGGCGCCGAGGCAGAGCTGGCCCAGGGCGGCCAGCAGGCCGGGATGATCAGGGTTGGACTTCAGCCACACCTCGGCGCGCGCCAGGCGGTGCGCGGCCTGCTCGGGCTTGCAGCGCGCGTAGGCGCGCAGCAGCGCGTCGTCCAGCGAGCGCCCCAGGGCCGCCTCGAGGATGCGCGCCGATTCCACGGCGTGTCCGAAGCGGGACTGCGCGTCGGCCGCCGCCAGGGCGATCGCCGGATCGAGGCGCTCGTCGGCGTTGAGATCGGCCCACAGATGTTTCACCGCCCCCTCGTCGCCCTGCGCGAACCGCTTGACCACCGCGTCGCGGATGAAGCCGTGTCCCTGGGCCGAATCGATGGCGCTGCGGCGCAGCAGAACGCGGGTCAGCGCGTAGACCTGCTCGTCGTGGCCCAGTTGGCGATGGGCGCGCAGCAGGAGCCGGGTCGAATGGAAATAGCGCGAGGATGCGTCCTGCAGGGGCTTGAGCAGGGCCAGCGCCTCGTCCGCACGGCCCTGGTCCAGATACATCTCGGCCGTCACCGTGTCGACGGCCTGGCGCAGGCGGGTATCCTGCCCCGCGCCTTCCTGGGCCAGGCGCAATACCTGGTCGCGGCGCTTGTATTCACCCAGCAGGTGCAGCGCGCGTGCCGCGCTCAAGCCGGCCAATACCTTGCGGTCCGCCGAGCGCGTGCGCGACAACAGGTTCGAGAGGTCTTTTTCAGCCTGGGCGTAGCGGCCCTCGAGGATGTTGATCCAGCCGCCCTCGAGCAGTTCGATATCGCGGGTCTGGGACCGGCGTCCGCGCCAGGCGCGAAAGCGGCCCGGGCTGCCACCCAGCCAGCCGATGCAGTCCAGCAGCCAATGCAGGACGACGAAGCCGACCAGCAGCAGCACCGCCGCCAGAGTCAGGGACAGCTCGATGCGCCAGGGCTGGGCGATGATGAGGACATTGCCGCCGTGGTCTCGCAGCACCAGGGCCAGCGCCACGGCGGCGACGAGCAAAATCAGAGTCCAGAACCAGGTTCGCATGGCTGCCCCCTCTTACAGCGTGCCAGTGGCGGCGGCCCCTGGGGCCTTGGACGCGGAATCCGAGGGGCCGGCCCCACCGCCGGCATCGGCCGGTATCTTGGGCGCGGAATCGGGAGATTCCTGATCCGGACTCGGAGCCTCTCCGGCGCTGATGGCATCGCGCGCGGCGGCCACCGCATCGAGGCTGTTGTCCACCGTCGGCAAGCGGGTTTCGATCACCGTATCGAGCAAGGCCCGCGCGAGGCTCAGGGCCTCGCGCGACTGCTGCGAACGCATGTCGAAGCGCCGGTCGATGGCGCCGGCGACATGGCCGAGCTCGGTCTGCCAGATCTTGGGCTGATGCATCATCAGGGCCAGTTGCGCCGTGAGGGTGCGCTGCTGCAGACCCTCGCGGAAACGCTGGGCCTGTTCGGGCGAAATCAGGAGCGCCGCCGCATCGTCCACCCGCCGGACCTCGAACAAGGCCCGCAGGTCTTGCGACAGCATGGCCCCCGCCTCGCGCGTCCAGCCCCAGGCCTCGACGCCCAGGCGCCGCCACCAGGCCGCCCCGGAATCGACGGGCTCGGCGGCATGCGCCGCGGGCTGCTCGGGTGCATGGGGTGTCAACCGGGGCGCCGCCGCGTCGGGCATCAGCAAGGGCGCCTCGCCCAGCAGGGTATAGAGGTGATCGAGCCGGGCGGACAGGGTCGGCACGTCGACCGTCGCCACCGCGCGCAGGCGGTCCACATCGCCGTTGATGGATTGCTGCAAGGACGCGAGGGCCGGGCGGTTGGCGCGCGCGAGCCGCGCCTGTGCAACCTCAAGGGAAATGATGGCATTGGCGACGTTGCCGTCGAGGCTGAGCTGCTGCTGGGCAATGGTGACCAGGCGGTCGATGTCATTGAGCAGCAGCAAATCCGAACCGCTGTCGGTCATCATCTGCAGCGCCTGGTCCAGGTCATCGATCTGGCTTTGCGCGTCGTCCAAGGCGCCACGCAACTGCTCGAGCTGCGCCGCCTGGCCGCGCACCTGGCCGCGCGCCTCGTCGGCCGCCTCCCGCGCAAGCTGCGCGGCCCGCGCGGCCTGGCCGCCTTGCTGAATCATGTCGGCGCGCAAGGCGCGATATTCCTGGTTTTGATACCACAGGGCCCCGCCCAGCACGACCGCCAGGGCCACCAGCAAGAACACGGCGACCGCCAGCGAGGATACACCGCTCTTGCGCGGCTGCGCGGCGGCGGGCGGCGTCGGCTGCGAAGGCGGCGTCGCGGATTCGTCGGGGTGCTTGCTGGAATCTCGATCGGTCATAACGGCGTGCTTTTCCTTCTAATAAGGCAAGCGGGATGCTGCCAATATAGCCTGAAATATCGACTGCTCGTCGGGTGCACAGATTTTTACATCGGGCACCTGGCATGGGTCTCGGGCCGCAGGCCAAGCCGCGATCAGACATTGTAGCTGCCGCGCGATGCGCTCGTGAATCGTCACGGCGCGCAAGGCCGGTGGCCACCCCAAGCCGTGGGCGCCCAAGCTGTCGGCGATCGCCGCCAGGCCCTCGAGGCTGCTCACCAGCAGGATGCAGGGGCGCGCATCAATCGCCGCCAGGCACTGCGCGCGGGTCCAGCGCACGGGATCGCGGCCATATAGGGCGTGGCGATGGACCTCGCAACCCCGTCGCTCGAGCTGCGCGGCCAGCCACTCCCGGCCCCGCTGGCCCCGCAGAATCAGGGCGCGCGCCGGGAGCGGCCCCCGTGCGTCGATCAGCGCCATCAAGGCCTCGGAATCCTGGGCGCTATCGAGGGGAGGCGCCAGGATCCGATCCGCCGGTACACGCTGTCGCAGGGCGCCGGCCGTGGCCTGGCCGACGCCGGCGGCAAGGGTCGCGACCGGCCAGCGGCCCGTCCACTGGGCGAAATACCGCTCGACCGCCTGGCGGCTGACAAATACCAGCATATCGTAGTCGTCGGGCGCCGGTACCGAGCCCTCAAGGGGCCGCAGAACAAGCGCGGGGGCAATGGCCACCGCCAAACCCTCGGCCCGGAGGCGCTGCGCAATCACCTCGTTGCGGCCCTGCGGCCGCGTCAGGACAGCAAGCGGTGCGTCCGGCCCCGGCATGCGCCACCCACGCTCAAGGGGAGCCAGGCGCAGCCAACAGGCGCGCGAGGATGGCATCCGCGCCCTGCGCCAGCAGGGCCTGGGCCACCTCGGCACCCAAGGCCTCGGCCCGGGCACTCGGCCCCCGGGCAGCGGCGCGCAGCACGCGCGAGCCATCCGGCTCGGCCACCAGAGCCTGGATCTCAAGCCGGCCGTCGGACTCGCGCGCATAGGCCGCAAGCGGTACCTGGCACGAACCGCCCAGAGCACGCGAAACCTCCCGCTCGGCCAGTGTGCAGAGGGTGCTGCGCTCGCAAGCAAGCGGCGCGAGCCAGGCGCGCACGTCCGCCCGGTCGTCCATGATCTCGATCCCCAGCGCCCCCTGACCCGCCGCCGGCAAGCTGTGTTCCGCGGGCAGGACGGCGCGGATGCGATCCGCCAGGCCCAGGCGGCGCAGGCCGGCGGCCGCCAGGATGATCGCCGCATACTCGCCGCGATCGAGCTTCGCGAGCCGGGTGTCCAGGTTGCCGCGCAGGGGCTGCACCCGCAGCCGCGGGAAGCGCTCGCGCAGTTGCGCCTCGCGCCGCAAACTGGACGTACCGACCACGGCGCCATCGGGCAGATCTTCGAGGCGCGCATAGTCGTTGGCGACCAGGGCGTCGAAGGGGTCCTCTCGACTCGTGATGGCGGCCAGGGCGAACGGCGGCCCCAGGTCGACGGGGACGTCCTTGAGGGAATGGACCGCGAGATGGGCCCTGCCATCCAGCAGCGCGGTTTCGAGCTCTTTGACGAACAGGCCCTTGCCACCGACCTTGGACAAGGTCCGATCCAGGATCTGGTCGCCGCGCGTGGTCATGTCCAGCAGCTCGACGTCGCAATCGGGATACAGATCCAGCAGGCGATCGCGAATGTGATTTGCCTGCCATAGGGCAAGGCGGCTCGCCCGCGTGGCGATCACCAGGCGGTCGGGCGAAACGATGGCGCTCATAGGGTACACCTCGATAGCAGCAGGCTGGCGACGATGCCCAACACCGCCAGAATCGCCAGCCCCTGCAACAGCGACAGGCGGGATTCCCGCGGCTTGCGGCCGGGTTCTCGGTCGGCGGGCTTGTTCATGGGTCCACCACCGGCGAGCGTGTCGCCCGGCGTCGGCGAGCGACCCAGCTCCCCGCCGCGACGACGAACAGGGCGCCAACGATCTCGGCGGCGATCTTCACGGATGCGTCCTGCGGGCCGAACCATTGGTGCACGGCGACGTCGGTCACCAACATGCCGCCGGCAATCCAGCCCAGCAAGGCCGCGCCCAACGTCACGACGACGGGGAAGCGATCAATCAGCTTGAGCACCAGTGTACTGCCCCACACGATGATGGGCACGCTCATCAGGAGCCCGAATATGACATAAGCGAGCTGATGGTCTGGAATGGTGTTCTGCGCGGCGCCGGCGATGGCGATCACATTGTCCAGGCTCATCACGAAATCGGCGACGATGATCGTGCGGATGGCCGCCCACACCGAACTCGCACCCTGGATATTGTCGTGATGGTCGTCATCGGGCAGCATGAGCTTGACGCCGATCCACAGCAGCAGGACGGCACCGACGATCTTGAGGTAGGGGATGGCCAGCAGCGTGAGGGCAAAGGCAATCAGAAGGACGCGCAGGATGATGGCGCCCGCGGTTCCCCACAGGATCCCTTGAATGCGGCGTTTGTGATCGAGTTTGCGGCACGCCAGAGCGATCACCACGGCATTGTCTCCACCCAACAGGATGTCGATCAGGACGATCTGGAATATCGCCCCCCAATGCAGTTGCTCGATCAGTTCAAGCATTCACGTCCCCCCGACGCGTCTGGCCTTCCATTGCGAAACCGGCCCGCCTCGCGCGGGCCGTGCCCGGCCAGGCGGCCTACGCTCACAGGACGGTCTTGAGCAGCTTGCCCATTTCCGACGGGTTGCGCGTGGTACGGATGCCGCAGGCCTCCATGATTTCGAGCTTGGCGTCGGCCGTGTCGGCACCGCCGGAAATCAGGGCGCCGGCGTGGCCCATGCGCTTGCCCGCGGGCGCGGTCACGCCGGCGATGAAGCCGACCACCGGCTTTTTCATATGGTCCTTGGCCCACTGCGCCGCATCCACCTCATCGGGCCCGCCGATCTCGCCGATCATGATCACGGCGTCCGTGTCGGGATCGTCATTGAACATCTTGAGCACGTCAATGTGTTTGAGGCCATTGATCGGGTCGCCGCCGATGCCCACCGCGCTGGATTGGCCCAGACCCAATTCCGTCACCTGAGCCACAGCCTCGTACGTCAAGGTGCCCGAGCGGCTGACCACCCCGATGCGGCCCTTGCGGTGGATGTGGCCGGGCATGATCCCGATCTTGATTTCGTCGGGCGTGATCAGCCCCGGGCAGTTGGGGCCCAGCAGCAGAGTCTTGCGGTTTTCGTCGCGCATGCGATTGCGCACCTCGAGCATATCGCGCACCGGAATGCCCTCGGTGATGCAGATGGCCAGATCGAGATCGGCCTCGACCGCCTCCCAGATGGCCGCCGCCGCGCCGGCCGGCGGCACATAGATGACCGACACTGTCGCGCCGGTCTCGGCCTTGGCATCCTTGACCGAGGCGTAGATGGGGATCCCCTCGAAATTCTCGCCGGCCTTCTTGGGATGCACGCCGGCGACGAACGCGGCGCGCCCGTTGGCGTAGTCGCGGCACATGCGGGTGTGGAACTGGCCGGTCTTGCCGGTGATCCCCTGCGTGATGACCTTGGTGTCCTTGTTGATCAAAATCGACATGTTTCTTCCTTGGATGTGCTTATTTCGCGGCGGCGACAACCCGTGTCGCGGCTTCGGCCATGGTGTCTGCGCTGATGATGGGCAATCCCGACTCGGCAAGCATGCGCTTGCCCTGCTCCTCGTTCGTACCCTTCATGCGCACGACCAGCGGCACGCCAAGGTTGACCGCTCGGCAGGCCGCGATCACGCCTTCGGCAATGACATCGCAGCGCATGATTCCGCCGAAGATGTTCACCAAGATGGCTTTCACGCCATCGTTCTTGAGCATGATCTTGAAGGCCTCGGTGACCTTCTCGGCGGTGGCGCCGCCGCCCACGTCCAGGAAATTGGCGGGCTCGCCGCCGAATAGCTTGATGGTGTCCATGGTGGCCATGGCCAGGCCCGCGCCGTTGACCAGGCAGCCGATGTTGCCGTCGAGCTGAATATAGGCGAGGTCAAACTTGCTCGCCTCGATCTCGGCGGGATCCTCCTCGTCGAGGTCGCGGTACTCCACGATCTCGGGATGGCGGAACAGCGCGTTCGCGTCGAAATTGAATTTGGCGTCCAAGGCCTTGATGCCGCCGTTGCCCTCGAGGATCAGCGGATTGATTTCCGCCAACGAGGCATCGGTATCCCAGTACACCTTATAGAGCTTCTGGAATTCAGCCGCCGCCTCGGCCACCGAGGCCTCGGGCACGCCGATGCCGCGCGCCAGTTCCGCAGCCTCGGCGTCGCTCAGGCCGACAGCCGGATCGACGAACACCTTGAGGATTTTTTCGGGGGTCTTTTCGGCAACCACCTCGATTTCCATGCCGCCCTCGCTGGAGGCCATGACGCACACGCGCTGCGAGGCACGATCGGTCACGATGCCGACATAATATTCTTTCTGGATGTCGGCGCCCTCTTCGATCAGCAGGCGGCGCACCTTCTGGCCCTGCGGGCCGGTTTGATGCGTCACAAGCTGCATGCCCAGAATTTCGGAGGCGAGCTGACGCACCTCATCGATCGAGCGCGCCAGCTTGACGCCACCGCCCTTGCCACGGCCGCCGGCATGAATCTGAGCCTTGACCACCCAGACAGGTCCGCCCAGTTTTTCCGCGGCCGCCACCGCCTCTTCGACGGAAAACGCGGGCACCCCGCGCGGTACGGTCACGCCAAACTTCCTCAGCAATTCCTTGCCTTGATATTCGTGAATTTTCATGTGTTACCTGTCAAAGAAGAAAAAAGAAACCGGGGCGCACCGCTTCGGCGCGCCCGCGCGGATACGGGCGGCCACGGCCTAATCCTCATGGCGAGCCGATCCCCCGGGGGAATACCATTGCGGGTAAAAGGCCTCGACGGCGGGCGCGCCCAGGGCCAACGCATGACAGCCCTCGAGCTGGAACGGCCGCTCGGACGACGGCGGCGCCTGGCGGCGACGGACGGCCATGGTCTGTATCGCAACGGTCGGCAGCACGTTCGTCAACTCGGTGACGTGCGTGCAGCCCGCCGTGCGGGCGAAGCGCTCGCGCACGCGTTTGCGGAAGTGATCGCGCAGATTCAGACCGATCAGAGCGCGGTACGCGGGTGCGATGGCGCTGCAAAACTCGCCGTAGGGCGCGGCTTCGTAGGCCGCCTCGGCGTCCAGGATGTTGAGATCGTCGTCAATGGTGATCCGCAGGCGCATGTGGTGCACCGGATCGCCCGCGCGCTGGGTGTCGCCTTCGCGGAGCTGAAAATCGTAGGCCTTCGTATCGATGAGCTCGGCTTCGATGTCCCACAAACCATCATCGCGCAAATACGAATCCACGCGGATGGAACGCGTATGGATCGGCTGGCGGGCGCGGGTGGGCGCGGACAGAGGCATTGGCTTTTGGGTGGGATGGACGACATGCGAAACCCGTCAAGTATAACGCAGTGCCGGAGGCGGCCACCGCCTCCGGCGGCATCGGACCGGTGTTCCGTCCTCAGGCGGCCGCGCGCAAGGTGTGCGCGGCCCGGACCATGGACTGCAAGGCTGCACGAGTCTCGGGCCACGCCCGGGTCTTGAGCCCGCAATCCGGATTGACCCAGAGGCGTCCGGCCGGCAGACGCTGCGCGGCGCGGCGCATCAGGTCGACCATCCAGTCCTCGCGGGGCACATTGGGGGAATGGATGTCGTAGACACCCGGCCCTATGTCATTGGGATAAGAGAACTCCTCGAACGCGTCCAACAGCTCCATGTTCGAGCGCGAAGTCTCGATGGTGATGACGTCGGCATCCATGCGTGCGATCGCCTCGATAATGTCGTTGAACTCGGAATAGCACATATGGGTATGGATCTGAGTGTCCTCGCGCACCCCCGAGGTCGAGAGTCGGAAGCAGTCCACGGCCCAGTCCAGATAGGCGGGCCAGTCCGTCCGCCGCAGCGGCAGACCCTCGCGAAACGCGGGCTCGTCGATCTGGATCACGCGGACTCCCGCCTGCTCCAGATCCAGCACCTCGTCACGCAAGGCCAGGGCGATCTGGCGGCAGGTCAGCGCGCGCGGCTGATCGTCGCGCACAAAGGACCACTGCAGGATGGTGACCGGGCCGGTCAGCATTCCTTTGACGGGCCGATCGGTCAGAGACTGCGCGTAGGCCGACCAAGCAACCGTCATCGGCGCCAGGCGCGCCACGTCGCCGTAGATCAGCGGCGGCTTGACGCAGCGCGAGCCATAGCTCTGCACCCAGCCATGTTCCGTAAAGGCGAATCCATCGAGCAGCTCGCCGAAGTACTCGACCATGTCGTTGCGCTCGGGCTCGCCGTGCACCAGCACATCCAGACCGATCTCTTCCTGAAAGCGGATGACCCGCTCGATCTCCTCGCGGATCGCCTTGTCGTAGGCCGCGTCCGAGATCGAGCCACCGCGCCAGTCGCGACGCAGCGCACGGATTTCAGGCGTCTGCGGGAAGGAGCCGATCGTCGTCGTCGGGTAGCTGGGCAGGCCCAGGCGGGCGTGCTGACGCTCGATGCGCCGCGCAAACGGAGCGCGTTCGCGGCTGAGCGAATCGGCCTCGAGCAGGCGCCCGGCCACGTCCCCGCGATGGATGCGCGGCGAGTCGCGACGCGCCCGCGCCGCGGCGCGCTGCACTGCCGCCGCCCGCAGATCGTCCGGCCCGGGTGCACCCGCGACGAGCGCGCCCAACAAGCGCAATTCCTCGAGCTTTTGCACGGCGAAAGACAGCCAGCCCTTGAGCTCGGTGTCCATGCCGGCCTCTCGCGCCAGATCGATGGGCACGTGCAGTAGCGAGCACGAGGGTGCCAGCCACAGCCGCTCGCCGATTTGCTCCCGTGCGCGGTCGGCAAGCGCCTGCGCCGCATCCAGGTCCGTGCGCCAGACATTGCGTCCGTCGATCAGGCCCAGCGACAGCACCTGGTCCGCCCGCAAGCGAGCGAGCACCCCCTCGAGCTGGCCGGGCGCGCGCACCAGGTCGATGTGCAGGCCATGGACCGGCAGATCAGGCAGCACATCCAGACTCGGCTCCAGCCCCTGGAAATACGTTGCCAGCAGCACGCGCACGCCCTGCGCCGACAAGCGGCCATAGATCCCGGCGAAGGCCGCCCTCCAGGCATCGGGCAGCTCCAGGCCGAGGATGGGCTCGTCGATCTGCACCCACTCCACCCCTAGCCGCGCCAGGCGCCGCAGCACCTGCTCGTAGGCCGTCAACAAGGCCGGCAGCAGCTCGAGCTTGGCCTCGTCGGCCGCCCCCCGGGCGTAGGCATCCCCTTTGCCCAGCCAGAGCCAGGACAGCGGCCCCGGGATCACGGGCTTGGTCCGATGGCCCAGGGCCTGCGCCTCGGCAACCTGCTCGAACAGATCCTCGCGCGCGATCCGATAGGATTGACCCGGATGCAGCTCGGGGACAATGTAGTGGTAGTTGGTGTCGAACCACTTGGTCATTTCGCAGGCGGCTGCAGGCGTGCCGGATGGCGCGCGGCCGCGCGCCATCCGAAACAACGTATCCAGGCTGACCGGCTCATCATCCGGCTGCCCGAAGCGCGCCGGTACGGCGCCCAGGGTGGCCGTCCATTCGAGAATCTGGTCGTACCAGGCAAAATCCCCCACCGGCACGGCGGCCATGCCGGCGCGCGCCTGGATCTCCCAGTGGCGGGCGCGCAACGCGCGCCCCGCCTCGCGCAGCGCCGCCTGATCGGAATGGCCGGCCCAATAGGCCTCCTGAGCGCGCTTGAGCTCGCGGTCCACGCCGATCCGAGGAAAACCCAGATTATGAATAATCGTCATTCTTAAACCTATTAATATAAAATTTACTCAACAAACGACATTGTGCATGCGAAGCTCCCCAGGGAAAAATCAAATGCACCATCCATAAGTTGAGGAAAATTCATGATAGAGGTCAAACATATGGAAACCCTGGTGGCCATCCGGGACGGCGGCAGCCTCCAGGAGGCCGCCGAGCGCCTGCACCTGACTCAATCCGCCCTTTCGCATCAATTGCGCGATCTCGAGGTCAGGCTGAAGGTCGCCCTGCTGAACCGGCGCACCCGCCCGGCCCGGCTGACGACGGCCGCCTTGCGCATCATCGAGCTGGCCGAGGAGGTCCTGCCCCGAATCCGCGCCACCGAGCGTGAGCTGCAGCGCCTCGCGGCGGGCCGCACGGGCCGCCTGCACGTGGCGATCGACTGCCACTCGTGCTTCCAGTGGTTGATGCCGGCGCTGGACGCCTTCCGCCAGGCCTGGCCCGACGTGTCGCTGGACCTGTCGGCGGCATTTTCCTTCGCACCCCTGCCGGCGCTGCTGCGCGGCGACCTGGACGTGGTGATCACCTCGGACCCGGAGCCCTCCGAGGCGATCCGCTATGCGCCGCTGTTCGGCTACGAACTGGTGGTGGCGGTCGCGCGAGGCGGACCGCTTGCCGGTCTCGCTCACGTGGACGCGCGCCAACTGGCCGATCAGGTGCTGATCACCTATCCGGTGGACCGCAACCGCCTGGACGTGTTCACGGCCTTCATGGATCCCGAGGGGGTGGAGCCGGTGGCGGTGCGCACCGCCGAATTGACGCCGATGATCGTCCAGCTGGTCGCCAGCGGCCGAGGCGTGGCGGCCCTGCCCAACTGGGCCCTGACCGAATATCTGGACCAGGGCTGGCTGCACATCTGCCGCCTGGGTGAACACGGCGTTTGGCGCACGCTCTACGCGGCCACCCGCGCCGAGGACGCGGAGGCCAGCTACGTGCAGGCGTTTCTGGCCCAGGCGCGCGAGACCTGCTTCGATACCTTGACAGGCATCCAGCCGGCACCGGCCGGATGACTGGACGGGTGAAACCGACACGGTGCATGCCCAATCAGGACACGGAATCAGCGTTCGGAATCCCGGCCGTCCAGTATCCTGCGCACGCACTCGGCCGAGAACCCCCGGCCCGCCAGAAAGCGGTATTGGCGGGCGTATTCCCGCGCGTCGCCCGGGGGTTGCCCGAACTTGCGCAGCCACACCTCGCGCGCCCGACCGGATTCCGTATCGGCCAGGCCGGCCCCGAGGTCGCAGAGCTCGTCCTCGCCGACCCCTTGCTGGCGCAGGGTTTGCAGGATGCGGGCGGCACCTTGCCGTGGAGCCTGGCGCGCGGCATAGGCCTCGGCGTAGCGCCGGTCCGACTGCCAATGCTGGCGTTCGAGATCGTCGAGGACGGCCTCGATCCGCTCGGGATCATCGCAATGGGCGGCGAGCTTGCGCCGCAGCTCCAGGCGCGAATGCTCGCGGCGGGACAGATAGGCGATGGCCCTGGCCTTCAGGCTGGGGCCGCGATCGGGATCATCACTGGCCATCGGCCTGCGCGGCCGGGGCGCGCGCGACGATGCCGAGCTGCTCGCGCACGCGATTCTCGATCTCGAAGGCCATCTCGGGGCGTTCCTTGAGGTAGTCCCGCACATTGTCCTTGCCCTGGCCGATGCGCTCGCCGTTATAGCTGTACCAGGCACCAGCCTTGTCCACGATGCCCGCCTGCACACCCAGGTCGATGATCTCGCCCTCGCGCGAGATTCCGGTACCGTACATGATGTCGAACTCGACCTGCTTGAAAGGCGGCGCGACCTTGTTTTTCACCACCTTGACGCGCGTCTCGTTGCCGACCACCTCGTCGCCTTTCTTGATCGAGCCGATGCGGCGGATGTCCAGGCGCACCGAGGAATAGAATTTCAGCGCATTGCCCCCGGTGGTGGTTTCGGGGTTGCCGAACATGACGCCGATCTTCATCCGGATCTGGTTGATGAAGATCACCATGCAGTTGGCGCGCTTGATCGTGGCGGTAAGCTTGCGCAGGGCCTGGCTCATGAGCCTGGCCTGCAGGCCAGGCAGCGAATCCCCCATATCGCCCTCGATCTCGGCCTTGGGCACCAGGGCCGCCACCGAGTCGATCACGATCAGGTCCACCGACCCCGAGCGCACCAGGGCGTCGGTGATCTCGAGGGCCTGCTCGCCGGTATCCGGCTGGGAAATCAGCAGATCGGACAAGTTGACGCCCAGGCGCGACGCATATTGCACATCCAGCGCGTGCTCGGCGTCGATGAAGGCGCAGGTGCCGCCGACCTTCTGCATCTCGGCGATGACCTGCAGGGTCAGCGTGGTCTTGCCGGAGGACTCGGGGCCGTAGACCTCGATCACGCGGCCACGCGGCAGACCACCGACGCCCAACGCGATGTCCAGCCCGAGCGAACCGGTCGACACCACCTGGATGTCGTGCTCGACCTGGTTGTCGCCATAGCGCATGACCGAACCTTTGCCGAATTGCTTTTCGATCTGCGACAGCGCCGCGGCCAGCGCCTTGGCGCGCTCGGGGTTGGCGGCCTTGCCGGTTTGTTCGTCCATGTGGACTCCTTGAGTAACGGTTTGGGCCGGCGGAGGGCATCCGGCAGGCCGTGGTTTTCGACGATTATGGCACTAAATTATACTGTATGGAAATACAGATGTCTCCCGGAGAGCCGTCGGCGCGCCCTCGACGCCGGCCCGCGCCCATCGTTAACCCCTAATGACCGCAAGCGCGTCGCGTGACAGAATGAAACCCCGGGCGCGCAGCGCACGCGCGGCGCCGCGCGTCCCCCTGATCCCAACCTGCCCCTGGATGTCATTCCCGCCATGCGTATCCTGATCGCCGAAGACGACAGTATTCTTGCGGATGGTCTTTCCCGTTCACTGCGCTACGAAGGCTATGCGGTGGACGTGGTCCACGACGGCTCCAGCGCCGATTCCGCGCTCCAGCTCCAGACCTTCGACCTGCTGATCCTGGACCTGGGCCTGCCCCGCATGAGCGGCCTGTCGGTCCTGCGCAAGCTGCGCCAGCGCCACACCGCCCTGCCCGTGCTGATCCTGACGGCGGCCGATTCGGTCGAGCAGCGAGTCGAGGGTCTGGACCTGGGCGCCGACGACTACATGTCCAAGCCCT
This sequence comes from Castellaniella sp. GW247-6E4, assembly GCF_040276065.1. Classification (NCBI taxonomy): domain Bacteria; kingdom Pseudomonadati; phylum Pseudomonadota; class Betaproteobacteria; order Burkholderiales; family Alcaligenaceae; genus Castellaniella; species Castellaniella sp. GW247-6E4. The sequence continues at coordinate 22,408 of NZ_JBELOI010000008.1, read as the reverse complement.
TTGCCTTGAGCGAGCTCGAGGCACGCGTGCGGGCCCTGATCCGCCGCAACGGCGGCGCCCGGACCTCGGTGCTGCACCACCACCGGCTGGCCTTCGATCTCAACGGGCGCGTGGCGACCATCGACGAGCAGCCGCTCGAGTTGTCCGCGCGCGAAACCAGCCTGCTCGAGATCTTCCTCTCGCGCAGTGGCCGCATGATCAGCAAAAGCCAGCTCGTCGACCTGCTGTGCGAATGGGGCGAAGAGGTCACCACCAACGCCATCGAGGTCTACATCCACCGGCTGCGCAAGAAGCTCGAGCCCAGCGGCGCGCGCATCCTGACGGTGCGCGGCCTGGGCTACTGCCTCGAGCCCGAGACCAAGAGCGAATCCGCCGACTCCGCGGCGACCATCTGATTTCGGGGCGGCATGTTTCCCTCGTCCAGCAAGGGCCGCAAGAAACGACGCCGCACACTGCTGAGCCGCATCCTGTCATGGATGATCGTGCCGCTGTTCATCATGTGGTCGATTGGCATCGTCATCACGTACTTCATCGCCCAGAACATCGCCAACGCGCCCTACGACCGCACACTGGCGAGTCACCTGCGCCTGCTGCGCCACGAGGTCGAGCAACAACGTCTGCACGATGGCGTGCGCCTGTCCGAGTCGGCGCGCACAATCCTCGAGGGGGACGCCGGCCAGACGCCGACGATCTGGCGGATCCTGGATGCCAACGGCCACTCGCTGGCCGGCAGCGCCGACCTCCCCATCCCCGAAAACTGGGCCTACGACATCAATCAGATCCGCTACCGCAACGCGACCATGCAGCATCGCTCGGTACGGGTGGCCTATGTCTGGGGTGGACGCGACCGCGACGGCGTGGGGTTTCTCGCGGCGGTGGCCGAACCCAGCGAGGCGCGCGCCACCCTCCAGCAGGAAATCCTCACTGGAATGTTGACGCCACAATTAATTATCCTGCCGCTGGCCGCCATGCTCGCCGGCCTGGGCCTGACCCAGGGTCTGGAGCCCCTCAGCCTGCTGCAAGAGCACATGCGCAAGCGCAAACCGAGCGATCTATCCCCCATTCGCGACGACTTGGCGCCCGCCGAGATCGCGCCGCTGATCGCGGCCATGAACAACGTGCTCAAGCGCCTGGCGGCCTCGCTGGAATCCCAGCGGCGCTTCGTCGCAAACGCGGCCCACCAGCTCAAGACCCCGCTGGCGGGCATCCGCACCCAGTGCGAACTGGCTCTGCGCGAGCGCGACCCCGCGCTCATGAGCGACAGCCTGCATCAGCTTCAGGTCGGATCCCAACGCGCCACGCGGCTGGTCAACCAGCTCCTGCTGCTCGCGCGCGCCGAGAGCATCGACGACACGGTGCCGCGCGCCACCGAATCCCTGGATATCCGCGAACTTGCGCGGCAATGCACCATGGAATGGGTGCAGGCGGCCATGGGCAAGCGCATCGACCTGGGCTTCGACGCACCCGAAGAAACGCTGCCCGTCTTCGGCAACCGCACCATGATCCGCGAAATGCTCAACAACCTGATCGACAACGCCCTGCTTTACACCCCGCCGGGCGGGCGCGTCACCGTGCGCGCCGGCGGCGATGACGAGCACATCACCCTAGAGGTTCAGGATACCGGCCCCGGGGTCTCGCCCGAGAACCAGGCCCGCGTCTTCGACCGGTTCTTCCGGGTGCTGGGCAACGAGGCCGAGGGCAGCGGCCTGGGCCTGTCCATCGTCAAAGAGGTGGCTGAACACCATCAGGCCGAGATCCATTTCCTGCCCCCAGGCAATCACCGCGACCCCGCCAGCGGCGGCACCCGCATCCGCGTGACCTTTCCACGCGACTACGTCCCCAGGACCACCAGCCTATGAATCCCCCGACACGCGCAGGCGCGCCGACCGAGATTCCCGCGGATGCCGCTGACCGTCCGATGACCCACGAGGAACGCCGGGTGATCCTCGCCTCGTCCATGGGTGCGGTCTTCGAGTGGTACGACTTTTATGTCTACGGTTCGCTGGCCTCGGTCATCGCCCTGCATTTCTTCTCGGGCCTGAACCCCACAGCCGGCTTCATCTTCGCCCTGCTGACCTTCGCCGCGGGCTTTGCCGTGCGTCCCTTCGGTGCACTGGTGTTCGGCAGGATCGGGGACATGGTGGGCCGCAAATACGCCTTCGTCATCTCGATCCTGATCATGGGCCTGTCGACCTTCCTGGTGGGCGTGCTGCCCTCCTCGGCCTCGATTGGGTCGGCCGCTCCCATCATTTTGCTGGTCTTGCGCCTATTGCAGGGCCTGGCTCTCGGCGGCGAATACGGGGGCGCGGCGGTCTACGTGGCCGAGCACGCTCCGCCGAACCGGCGCGGGTTCTTCACGAGCTGGATCCAGACCACCGCCACGACCGGCATGTTCCTGTCCCTGGTGGTGGTGTTGGGCACGCGCGCCACGCTGGGCGAGGAGGCCTTCACCGAATGGGGCTGGCGGGTGCCGTTCCTGATCTCGGTGCTGCTGCTGGTGATCTCGGTCTGGATCCGCCTGCGGCTGCACGAGTCCCCGGCCTTCAAACGCATGAAAAGCGAAGGCACGATCTCCAAGGCGCCCATCAAGGAATCCTTCGGTCGCTGGAAGAACCTGCGGATGATCATCCTGGCCCTGCTGGGCCTGACCGCCGGCCAGGCGGTGGTCTGGTACACAGGCCAGTTCTACGCGCTGTACTTTCTCACCCAGACGCTCGGCGTGGACGCCAATATCGCCAACATTCTCGTGGCGCTGGCCTTGCTGCTGGCCTGCCCATTTTTCGTCGTGTTCGGTTCCCTGTCCGACCGGATCGGACGCAAGCCCATCATCATGGCGGGCTGCCTGATCGCGATCCTCACCTATTTTCCCGTGTTCAAGGGCCTCACCCACTATGCGAACCCCGCCCTCGAACGCGCGCAAAGCCTCGCGCCCGTCATGGTGCAGGCCGACCCGGCGGATTGCTCGCTGCAGTTCAACCCAGTGGGCACCACCTCGTTCACGAGCTCCTGCGACCTGCTCAAGGCCTTCATGGCCACGAACTCGGTCCACTATGTCAACGCCGCCGCCAAGCCGGGCGCGGTCGCGCGCGCCATCATCGGCGACCAGGTGGTCCCGTCCTTCGACGGCAGCGCGCTCAGCCGCGTGGAATTCGCCGCGCGCAACCGTATCCTGCAGGCCAGCCTCATGCAGGCGATCCGCGACCACGGCTATCCCCAGCGCGCCGACCCCTCGCAGATCAACTACATCATGGTCCTGCTATTGCTGTTCTTTCTGGTCCTGCAGGTGACAATGGTCTACGGGCCGATTGCGGCAATGCTCGTCGAAATGTTCCCCACCCGCATCCGCTATACCTCCATGAGCGTGCCCTACCACATCGGCAACGGCTGGTTCGGCGGATTCCTGCCGCCCGTGGCCTTCGCCACGGTGGCCGCCACCGGGAACATGTATGACGGCCTGTGGTATCCGATCATCATCGCCCTGATGACGTTGGTGATCGGCACCTTGTTCGTCAAGGAGACGTACCGCAATGATCTGGACGCAACACCCGATTGATTGAATCCAGAAATATTGAATTTCAGACTATTGTCAGCATGCCCTTGCTAGAATGGCGCGGCAGGGCCGACCCGCCGTCCGGAACTTCGTTCCCCCTTGGCTTCCGGGCGAATCTTCAGGCCGACCCGCCGCCGCCTCGCACTCCCCGCGAGCCTTACCATGTGCGATGGCGTGCGTTGAGTGGCCCGGTCTCAGTGCCTGGGCCATTTTTTTGTAATGACGCCATGCCCGCCAACGCCCGCTACCAAGGCGAACGCCGAAATGTCTTCACCATCGAGAGCACCGAAATAGATCTCTCGACGCGCGCGCGGATCGAGTCGGACGCCCTGTATTTCCCCATCACTTTCACTAAGACATTGCGAAAGAACGGCGAACTCCTTAGAGAAAAGACAGGGGCGGACCACATCCCGCGGAGACATCGGTGAGGGCCTCCCATAAGCCGCGTTGACCCGCTGGCCGACCGCCTTATACACGTCCCCAAACCTGGCGCGATCCGCGCGCGCGACCTGAGGCCAGCTCCTGCTCGCCCTGGGTCCCGAACGCGCAACCAAAACCCTGCTCACCGGGTTCTGCGCGTACAATCGGAGCCCTGTTCCCGGGGCTCCGCCCCGCCCCGTCACCCGCTCTACCTCCGGCATTCCCATGTGGTTCAAAAATCTCAAACTCTACCGTCTCGCCCCCAAGATCTCCCTGACGCCCGCCGCGCTTGAGGCCGCCCTCGAGCCGCTGGCCTTCCGCCCCGGTGGCAGCCAGGACAGCCAGGTATCGGGCTGGATGCCGCCGCGCGAGGACGCCGGCCTCGCCTATGCGTCGCACGGCCAGGTGCTGCTGCGCCTGCACACTGAAAAAAAGCTGCTCCCGGCCACCGTCATCAACCAGGCCAGCCGCGCCCGAGCGCTGGAAATCGAAGAACAACAAGGCTACAAGCCGGGCCGCAAGCAGATGAAGGAAATCAAGGAACAGCTCACCATGGAGCTGCTGCCGCGCGCATTCGTCATCGCCCACGACACGCACGTCTGGATCGACACGATCAACGGCTGGGTCGCCATCGACGCGGCCGCCACGGCCAAGAGCGACGAGGTCCTGGGCCTGCTGGCCAAGACGCTTACGCCCTTCCCCATCGTGCCGCTGCACGTCGAGCTGTCGCCCGCTGCCGCTATGACACAATGGCTCTACGAGGACGAGGCCCCGGCCGGGTTCACCATCGACCAGGACACCGAGCTGCGCGCCACCGGCGAGAGCCGCGCCACGGTGCGTTACGTCCGCCAGAGCGTGGAGCTGGACGACGTGCGCAAACACGTGCAGGCAGGCAAGCAATGCACGCGCCTGGCTCTCACCTGGAACGACCGTGTCTCATTTGTGCTGACCGAGAACCTGGACATCAAGCGCGTCGCGCCCCTGGACGTACTCAAAGAGCATCAGGACGCCCAGGCGGCCAATGAGGCCGAGCAGTTCGACGCCGACATGGCGCTGATGTGTGGCGAGCTGGCGCGCCTGCTGACCGATCTGGTGACCGCCCTGGGCGGCGAGCGCCAGACGCGCTAAGGACCGGTCGGCGATGCGCCACCTCAACTCGGAAATGCTGGCCACCTTCGTCGCGGTGGTCGATTGCGGCGGGTTCACCGCCGCGGCGGACCGAATTGGCAAAACGCAGGCAGCCGTCAGCCTGATCATCAATCGGCTCGAACGCCGCCTCGGGCGCAAGCTGCTCGAGCGCACTCGCCAAGGCGTCGTGCTATCCAGCCAGGGCGAGGTACTCATCAGCTTTGCACGCCGCATGCTTGCCCTCGAGAGCGAAATGCTGTGCGCGCTGAACTGCGGCATCGATTCGACGGTGGTGCGCATCGGCATGCCGGACGATTACCTCGACGTGTTGGGCAGCGCGCTGCTGCGTGAATTCGCGAGCCGCCACCCTGATGTCCAAGTGGACATCCTGTGCGATTTCTCCAACCGCCTGGAAACCCTGCTGGTGCAACGTAGCATCGATCTGGCCGTGATCACGCGCCAGCCGGGCCACGATGTCGGCCAGTTCCTCACCCGCGAGCGCCAGCTCTGGTGCACTGTCCCGAATCACTATCCGGAAGCGGACCCCGTACTGCCTCTGGCCCTGTTCGCGGATCAGTGCAGAGCCAGGCCAAGAATTCTCGCCGCGCTGGATGAGGCGCGGCGCGCTTGGCGGATCGTATGCTCCTCATCGCACCTGCCTGGCGTGCAGGCCGCGGTCAGGCTCAACGGTGCCCTGACCGTGCTGCCGGAATCGATCATGCCCGAGGGCTGGCGCATCCTGGGACGGGCCCACGGCCTGCCTGATTTACCCGATCTCGAGCTGGCCCTTTGCATGCCGGACGACGCCCCCTTGCTGGTGCGACGCCTGGCGCAATTCATCCAGAGCTATTTCGAGACGCCGGCCAGCGTCTGAACCGCCGTGACGAATCCGGCCGCCAGTTCCTCCACAACGGCCTCGTCGTGCGCAAAGGTCAGATATAGGCGCCCAAACGCGAACGGCATGATCAAGACACCCGCCCGGCGCAAGGCCAGGTGTAGATCGAGCGTCCACTCTGTCGACGCGGCACCGAAAGCCGCCGCATACGTCGTCGGTGGCTCGTCGTGCGCCCAAGGGGTGAATACGCATCCGAAGCCGGTGGTGGAAAACGGCAGGCCGGCATCCCGGAAAATCCTGGCCAACCGGTCGCGCAGGGCATTCCCGCGCGCCAGCAAGGCGGGATAATCCTGGGCCTGGAGCTGTTCCAGCGTCGCCAGCACCGCGGCGCACACCGGCGGATTGCCGCTATAGGTCCCTGCCCGAACGGCCCGTCGGTTCTCAAAAACATCCATGATCTCGGGCTTGCCCACCACGGCGGCCACTGCGGTGCCGCTGCCGATCGCCTTGCCCACGGTGGCGAGGTCCGCGTCCACTCCGTACAAGTGGCCACACAGCCCGGCGTGCAGGCGAAACCCCATCAGGACCTCGTCCAGAATGACGACCGCGCCATGTCGACGCGCGCCATCGGCGACGGCCTTCAGGTATCCCGGCGCCGGTTCCAGGCAGCCCGCATTGGCAAGGACCGGCTCGATCAGCACGGCCGCGATATCCGGACACTCGTCGAACAAGCGCTCGATATCCTGGAAGTCGTTGTAGCGCAGCAGCAGCATGCCGTCTTTTTCCGGCCGCGCGCCCGCGCCCATGCCAGCTTCTCGGGAGCTCGCGTTGCCGAACGCGAGTTGATCATACCAGCCATCGTACCCAGCGGCGAACTTGGCGATGCGCGTGCGCCCGGTCGACGCCCGCGCGGCGCGGCAGGCCAGATGCACCGCCTCACTGCCGCTATTGACGAAGATCACGCGCGAGAGCGGGCCTGTGCACGCCGCCAGCGCGGCGGCGGCGCGCTCCTCGGTTTCATGCGCAAAAGAAGGCATGGGCATTTTCGAGAACATGCCGTTGACGGCCTCGACCACCGCGCGCGGCGCGTGGCCGAGCATAGTGGCGCCAAAGCTCATGGCCGTGTCCAGGTAGCGAACGCCGCGCGTATCCCACAGGTAAGGGCCCTGCGCGCGCTCGGCCAGAAAACGCTGCCCGTCCAGATCGGGCAAGGCCCGTCCAGCACTCGAGATACCCCCAACGAGATGATTCATATGTGTGAATTCCAACAAAACAGGCAATCGGTGACGGTCAATAACCCATGACCCCGGGCAGCCAGGCGGACAGGCCGGGAAAAGCCGCCAGCAGGCCAATGACCACGAAAGTCGCGATCCAGAACGGAATCAGCCGCCTCGACACGGCGCCGATGCCGATGCGCCCGACGTTGCACACCACAAAGATATTGGTGCCCACCGGCGGCGTGAAAAGCCCCAGGCCCAGAGTGACCGTGAAGATCATGCCGATCTGGTAGGGATCGAACCCGGCCGCCTTGGCGATCGGCACGAGAATCGGCGCCAGGATGATGATGGCCGGCCCGAGATCCATCCAGAGCCCGACAAAGGCCAGCGCGAGGATAATCAGCAGGATCGTCATGGACGGCCCTGCTTGGACGGCTGCGATCCACTCCGCAACGGCATGCGGCACCTGCTCGAACGTCAGTATCCAGCCAAAGGGCGTGGCGACCGCCATGATGATCATGACCGCGCCGGTCGTTGCCACGGCTTCGATCATGGCCGGAACGAGATCCCGCCAGGAGAGTTCGCGATAGATCAGGGCGCCGGCAACCCAGGCGTACAGCACGGACAGCGCGGCGGCCTCGGTGGTCGTGGCATATCCCAGCACGATGCTGGCCAGCACGAGGATCGGCATGAGCAAGGCGGGCAAGGCGTAAATCAGGTCTGTCCTCAATTGCCGGGCCTGCAGCGGCTTCTCGAGCAAGGGGAATTGCTCCCTGACGCCCACGATGTACGCTGTCACCATGAAGCTCGCGGCCAGCAGCACCCCGGGGACGACGCCGGCGACGAACAAGCCGCCAATGGAGGTATTGGTCAGCACCCCATACAGGATCAGGACGACGCTGGGCGGCACGATGATGCCCAGCGTCCCCGACGCGGCGGTCACCGCGGCCGCGAATGCGCGCCCATAGCCGCGCTCTTCCATGGCGGGGATCATGATCTTGGCGATCGCGCCGGTGTCCGCCGTCGCCGATCCGGTGATACCGCCATACACAAAGGCCGTCGCGACGTTGACCAGTCCCAGGCCACCGCGCAGTCGTCCGAACAGCGATTCGGCGATTCCCATGATGTGCCGGGTCAGCCCGCCCCGGTTCATCAACTCGCCCGCAAGCAGGAACAGGGGGATCGCCGCCAGGCTGATCGAGTCGGCGCCCCGCAGGGTCTGCTGCGCGAGCCAGGCTGTCGGCATCTGCAGATCGCCGGCGCTCACGGCCAGGATGACGGCCGCCGCCATCGCCCAGACGATGGGGCTGCCCAGAACCAGAAAAAGCGCAAATCCCAGGAAAATGAGGGCGACCGTCATGGCCTGCCCCCCGGGAAGGTTTTCAGCAAGCGGGCCAGGCGCCACACGGCCAGCACGATGAGCATCGAGGCCGCGGCGAACAACGCCGAGCTGAGGATACCCGTGGGCCAGCGCAGCACCGGCGTGGGCACATGGCCGGACTGCTGGAGAACGGCCCACCCGCTGTTTGCCAGCCACAGACTGACCCCCAGCAAGATCAACAGGCTGACCCAGTCCAGCACATAGCGGCCAATCGGCGGCAGAAAAAGGAGCAGGCCTTCGAAGCGCACGTTCTCGCGCCGGACTTCCGCGATGACCGTCCCGATGAAAGTCAGCCAGACGAAACTCATGCCCGCGATTTCAAAAGACCCTTCGACGTTCTGCAGATGCAGATAACGACCCAACATGCCTGCCAGGGTCGCGCCCAGGGTCAATAGCAGCAGCACAATCCCGAACCCTTCCAGCAGCCGTACAGGCAGCGGGCGCCTGGGCGCCCGGGACGTATCGTCGGTGGCTTGCATGGCGCCGGCGCCTCAACTCAGCGTTGCGCGGCCGCGCGGACCGATTCCACGAAAGTCTCGCCCCACTCTTTTGCGAACTGCTGATAGACCGGGTCGACCTTTTCACGGAAGGCGGCTGCATCCACGTCGTTGAACTGCACACCCTTGTCCTCGAGCGCCTGGATGACCACCTTGTAGGCTTGGTCGAGCTCGCCACGATACCAATTCACGCTATTGGCCGCGGCGGCGCGCAACACCTCGCGCTGCTGGTCGCTCAGGCTGTCGTAGCGGGCCTTGTTCATGAACCACATATTGGCCGACCAGACGTAATTGGACATGGTCACGTACTTTGCCGCCTCGTACCATTTTTGCTCATAGAAATCCCGCAACTCGGGCTCCACGCCATCGACGACGCCTGACTGCAGGGAGGTATAAACCTCGCCATAAGGAATGGCCTGAGGCAGCGCCCCCAGCGATTTGATGGTCGCGAGGATCACCGGATTGGGCGGAGTACGGATCTTCAGGCTGGCCAGATCCGCCGGGTTGCGGATGGGATGCTTCTGGTTGGCAAACTGCCGGAATCCGGAATCCAAGGCCCCCAGCAGGATGTAGTTTCGGTCCTGCCCGAGCGTCATCAACTCCTGCCCGGCCGGGCCGTCCAGGAACGCGTGGACGTTCGCCGCGTCCTTGAACAAAAACGGCAGGCTGACGACATTGAGGCGCGGGTCGATGGCGTCGAGGGCGCCCCCGAGTCCCATGTCGATCGCACCGGCACCGACGGCATCAGCGATCGGCGCCTCGTCGCCGAGTTGGCCATCGGGATAAATGGCGATCGCCAGCTCGCCGCCGGTTTTCTCCTTGACCTCATCGGCAAAGCGGACCAGGGCCTGGTTGACCAGGCTGTCGACGCTGGACACGTGCGCGACCCGCAGCGTTTGCCGGGCAAGAACGTCGCCGCTGACTGCAAACCCGCCCAAGCCGACCAGCAAAGCGGCCGCCAGGGCGGCGGGCCGAGTAAGTAAACATTGGCTCATGAGTATCTCCTGACAGTATGGCGATTATGGGCAGTGGGCGCCCTTTATTGCTTTTCACCATCTTAACGAGGAAGACATGCGCCAAGATAAATCTTTGTAATACCTCCATAAAATCCAGATTCCGGGGCCTTTCAATACATCCCGTGGAACACGCTGTCGTCGGGGCCGATATGCGAGGGCGGCGTCCAGGTGACATCGCGCAGGGAATGCTGCACCAGACTCTCGACCCCCATCAGTACGGCAAAGATCGCCATGCGCACGGGAATCCCGTTATCCGTCTGGCGGAAGATCGCCAGGCGCGGATCGTGGTTGAGGTCCGTGCTGAGATCGTTGGCACCCTCGCGGCTGTCGCGCGGCAGCGGGTGCATGACGATCACGTCCGGCCCGCAGCAGGCGTCGACGATCGCGCGGTTGACTTGGAAGTCCGAGGAATAGCCCTCGAGGGCCTCGCCGGCGAAGCGTTCCCTCTGAACCCGCGTGGCATAGATCACGTCGGCGCCCTTCAGGCCCGAGATCAGGTCGTGCGTCTGCTCGATGGCGTGGCCGTTGCGCCCGGCCTGGTCAACGATGTGGTCCGGCATCTCGAGCCCGGGGGGCGAGATCAGCGTAAAGCGCATGCCGCGATACAGGGCGAGCAGCTTGATCAGCGAGTGCACGGTGCGTCCGTACTTCAAGTCGCCGGCCAGTGCGATGTGCGCGCCATCGAGCAGCTTGCCCAGGCGCGAAAACTCGGTCAGGATGGTGTAGAGATCCAGCAGCGCCTGGCTGGGATGCTCGCCGGCGCCATCGCCGCCATTGACCACCGGAATATTGGTCGCAGCCGCGAACTCGGCCACCGAGCCTTGTTCGGGGTGGCGGATCACCATGGCGTCCACATAGCCGCTCATGACGCGGCTGGTGTCGTAGATGGACTCGCCCTTGGCCATCGAGGAAAACGTGAATCCCGTGGTGTCGCACACCGATCCGCCGAGGCGGCAGAATGCCGCGCCGAAGCTCACGCGCGTGCGCGTGCTGGCCTCGAAAAACAGATTGCCCAGCACCGCCCCCTCGAGCACACGCGACACTTTCTGGCGCCGCGCGATCGGTTGCATCAGGTCGGCCACCCGGAACAGCTCCTCAACGGACTCGCGTGTGAATTGATCGACTGACAAGAGCTGATGCTTGTTGTCGATGGCGATCCGATCCCGCAACGGCCCGGATTGTGCGCTCTGCGCATATTTCTGCATCAACGCCTCGTTCTCGACAATCTCGGTGACGAAGCGGCCGACGACTTCGGGCATGGCGCGCGCCTCTTGCGAGCCCTCGGGCAGGAGCCAGGTATCCAGGGCGCGGCGCTTGACACCGATTCTTGCCGCAAAGACGTCACGCGTCAGGTTCAGGCGACGCATGGCGTCGCGCAGGAAAACTTGTTGTGAGACGGCCATCATCGACTCCAATATACGCAATGCGTATATTTTCCTGGAACTTCCTGGGGAACCGCAAGCGGAAAAATGAGCCGCCGTGAAAAAAACAACACCCTTGGCGCACGGATCGGGCGGCTTGTCCCGTCGCACGCAAGCAGGAAAGCCAGGGCCTCAAAAATCCGGGGGCGACGCCGAGCCCACCCCGGCCACCGCACGCGCCGCGATTTCAGCATTGCGCCGCGACCCGACGCCGAAAGCCAACTGTTTTTCGCGAATCGGCGCGGCATATCCCGGTGCCGCCAGCATGGTGTGCCCCACCACCAGCGCCAGCCGCAAGCCCGGATTGGCCGCCGTGGCCGCGTGGAGCTTGCGCAGGCCCTCGTCGTTCAGGGCAAGGATCAGAATCCCGCCGCCCGACTGGTCCGTGGCCGACTGGATGCCGATCAGATCACTGCGTGAAATCACGGGCGCGGTCTGGACGTACAACACCCCCTTGGGCTTGAGGCTGATTTCGGCCCATCCCGGCCTGGGCTGGACATCCGCGAGAAACACTCGCAGGTCGGCGGCCTGGGCATCGGCACGGACGACCTGGCGATCATCCGTCGAACTGGGTACGGTGCCCCCGAGTTGGGCCGCCGGGGCCGTGGCGGAGCCTTGGGGGACCGACTGACATCCCGAAACCACCAGGGCCACGCCCACCGCGACGATCCATTTCCCGGCAACCGACATACCACCTCCTTCTGACAAGACATTGAAATCTTTCACTGCGCACCGTCCGTTCGCACTCGCCGCACGGGCGCATCACCCATGAAATCGCCGCCGCGCACGACCACGCGCGCCCGATCCAGGATCCCGCCGTCGGGCCCGCGCAATTCGAAACGATGGCGGCCCGGCACCGGCCGCCATTCCTCCCCATCGAGCGCCACCCCGTCCAGAAACCAGCGCGCCACGACGGGGCGCGCACCCGCATCCACTGCCCGCAGGCGCAGGCGCTGCCGATCAAAGGGAATATCCGGGTCCAACGCCATGATGGTGCCGTCCACGGGTTCGGCGATGCGCAAGGCCCGCGCCTCGGGCATCACCTCGTGCCCGGAGGGTTGACCCTCGGCGAGACGCAAGCGCCCCGCGGGTTCGCCCCAAGGCACCTCGGCCGCAAAGATCGGCTGCGCCGTATCCCCTAGGAAGACCTCCTCGCGGGCGGGCTCCGGCCCCTGCGCAAAACGCACCGGGACGCGCACCACGCCCGTGGGCATGGGCGGCTGAACGCTGCCGCGACCGCGGTGCAGCCAGGCCATCATATCGTGCCAGATCGGCCCCGCGCCGCTGACGCCGGAGACCTCGCGCATGCTCGCCCCGGCGCTATTGCCCACCCAGACGCCCACGGTATAGTCCCGCGACCAGCCAATGCACCAATTGTCGCGCATGTCGCGGCTGGTCCCGGTCTTGACCGCCGTCCAGAACGGGGTCGATAAAGGACTGTCCAAGCCGAACGTCCGGGCCCGCGCCTGCCGGTCGGACAGAATATCGCCGACGATCCAGGCGGCGCCCGGCGAATACAACGCCACGCCCGGCTGCGCGGGGATGCGCGCCTCCCCGCCACGCGCGCCCGCATCCAGATCGATCGGGGCATAGCGCCCCAACTGCGCCAGCGCCCGATAGGCGTTGACAAGCGTGAGCAGGCTCACATCCGCGCTGCCCAGGGCAAGGCTGTAGCCATAATAGTCACCGTCATGGGTCAAGGGCAGGCCGAGATCGGCGAGGCGGCGCGCCAGCGCATCGGGTGTCACCATCATGGCGGCGCGCACCGCCGGGATATTCAGCGAGGATGCCAAGGCCAGCCGTGCGCTGACCCAGCCGCTGAAGCGCCCATCGTAATTGCCCGGAATGTACAGGCCGCCGCCGCCGTCCAGATCCAGGGGGCGGTCGTCCAGCAGCGAGGCCGCGGTCAGGCGCCCCTCGTCGAGCGCCATGCCGTACAGGAAAGGCTTGAGCGTCGAGCCCGCCTGGCGCAGGGCGCGTGCGTGGTCCACCGCGCCCGCATCGGAAAATCCGCCCGAAGACCCCACATAGGCCAGGATCGCGCCGCTGCGATTGTCCAGCACGACCAGCGCCGCGTCGGTGACGCCAGTGCCCCGCAAATCGTGCAGATGCCGGCGGATCGACGCCAGGGCCGTCCTTTGCAGGCCCTGGTCCAGTGCCGTGCGCAGCACGCCGTCATCGGCTAGCGCGTCTCGTCGCGCGACCAGCAAGCGCGCAAAATGCGGGGCGAGGCCTGGCGCATCCCGCCGGCGCGCCGCCGTGCGTCCCAGGGTGAATTCCGCGAAATCACGCAGCCCGGCGCAATCTCCGGTCCGACCCTGCTCGCTGAGCAGGACGCAGCCGCGCCGGGCCAGGACCGCTGGCGAGGCATTAGGCCCGCGCAACAGCGCGGCGGCCAGCGCCGACTCCCGGTCATCGAGTGCCGAGGCGCGTTTCTGGAACATGACCCGTGCCAGGGCATCGACTCCGACCAGCTCGCCGCGGAAAGCGGCAAGATTCAAGTAAGCCTCGAGGATTTGCGTCTTGGTCCAGCCGGCCTCGAGTTCGCGGGCAGCCTGGATCTGATCGATTTTCTGCATCAAGCCCCGGCCGTCGGGGCCACGCCGCAAATCATCGTCCAGCAAGGCGGCAAGCTGCATGCTCAGGGTTGAAGCGCCCTGCGCCCGTCCGCTGGACAGCGTCCGCCAGCCCGCGCGCGCCATGGCGAGCCAATCCACCCCGGCATGGCGGTAGAAACGGCTGTCCTCGGACCGCAGCACGGCCCGCCGCAGCGCCACGGAAATATTCTCTAGCACGACCCAGTCACCGCGCCGACTGGAAAAATCCGTGCGTACCCGCTGAACGACCTCGCCATCGGCCGCCAACACGCGCACGTCCGAAGGCCGGTGCGCCGCGCGCACCGCCTCGTAGGTCGGCAAAGCCTGCGCCTGCGCGGCCAGCAGGCACAAGGCCAGACCGGCCAGGGCACGGGCTCCCGGCATCAGGGCGCCTCCACATCAAAGGGCGCATTGGGCGCACTGCCAAAGACATCCGGCTGGTACAGCGCCTCGATACGCGTGGGCGGCAATTGGAAGTGCCCCGGCGCATCGATCCGCACGGTGTATTCGATGTTCCGGACGCCGCTGGGCAGGACCTCGAAATACGCCCGATACATTCCCGCGTCGCGCTCGATGAAACTCGGGCCGATCCCGCCGTCGACCGCCTGCTCGCCGCGGGTGGCGATGGCCGAATCGCGCCCCAGGCCGCTGCCCAGGATCGATGCGCCGGCCGGCACCGGGTCGCTGACCACCGCCCATACCGCAGCCATCCGCGCCTCGATGCGCAAGTGGACCCGATACACATCCCCCGGCGACCAGTGATCCGGACGGGCGCGCGCGACCGCCTCGATGCGACGCTCGATGCGCATGCCGGCATCCACTGGCTGCGCATCGGCCACGGCCGTGCGGGCACTGATGGCCGCCCAGCCGCCGCCCGCGCCTTTAGGCTCGAGGGTCAGCACGTCGCGGCCGACACCGGTCCACGGCAGGTCTATGGTCTGGGCGTGCACACCGTCTCGCTCGGGCATGGCCTGCCAGGACAGCGTCCGCGCCGGCGCGCCGCCGTCCAGGCCGACGAGGATCTCGCCCTCGCCCGCCGTCGACTCGAAGGCCCGCGCAAAGTGCGCCATCGCCAAGCTGCCCAGCACGTTGGCCGTGGTGGTCAGCCAGGCGCCCCGCCGCTGCATGCTCATCAGTCCCATCGCCAGGCGCGGCATATCCTCGCGCCAATCCGCCTCGGTCAGCAGCGCCATGAGCAGGCGCGCCTGGACCCCCGCGGCGGAGCTCATCAGCCACCAGCCGCTGTCCGCCGTGTCGTCATCCAGCACCAGCGTGGTGCCATGGCGCGTCAAGCGGCCGCGCAGCAGGGCCTTGGCCTCGGTGAGGCGTTGTGCGCGCTGTTCGATGCCGGGCACATTGCGCAGGATCGACAACCAGTCCACGAGGGCGGCGCTGGGCCAGTCCGTCACGTCCAGATCGATGCTGTCGAGCATGCCGGGCCGATAGGCCCCGTTGCGGGCGAGGGCCTCGATGGCAATCACCTTGCGCCATGCCTCATCGCGCGCCGGCGCCCAATCATCGGATTCAATCCGGCCCAGCACAAAGTCCTGCAAGGCCGTCACCATGCGCGGGCGTGACTCTTCGGGAATAGTGTAGGCCCACCCCAGGGCGCTCGCCTCGGCGGCGACCGATAAGAGGTGTGCGGTCAGGACGACGCTGCCCCTCCCACCGGGGAAGTAGGCCGCCAGCCCCCGCTCGTCCAGATAACCGGGCAGGCGGCGCATCAGCGCCTCCCACGCCGCCGGGTCGCGCAGTCCGAGTGCCTTGGCGCTGAGTTGTTCCAGGCAGGTATACGGATAGTCGCTCAACCAGGCGCGCACCCCCGGCATGACGCCCGCGAGGCTGGATCGCAGGCCCACCTGCACGGCGCCCCGGACCTGGCCGGCGGCGTTCTTGAGGGCCGCCGGTGTGGCATCCACGAGAATCCGCAAGGGCTCGCCGGGCCGCAGAGGAACCAGGCTCGCCTGCCGCGCCCGCACCGGCACGGCGGGCGCCAGCCGCTGGGCAACGCGGATGTGATCCGCCGCGGCCTTGCCTCCGCCTTCCGGCGTTCCGGTGGCCCGGATGTCCCATTCGAGCGCTTCGAAGCCGGACTCGTCGGACGCCTCAGGGGCGGTCACCGGCCACTCGATCACGTCCGCCATCCCCGGCGCCACGTTCAGCGCCCGGGCCTGGAGCTCCCGCGCCGCGCCCGAGGCCGCCGCCACGCGCGCCTCGGCGCGCACCGCCATGGCCCGATCGGTCCGATTGCGCACAGTCACACGCGCCGTATAGGTATCGCCGCCGCGCACCAGACGGGGCAAGCCGGCAATGAGCTGCAAATCCTGGGTCACGGTGATGTCGGTCTGCCCCATGCCGAAAAGGCCTGGGCCGGAATCAGCGACCGCCACCAGCCGGAAGCGGGTCAGCGCATCGTTCAGCGGCACCTCGATGCGCGCCCGCCCCTGGGCGTCCAGGACCACCTCGCCACGCCACAACAGCAGCGTGTCAAAGAGCTCGCGCGTCGGGCTGAACCCGCCGCCGCCGCCCGCGGGCACCGCCTTGCGGCCATAGTGCCGACGCCCGACCACCTCGCCCATCCCGGTCGCGGTCTCGACCCCATAGCCGCGCAAGACACGCATGGCGGAGGATACATCCCAGCTCGGATTGCCCATCAGTTCGAGCAATGCCTCGTCCACCGCCGCGAAGGCGAGGCTCGCGCCTGCGGCGGGGGCGCCATCGGGCCGCCTGACCTCCACATCCACCTGCGCCGTCTCGCGCACCTGATACTGCGGCCGATCGGCCTGCACGCTCACCTGCAGGCGGCTCTGGCCGTCATCGACCTGAATCTCGGCGAGCCCGAAGCGAAACGAGGGCTTGGCCAAATCCACCAGCCCCGTGGGCACGGGCGCCTCGTCGACCCGATTCGACCAGGCGCGGTACCAGTCCAGAGGTTCGCGCCACCCCCAAGAAAAGAACGACGACCAGGGGACCTCCCGGACACGCCCGCGCACAGCCAGGACCGACACATAGACGTTCGGCCCCCACTCGGCCTTGACCGGCAGGCGGATCACGGGCTGGTCCCCATCGAGCTCGAGCACGTGGGTTTCGAGAACACCTTCGCGCTCGACCGCCACCAGCGCCTGGGCACGTCGAAACGGCATGCGCACTTGGAATTCTGCGGTCTCGCCGGGTTTCCAGACCTTGCGCTCAGGAATCACATCGATGCGATCATCCTCGCCGCCGCCGAACCAGGCGTCCCCGCCCCAAACCCAGACCGAGGAGGCCGCCTGCGACACACGACCCTGCGCATCGGCCGCCCGGGCGAAAAGCTGTATCTCGCCCCAGCGGTCCATGCGCACCGGACAGGCCAGCAGGCCACGCTCGTCGGTCTTGCCCTGGCACAGCGTGCCCAACTCCGCGACCTTGTCGTACGAGTCATAGCGATAGAAGCCGCCCACCAGGCGCTTGCGGGTCGAATAGACCGTCCGCACCCGACCGTCCAGGCGCACCTCGACGCCCACCACCGGCCGGCCCGAGGGATCCAGCGCAACGATGCCGACCTCCGCCGCCTCGCCCTGGGCCAGGGATCCACCCGTGCGCAGGCCGACCACCACCGCCGAGGGCCAGACCGGCGCGGCCTGCGCAATGGTCTGCACCTCGCCGTTGGGATCCGTGAAACTGGCCTCGACCAGCCAGGACTGGGGCTCGAGCGGCCGCGGCAATTCCGGCAATTGCACCTGGGCACCGCCCTGGGAATCCAGCTGCAGCGCATATTTGTCCAGAATCAAGCGACGCAGACCCTCGACCTGGCCGCGATCCTCGTCCGAGCGCATGCCGTCCGGCACGCCGAACGCATAATCCTCATAGCCGGGAAATCCGACACCCAAGGGCCGGGACACCGCCGACAGAGACACCGCCTGCCCTGCTGCCGGCCCACCCGAGACGTAGGCGAGCTGAACATCGGCGCGCACCGACTCGGGCGCGACCAGAGGCCCGGGCCCCTGCGGGGTGCTGAGTTTGAGGCTGCCGGTCAGCACGGGCAACTGAAAGGACTCGACCCGGAATTCACCAATCCGATGGCTGGGCGCCCACTCCCAGCCCTTCGCGTCGGCGGGCCGGGGCTCCTCCAGCGTCACGGCATAGCGACCGAGTTTCGCAGTGGGCTGCACGTCGTAGCGCAGCAGCGCATACCGGCCGCCGCTCGGGCTCAGCATCCAATCCAGGTCGACCGCCGCACGCTCGCCCGACCCTTCGTGCTCAATCACCGCCTGCGGCGGCAGCCGCGAGGTCGGCGGGTTGTCCATGCCGGTGCGCGTGAGCACACGCGCGAATACCTTCATGGAAACCGGGTCGCCGGGATGCAGCAACGTCCGGTCGATCACGGCATGCGCCACCAGGTCGGGCGTGGACGAGGACTCGGTGGAGACTGGAAAGCGCCAGGACTCGATGCCGCGATTCCATGAGGTCCAGGCAAAGGAAAAGTCCGCCTGCCCGCCGGCCTCGGGATGATCGGCAGCAACACGCGCCGTCACGAACAGGCCGGACGCAGCGCCGCCGTAACACTCGGCCGCATTCTCGATCGCCCCCATCCGGTGCCACAGGCCCCGGGCATCCGTGCTGCCCTGATCCAGGCGGCGGCCCGCACAATCGAGCACCGCCACCTGCGCGTCGCCGACCGGCCGCCCGTCGTCCAGCGACGTCACCCATACCAGCAAGTCGTCGCGACCGGTCTTGACATGGACGGCAAGGTTGGTCACCAGCACAGAAGTCCGCACGTAGACCGGCGCCGACTCGCCCAGCAAAGAGGCGCCGAGCTGCGCGGACTCGACCTCGATCACGTGGAAACCGGGCTCCGCCAAGGGCACGCCCACCACCTCGATCGCCGGATCCTGCGACACGCCGGGCAGTCGCAGGGTGCGGGCCGCGTCCCGCTCGCCGAACAAGGACACCTTGCGCAGATCGATCCGGGGCACATCCGGCCCCTCCTCGCCGAGCGTGCGCAGCGCCCGCGCATCCTCGATCTGGCGGGCGGTGAGCGCCCCGCCATCGAAGAAGGCGACCTTGGCATACCAGCGCAGCGCCTCCGCGTCGTCGGTCGTGACGTGGTCCCGGGCCGTACCGGCCGAGATCGTCAACTCGCGGCTCAGCAGCTCGGGCTCCACCCGCCGCAGTGCAAGCGGCACCACGGCGGCCGCCTCACCCGAGGCCGCGGGTGCCTCGGCAAAGCGCTCGACCACCCCGAAAGTACCCGAGGCAAACTTCACCAGGGGCGGCAGCGCCGCGGTCGGAATGGGCAAGGGGAAGCGCGCCCGGTTCGATAGCGGGCGGCCCGCATCGTCCCGGATATCCTCGGGCAAGGTCAGGCGCAGGGCCTCGTTCTCGGGGAACGGCGCCTCGAAACGCAGCTGATCGACAAAATCGGGGGCTTCCACCCCGACGCTTGCCGGTCGGCGCACGCCCTGCGCGGTCTCAAGCGTCGCGGCCATCGCCCGCTCGGTCGGCACGGGTGCCGAGAACCCGAGCACGATATCGCCCAGCGGCGAGCAGGCGGCCTGCGCATGCTCGCGCATGCACCGCATGCTGGCGGCGAAGGCCTCGCGCACCCGGAAATCAAAGCCGTGGGCTCGCGTGCTGGGCACCGCGGGGGCGCCTGCGACCGCGAGCGTCCGGACCCCCGGCCCGACCTCGAGCCTCACCTTGGCTTTTGCAGGCAGCGTGCGCTTGCATTGCACCAATTGCGTCCCGGCGTCGGGGACGGCGTCCTCCATGCCGGCGGACTCCAGAATCTCACGCCGGGCGGCCCCCTCGATCAACCGCACCGCCACCGCCTCGCCGATGCCCTGAACGCGGCACACCGTGTGCGCGGACACCGTCGCCGCATCCACCAGCGCGTTGAAGGACAGGACGAACACCTGATCCTCGTCTATGGTCGAACCCCAGGGACGGCGCATCGTCGGACGTGGCCCGCCCGTGGAAAACGCATAGGACGTCGACTGGGCCAAGGGTCGACCCTCGAGGTCGCGAAAATCGGGATTGACGCTCGCGGAACAAGAGACCGCTCCGGCCAGCGGTTTGCGGAATGTAAACACCCAATGGCTCGCATCGACCCAGCGGCCCACGCCCAGGGGCGCTCCGGCATCGCAACGTATGACGAACGGATCGACGGCGCGGTCGTCGCCCAGCGCGACGGCCGGTGCCGGGAAGTCGGCCTGGACCTGCGATACGCGGGCGGCCACGCCCTGCGGAGTGAAGCGCGCCACCTCGGCAGCGCCGGCCGCGGAGGCTGCCACCAAAACCAGCGCGCCCGCAAGCACCCTCTCAACGACCCGACCCATACGCCACCTCTCCCTATTCTTTTCGGCGAGCTTACCATCCATGTGCGGACCTGCGCCAAACCAGTGGTGACAGATTGCGAGAAGCCCCGCGAGGGGCCCTCCGCCATCCCGGACAGGACCGTCTTATGCCATAATTATCGTGTCCGTCGCGCCGCCAGGCTGTTGCAAGTCTGGCGGCGCGACGGATAAGGGCCTCTAGCTCATGCTTGGTTAGAGCAGCGGACTCATAATCCGTTGGTGCCGTGTTCGACTCACGGGGGGCCCACCAGAGTTCATGCCGGGCTCTACCCCATTAACAATGGGATGGACGCCCCTACCTGAAGCCGCACGGCATCGAGGTGCCCTAAAGTGAGGGTGTCACACTCACTGCATCTCAGGAGGGCGTCCACCATGAAGATTACGACGGTCGGCATCGACCTTGCAAAGAACGTATTCCAGGTTCACGGCGCGGATGCGCAGGGCCAGGTGGTCCTACGCAAGCAACTGCGGCGTGATCAGATAACGGCGTTCTTTGCCAATCTGGAGCCGTGTCTCATTGGCATGGAAGCTTGCGGCAGCGCCCACCACTGGGCCCGTCAGTTGCAGGCTTTGGGACATACGATCAAGCTGATCGCACCACAATTCGTCAAACCCTACGTCAAGAGCAATAAAAATGATGTCGCCGATGCCGAGGCGATCTGTGAAGCGGTCGGTCGGCCCACGATGCGGTTTGTACCTATCAAGAGCATTGATCAGCAGGCCGTGTTGTCGCTACACCGGGCACGTCAGGGATTCATCAAGGCGCGAACCGCCCAGGCCAACCAGATCCGGGGCCTACTGGCAGAGTATGGTCTGGTTGTGCCTCAAGGCATTAGCCACATCCGGCAACGAGTGCCCGCGCTGATCGAGGATGCGGCCAGTGAGGTGCCGGGTATGTTTCGGGCGCTCGTGGAACGGCTGCTGGAGCACTTGAGGCTGCTGGATCGGCAGGTCGACGAGATTGAGATTCAGATCAAGGCCTGGCACCGAAGTGACCAGGCGAGCCAGCGGCTTGAGCAGATTCCGGGCATTGGGCCATTGACCGCCACAGCAATGGTGGCCACAGTGGGAGATGCTCGCCACTTCAAGAGCGGACGGGAGCTTGCCGCGTGGCTTGGGCTGGTGCCCAGGCAACACTCCAGCGGCGGCAAGCCTACGTTACTTAGTATCAGCAAGCGGGGCGACGTCTACCTGCGAACGTTGCTGATTCACGGAGCCCGATCACTTGCCTATAGCATTGGCAGAAAGGCGCCTCCCGAACACTGGCTCTGTAAGCTGATCCATCGACGGGGCACGAACATCGCCGTGGTAGCCCAAGCGAACAAGACGGCCAGGATAGTCTGGGCGGTGCTGTTTTATAACCGCCGCTTCCAGCCCGACCATGTGGTCGGTGCAGCCAGCGTGTAGCCTGACCGGCTCACCCTATATACATCATCAACACGCAGCAGATTTCACCTCACCGATTGCTCAGGCGATCACGACATTGATGGCAAGACAGGTTAGACCGTGGTTGGTAAAGCCCGTTTCCCCCGATGCGACAACGATTCGCGTGTTAACGATAGGGGCACCAGCCAGCAGATTCCATCAGGGACAGTGGAGAAATACCACACCGAAAGTCCGAATGTACAGCTGCAATCTCTTCCTTCGACCCATCATCGAAATGAAAGCTTGGCAAACCGGGGGCGTCCATGTACGGGGGATGGGCATCCATCAGACACGGTTGATGACACCGTTCCAACCGCATTGAGCCAAGACCCTCATGCGGTAATTCTCAAAGTTTCTGAAGCCGTAGGCCCTACGCGAGAGCATCTCCATCTTGGTGTGGAATCCTTCGGTGATTCCATTGGATTTGGAGAAGCGCCACATCCGCACGATGGGCTCCGGCCACGAGTTTAACGTGGCGGCCAGCGCCCTGGCCGGGCTGTGCTTGAGCACTAGGGAAGGTCTGATCAAGCCGATTTCAGAATCCGCTTTTCCAGCCCAATCGACTCGGTTTTCATAATGCAGAAAA